>DATIWI010000069.1:0-3976 GCA_035519475.1 Opitutaceae bacterium
TGCGAGCAGCATCCGGAAACCCGAAAAGCAACGATTCTGATCGGCGCCAGGTGTCCAAGAACGAAGCTCCACAGCCGATCATCGCAGCCAAGGCGGCAAGGAAACAAGTGGTGATCCATGGGCGGCGCACTAGACCCCAACAGAAGAGCCGCAGGTCGTACCACACCCAATCCGCTCCGCCTAGTCCCTGTGCGCAACGCACAGCCTCAATGACGGGACTCCGGGGTCCAAATCGCCGGCGTGCTTCCGCAATAGCCTCCGCATAAGATCGCCCGGAATCACGCAATTGCCGGACCAACTCGTCGAAGTGGTACTTCAGTTCCTCGCTTAGTTCCGCATCATCGCTTCTGCGCATGTTTGATTGGCGAAGCCACCCCGACCAAACACTTCTCCCCCAAGTCCTAGGAGCGGACTGCGGCTCCTCGCAGGACTCGTCCGACGGCCGCCGCAAGCCGGCTCCAGTCTTCTTCTGATTCTCGAAGCTGCCTGCGCCCGGCAGCCGTGATCATGTAGAATCTCGCCTTCCGGCCGGTCTCCGACTGCTTCCAAGATGACGAGATCCACTTCTTGAACTCTAATCTGTGCAATGCCGGATACAGCGAGCCCTCGCCGACCGAGAGTTCCTCTTTGGACAACGCATGGATCTTCTGGGCGATGCCGAACCCGTGCAGTTCCTCTTCGGCAAGCAAGCCGAGAATGAGCATGTCAAGCGTGCCATAAAGGGGAATATCACGTCGGTTGGCCATGTGGCGTGATGTAGACCATCCGCGATCAATCGCAAGAACGATGGTGCTGTCGGGGAACAAGAACAGTCTAACGGCCATGGAATGCCTTGAGCGTTAAGCGACCCGCGTCGAGCTGGACCTGCTCGGACGCGCACGGCGCCTGTTTGGATGGCTCTCGTGATCCGCAAACTCGATCGCTGCTTGCCGCAGCTCGACCACTACTACACCGCTGCTCTGCTACTGCTGCGGTGCTGCTCTGATGCTGCTTCGTTGCTGCTTTGCCATTACTCTTCTACTGCTTCGCTGCTGCTCGTGGCTGCCCGGCATGGATTCGAACCATGACTGGAGGATTCAAAGTCCTCTGTGCTACCATTACACAACCGGGCAACGGCGCAGAGGGGCTTACGTTGCCCCGAACGATCAGACGGTCAAGGCCGGAAAGGGTCGGGCGCGCCGGGGAAAGGAAGCTTGCACCACGGGATCGCCTCGATTGCCTTGGCGGCGGGTTTGCGCGTCAGCCGCCGGCCCCTTCCTCCCTCGCGTATGAGTTCCCGGGCGCCCCAGGCTCCGTCACCGGCCGTGCCCCGCGGTGGCGGGCCGCCCGCCGCGTCGGACGGGTCGGAATCGCAGTGGACGCTCCTGCGGCGGCAGTTCCGGCGGCACCGGCTCGCGGTGGCCTCGCTTTATCTGCTCGGGGTGCTGTACACCCTGGCGGTCTTCGCCGAGTTCTTCGCTCCGTACACCCGCCAGTGGCGGGACCTGGCGCACGCCTACTGTCCGCCGCAGCTGCCGCGCTTCTCGTTCGCGCGGGGTCTCTACGTGCGCGGGGTCACCCGCATCATCGACCCCGTCACCCTGCGCAAATACTATGTGGAGGACACCGCGTCCGCCGTGCCGCTGGGCTTCTTCGTGCGGGGCGAGCCGTACCGGCTCTGGGGCTTTCTCCCGTGGAACCGCCACTTCATCGGCGTGAAGCACCCGGCGCCGGCCGGGGGCGGCACCGCGCCGACTTTCCTGTTCCTCGGCGCCGACAAATACGGCCAGGATACCTTCAGCCGGTTGCTCTACGGCGCGCGCGTCAGCCTCTCCATCGGCCTGGTGGCGATTGTGATCACGTTTGTGCTGGGCGTGAGCATCGGCGGCATTTCGGGCTATCTGGGCGGCGCGATGGACAATGTGATCCAGCGCCTCATCGAGATCATCAATTCGTTTCCGCAACTGCCGTTCTGGCTCGCGCTCGGCGCGGTGCTCCCGCCCGACTGGTCGCCGCTCGCCGTCTATTTGGCGATCACGCTGGTCCTGAGCCTGATTGGCTGGACAGGCCTCGCGCGGGTGGTGCGGGGGAAGATCCTGTCCCTGCGCGAGGAGGACTACGCCATGGCCGCCCGCCTGCTCGGGGCGTCGCACACGCGCATCCTGTTTCGCCACCTGCTGCCGGGACTCACCAGCCACATCATCGTGGTGCTGACGATGAGCGTGCCGGCGATGATTCTGGGCGAGACGGCGTTGAGCTTCCTCGGGCTGGGCCTGCGCCCGCCGACGGTGAGCTGGGGCGTGATGTTGCAGGACTGCATGAGCATCCAGACCGTGGCCAACTATCCGTGGCTGCTCATGCCGGGCGTGCTCATCGTGCTCACCGTGCTCTGCTTCAATTTCCTGGGCGACGGGCTGCGCGACGCCGCGGATCCGTACCTCTCGGCCTAGGGAGGGCCGCGCTTCTCGGACCCGGGCGCGTCAGGGGCCGCGGCTGGAGGCGCCGGTGGCGGGGATCCGGGCGGCGGCGCGCCGGCGGGCGGCTCCTTCACGGTCCGCAGGGTCAGCACTTGCTGCTCGGTGCGGCCGTCGCAATGCATCTTGATGGTCAGGGCGACCTCTTCGACGGTGACGCCCAAACGCGACACCATGGGGTCGGCCTCGACCGATTCTCCCGGCGGCACGGTGATCTTGGGCGGCTGCACCGCGAAGTTGCCCAGCGCAGAGTCGAAATCCTCCACCGCCACCACCGCGGGCGCGCTGCCGTGGTTGGTCAGCCGCAGTCGCAGCTCGATCGGCGGGAGGTTGCTCGCCCGGATCGGCGGCGCCTGCACACCTTCGGCCGCACCCTCTGGCGGGGCTCCTTCACCGCCTCCGCGGTGCCCCCGGCCTCCCCGGCCGCCGCCGTAGCCGCCGCCCATGCCGCCCCGGAAGCCGCTGCGGCTCCCGCCGCGACCGCCGCCGCCGCTGCGCTCGCCTTCCAGATCCCGCGACCACTTCATCCCGGCGCGCGCAAACATCGCCTCGGCCTCGATCCGCCCGTCAAAGAAAGTTCCCTGCGCCTCCATCCGGGGAATGACTGCACGGGCGGCCTCACCACCAGGCCCCGTGGCCCCCTCTCTCGGCCGATGCGGGCGTTCCCCGGTGCAAGCGGCCAGGGCGATGGCGGGAAGAATCAGTATCAGCGCGCGCAGGCCGGGGCGAATTCGGCGGAAACGGGGCGGGGGAACGGAAAACACGTGTCATCTGACGCCGTCGGCGCGAAAAGGTTTCCGGCAAATGGACCCTGCCTAGAGGAAGGCCTGGCCAAGCAAGGCGGCGGCGATGACCAGGATCCAGGGCGGAACCTTCCAGACCTGCAGCGTGGCGAAGGCCGTCAATGCCAATGCCGCGCTGCGAGCCCCGGTGACGCCGGCGGTCCAGACAGGATGGTAGAGCGCCGCGAGCAGGACGCCCACCACCGTCGCGTTGGCCCCGCGCAGGGCGGCTTGCGCGCCAGGCCGGCGGCGCAGGGTCTGCCAGAAGGGCAGGGCGCCGGCCACGAGCAGCACCGAGGGCGTGAAGATGGCGACAAGCGCCCAGACGCCGCCCAGCCAGCCGCCGGGGCCGACGTTGATCAGCGCCCCCAGGTAGGCGCAGAGCGTGAAGAGCGGACCCGGCAGCGCCTGCGCCGCGCCATAGCCGGCCAGGAATTGATCATGCGTCAGCCAGCCGGGGGCCACGACCTCGCGCTCGAGCAGGGGCAGGATCACGTGGCCACCGCCAAACACGAGCGAGCCGGTGCGGTAGAATCGGTCGAAAATCAGGAGCCAGGGCTGCCGCGTCACCGCGGCGAGCAGCGGCAGGCCGGCGAGCAGCACAAAGAAGGCCGCCAGCCACAAAAGGCCCGCCCGGCGTTTCGCGATGGCCGCGGCGGCGGCCTCTCCGCCGCTGGCCGAACGGCGAAACCACCACCAGCCCAGCGCGCCTCCCAGCGCGATGACCGCCACCTGGCTCCA
>DATIWI010000070.1:0-6876 GCA_035519475.1 Opitutaceae bacterium
GTTGATCCGGAGCGGAATCCGCCGCGAGAGAAACGCCGCGGTGTTGAGGATCACAAGGCGGCCGATCATTTCCGGTCGCGTCACGGCCCAGCCGAAACCGATCGGGCCGCCCCAGTCATGCACCACCAGGTGCACGCGCCGCAGGCCGAGTTCTTCGATTAAGCCGCCGAGATTCTCGATGTGCCGCGCGAGACGATAGGGATAGTCCCGCGGCTTGTCGGACAATCCCATGCCGAGGTGGTCCGGCGCCACGCAGCGCTTCCCGGCTGCCGCCAGCGCGCGGATGAGATCGCGATAAGAGAACGACCACGTTGGGTTGCCGTGGACGAGCAGCACGGCCTCGTCCGCGCGCGAACCTTCGTCCACATAACTCATCCGGTGCGGCCCACACGCGTGGGCCCTCAGCTCGAACGGATAAAGGCGTCGCAGCCACTCGGGCAGCGGGCCAGCTCTGTCACCGGTATATTGCACGCAAGGTCCTGTCTAGGCCGTTCGGGCTATGACGCGACGCCTTTCCCATTTCCAATCGCTGATGCACACTGATCTCCACTGATAGTCGGCAGGCGCGGAGTTTGACAGGGAAGGCCGCTGGCAAAAATGGCGTCAGCCGCTGCAATCTCCTTCCGGGCTGGCGGCGTCCTCGCAAGAGTCTCCGCATCAGTGACCATCAGTGTGCATCAGTGGTTCTGCCCCGGGGTCATCACCATTCCAGGGCCAGCATCATGCAGTTGATGCCGCTGCCGATGCCGAGCAGCGCGACGCGGCTGCCGGCGACCACCGCCCCGCCCTCCGCGGCCCTGACCAGCGTGGCGGGCAGCGAGACCGATCCCATGTTGCCGAGCGTCTCGAACGTCGAGAAGTCCTTCGCCGGATCGAGCCCGAGCGCCTCGTGGAGCTTGCGCCGGTGCATGGTGCCGACCTGGTGGCAGACGAAACGGTCGACGGACGCCTCGGTCCAGCCCGTGTCCGCCTTGAACGCCGCCCACGTGCGCCGCGCCACGTCCACCCCCGCCAGCAGCAGCTCCTCGGAATCGGTCTGCATCTCCAAGCCGTCCGCGCCCGCGGCGTCGCCCTGGCAGAGTTCGCTGTGCTCGGTGGCCGCAAGGCAGATGCCGCCAAGGAGCCGGTGCGCGCGGCCCGGGACCAGCGAACGGTGGCAGAGGATGGCGGCGGCGGCGCCCGAGCCGATGGTGAGGTTGGCAAAATACGGCTTGATCTGCTGGCGGTTGAGCGGCGCATGGAGCAGATGCTCCACGGTGCGCTCCACCAGCGGCCGGCCGTTCTCCCCCGCCACCACCATGCCGCAGCGGATCTGGCCCGACTGGATCATGGCGCCGAGCACCGTGAAACTGTTGAGCACGCCCAGGCAGGCGTTGGAAACGTCAAAGACCTGGGTCTTGGGGCCAAGCCCGATTTTGCGGTGGGCAAAGGACGCCGTCGCCGGCTCGAGCATGTCGCGGCTGACCGCCGCGTGCATGAATACCTCGATCTGATCCGGCCGGAATGCCGTCCGGCCCAGCACGGCCCGCCCCGCCGCCGCGCTGGCGTCCGACGCCCGCGTGCCCGGCGGCCAGACGCGCCGCTCCCGGATGCCGCTCATCAATTCGAGCCGGCCGAACGGCAGGCGCAGGCGTTCATACAGCGGCCGCAGCCGCTCCTCGATGTCGGCGGACGTCCACACCTCCTCCGGGAGCGCCACCGCGATCGATTCGAGGCAAACGTGCTCAAAACGCATGGGCTACGATCTCAAACGCCAAAACGCCAAAGGCCAAACAATTCCGCCCCGCCGCTGCTGCGCCCCTACTTCCGTGGCCCTTGGGACTTGGAACCTGGATTCTGCGCCGGCGGAGCCGGCGTCTCAGGTCTCATGGCCAGCCGGATGAT
This sequence comes from Opitutaceae bacterium, assembly GCA_035519475.1. GTDB lineage: Bacteria > Verrucomicrobiota > Verrucomicrobiia > Opitutales > Opitutaceae > Fen-1467. The sequence goes on from DATIWI010000070.1 coordinate 1,885, forward strand.
CTCCTTGTCGAAGTAATTGCTGCCGAGGCCGGCGTCGACGACGACGGTCGTGCCGTTGAGCCCGCTGCTGCGCCCGCTGAGGAGAAAGGCCGCCGTGTTGGCCACCTCCTGCGTTTCGAGCGCGCGCCGGCGGAACGTCATCTTCTCCGCGTACAGATAGCTCTTCATGAACCCGGGGATCCCGGCCGAGGCGCTGGTCTTGAGCGGGCCCGCGCCGACGGCGTTGACGCGGATCTCGGTGTCGGCGCTGAACGACTTGGCGAGAAAGCGCACCGTGGAGTCGAGCGCGGCCTTTACCGGCCCCATGTAGCCGTAGTTGTCCGGCGTCACGAGCAGGGAGGAGATGCCGATCGTGACGACCGAGGCATCGCGGGCCAGGTGCGGCTTGAAGGCGCGGGCGATCTCCACCAGCGAGAAGCACGAAATCGCGGTCGCCTGCAGGAAATCCGTCCGCCGCGTCTCGTGAAACGCTTTCAGCCCGCCGGCATAGCTGGCAAACGCGATCGAGTGGACGAGGCCATGCAGCGGGCCGTGGGCCGGCCCAATCTCCGCCGCCAGCCGGTCCGCCGCGCCCTCCTCCTCGACGTCGCAGACGTAAACCGGCCGTCCCCCCAGCAGGGGGGCGAGAGCCTCCTTTCGTTCAGCCGAGCGGACGCTGTAAAGCACGCGCGCACCCTCCTCCTCGAGCGTGCGGCCGACCGCCCACGCGACGCTCCGGCGGTTGGCCACGCCGAATACGAGGATGGTCTTCCCGTCAAGGGCGAGAAAGCTCATGGCGCAGCCGGCGGTGCGGCGGCCGGACTCGAGCCATTGCCGGCGGTTTCGACGAGGGCGACGCCGAAGTCGACCGTGAGCACCTTGCGGTGGTCGGCCGTGCGCGCCGACCCGGTCAGAAACATGAACCGCCCGAGGCAGTCCTTCAACTTGACCTCGATGATGAGCTCGTCACCCGGTTTGACCGGATGCTTGAACTTCACCTCGGTGATGCGGGTCAGCACCGGCGTGTAGCGCTTCAGGTCCTCGCCACGGGCGGCGAACCGCTTCGCGAGAAAGGCGCAGCCGGACTGGAATACCGATTCGCAAATGAGCACGCCGGGCATGATCGGGTTGCCCGGATAATGCCCCTTGAAAAAATCCTCGTCCGGCCGGACCCGCCGGCGGGTCGTCAGCGTGTCCTCGGTCTCCGCGATAATCTCGTCGACGAAGAGGAAGGGCGGGCGATGGGGAATCAGCTGTTCGATGGAAGCCATGGCGGAACGGGCGGGCCGGGGGCTCGGGAAGCGGCTCAGGGTTTGGCGAGGGCGGGCTCCGCGGTTGGGGCGCCGCCGCGTTTTCGGGCGAGCAGGTACTTATCGATATTGTTCGCGGTGATCACGCCGTAATTTATGGTCCCCAGCCAGCCCGACATGATGATGCCGACGGAGCCCGCGTGGTAGAGCCCGGGGAGCTGGTTGGAAAGATCCATGGAGACCTTCAGTCCTTCGAACTTCGTGCCGAACGAGGTGCCCAGCCAGTGCCGCGTGTAATGCTCGATCGTGCGCGGCGTGGCGGCCTCGGTCCAGTCGATCCGGCTGCGAACGCCCGGAATGAAGCGCTCGAGGCAGGCGATGGACTCGTCGATGAGGCGCTGTTTTTCCCGCTCGTACTCCTCCGGCGACAGCCGGTTCCAGTCATCGTAACTCGCGTTGAGCGAGCAGACCACGGTGTAGCGGTCGGAACCGGGGCGCGTCTCCGGATAATAAACCGAAAACGTGCGGCTGGTGGTGTGGAAATCCACCAGCTCGCTGCTCCGGAATGCGGACGCGTCGGAGACGAAAATGAGATCGCCGATGTGGGGAATCGATTCGCCCTTGCGGATGCCGAGGTAGACCTGGCAGGAGCTGGTGTTGATGCGCACGGCGCGGGCCTGCGCGACAAACTCGGGTGCAAAGTGCTCCTCGCCGGCCAGCTTGAAGATGGTGCCCTTGAGGTTGGCGTTCGACAGAACGGCGTCGCAGGGGATGGTGCGGCCGTTGGCGACCACGCCGGCGACCCGGCGGCCGCCGGCCGACTCCTCGACGAGCACCCTTTCGACCAGCACGTGCTTGCGCAGCTCGACGCCGTTGCGCACGAGCTCCGCCGACATCTTCTGAATGAGCAGGTCGGAGCCGCCGCGGAACGTGTACACGCCCTTGCTCATGAAGTTCGAGAACACGATGCCGTAGGTGATCGCCGGGTCCTCCAGGGTGGAGCCGTTCGCGTAGGCGATCGGCTCCATGAGAAAGCGCTTCACATCCTCGCGGCCCGGGAAATAACGGTCCAGCATTTCGCCGGTGGTCTCCGGGTTGTTGTCGTAGAAATTCATTGCCCGCAGGTCGGCGAAGAACCGCTCGACCGTTTCGGCCGGCACCCGGAAGCGCTCGATCAGCAGGCGCGTGAAATCGGTGCGATCGAAGGTCGTGGTGAGGTCGAACTGCGGATTGACGAAACGAATGCCCTTGAGCTGGACGATGGCGTCGGCGATCTCCTGCGACCAGTACTTGCGGGCCGATTTGACCATGCCGACAGGGAAACCGTGCAGGGAGATGTCGAAGATGTGCCCGCCCTTGCGCGTGAACCACGTGGCCAGGCCGCCGAACTGGTAGTGATGTTCGAGCAGGAGGACCCGGTGGCCGCACTTGGCGAGGCAGTTGGCCCCGGTCAGGCCCGCCAGGCCGCTGCCGATCACCACGACGTCATAGCGGTCGCCGATTCCTTTGAGCCAATCGTAGCCCATGAAGCGCATCACTAAGCACGAGGGATTCCGGCGGGGCAACTGGGAATTTCCCTCAACGGGAGCTGCCCATGCGGAGCGATCGCGCCCGTACGCGGCAAGAAGGCGCGGCCCCACGGCGTCGTAGGGAATGGTGCACTTTCGCCGGCGCGGTTGGTGTGCAGGGCGCGACCTGGGTCGCCGCCGCTCCGTTCGGCGCAAACCAAGAGCCACGAGCAAGCTCGGGCCCTACGAATAGAATGATCCGATGCGGCAGGACCGCTGGGCTCGCCGGGCCGTTTGCGATTTGCCCACCCGCGCCCGGCTGTCCCGTCCTACCCGAGGCAGCTTCGCAGCGTTCAGCTATTTCCTAACCACGGGCACCCGGCTGCAGAATATGCCGGTTTGCCATGGTGATGCCGCTGAGCATCGCCCCCACGATGCCCAGTAGCCCCTGATCGGTACCACACAAATACAGGTTCTTCAGGTCAGTACGTCCGTCGCGGATCTTCTGCGCCGCGCCGTACACCGCCCCTTGGAGGTGGCCGGTGAAACGCTCGATCGTGCGCGGGGTGAAGATGTCGCAGGCCACGGTCGCCGTCGCGAGCGCCTCCGCCGGCACCGGCGGAAGGAACCGGCAGGCGCTCCGCGTCGCTTCGTCGAGCCAGCGCGCCTTGTCCGCGCGGTATTGGTCCTCCGGCAATCCCGCCCATTGGTCGTAATTGGCCAGGCAGGTGATCCGCAGCTGGCCCTCCGGGAGCTCCCGGTCGCCGAAGTCGAAGTTGTTGGGCAGGCAGATGACGCCGCTGCGCGTGTCCACCTGGCCGGCGGGCCGGGCGTATTCGAAGCGCGCCGAGTCGTTGAAGAAGACGATGGTGTCGCTCCCCCACCCCAGTTCGCGCGGCTGCGGTTGCAGCACCCGGATGCTCTCGACGAAGGACAGCCGCTCCGTCGCGCCGAGGGCGGACGCCCGCGGCTGCCCGTCGGCGGGCCGGGCGAGCAGCTGCCGCGTCTCGAGGGCGCCGATCGATGCGATCACGTGATCGGCGGAGATCTCCTCGCCGTCATCGAGCTGCAGGCCGGTGGCGCGCCCGCCGGCCTCGCGGATCCGCGCCACGCCGCAGTTCATCCGCCGCTCGCCGCCGGCGGCGCGGTACTTCTCCAGCAACACGCGGATCACCTGGCGCACGCCCTCGTAGGGCCGGGCCAGGCCCTCGCGGAACACGGCCTTGAAGAGGATCCGAAACTGGGTGAAGTCCACGTCGTGGGCCTGGGCGCTGCCATAGTACAGCAGCGGACACAGCAGCATGTCCTCGAGCAGCGGATCGGTGATGTGCTGCCGCACCACCGCGCGGGCCGATGCGGCCGGTGCGTCCAAAGCAAGATCCTCGTAGCTTCCCGTCAGCGCCGCGAGCCGGCGGAAGCCGTCGATTTGTGTCGGGAATTTCGCCGCGATCTCTTCTTCCAGCACCGCGGAATCGTTGGTGAAGCGCAGCGAAGTCTCGCCCTGCGGGCCAAACGCGATCCGCGACTGCTTCTGCGGGCACAGGCCCAATTCGTCGCGGTCGATCCGAAGCTGCCGCAAGATCTTGCCGAGGGGCGTGCCCTTCACGCCCGGCGGCACGTAATTGGTCATGGCGTGGAGCCCGACGTCGTAGTTGCGGCCCCCGAGGCGGTAGAAGCTGTTCAGGCCGCCCGGTGCATAGTGGCGCTCGAAGATGCAGACGCGCCGGCCGAAATGCGCCAGGCGGATGCCAGCGGCCAGGCCGGACATGCCGGCGCCGATGACCGCAACGTCGTAATGGGAGGATGATGGCATCGAGCTTGCGATCATCCGATGTAGGGCGGCATCGCCGAATGCCGCCAGCCCGATTTTCGCGGGGTCCGGCCTATCCACCGATGGCGCGGCAAGGAGGCAGACCCCGCCCACCCATTTCGGCTTTCCGCCGCCCTACGTCTTCGCCGGCAGCGCGTTGAATTTCGGGGTCAGGTACTCCGCGCAACTGTCGAGCGACGCCAATTGGATGTAGTCGGCCTCCGGCACCTCGATGCCGTACCGCTTGCGGAGCTCCATGACAATGTCGAGGAAATCCATGGAATCGAGCTGGAGCTGGTCCCGTAGGCGCACCTCCGGCTTCAGATGGCTGAGATCCTCGTCCGGCGCGATGTCCGCGATGATCTCGACGACCAGCTTCTTGCATTCTTCTTTTGTCATAGGGAGGCGCCCCGGTCAGGGCTGGCAGCGCGTGACGACGAGCGCA
>DATIWI010000071.1:0-8060 GCA_035519475.1 Opitutaceae bacterium
ATCAACGGCCTGCACCGGGAACGGCCCGATGGCACGACCGTGCTCAAGTTCGCCGCGCCGAAGGCCACGCTGATGTCCTATATCATCAAAGGCATTCTCGACCGGCGGCTGCCCTGGACGCTCGTGCTGCTCGGCGTAATGATCGCCGTCACGCTCGAGCTATCGGGTATCGCGTCGCTGCCCTTCGCGGTCGGTGTCTACCTGCCGCTGTCCTCCTCGAGCCCGATTTTCGTCGGCGGCCTCATCCGCTGGCTGGTCGACCGGTTGAAGCGCGGCGAGCTGCGGCATGCGCAGCTCGCCGAGGAGCAGCTCGTCGCCGAGAGCGACAAGAGCCCTGGTGTTTTGCTCGCTTCCGGTTACATCGCCGGCGGCGCCATTGCGGGAATTCTGATCGCGTTTCTGGCGGGCGTGCTCGATCAGACCGACGCCCTGCTGACCGACTGGTCCACGGCCCACAATCCCTTCTTCCACGGCCGGTACGCCGACGCGCTGGCGCTGATCCCGTTCGGCGCGCTGACCGGCTTTCTCTATTTCGTGGCGCGCGAGAAACTGCTCGCCCCGAAGCCGCACCTTGCGGATATCAAACCTTGACCGCGGATTTCACGGATGAACACGGAGGCATTGTGGGTAGCGCGTTCGTGCTCGATGGCCGACCGCAGACCGTCATTGCGAGGTGGCTCGCTCCGCGAGACGCCGCAGCAATCCAGTTTCTTGCCAGGGTCCGGGGTCTTGCGCTTGTTGAATGCTTGGATCGCCACGGGGCGCTTCGCGCCCCTCGCGATGACAGCCAGACCTGAGGCACGCCCTTTCCGGAATCATTTGTGCCCATCCGTGTAATCCGTGGTCAGAATTACCCGCCATGAACAGCGATCGTGATGTCATTCTCAGCCGCGTGCGCGGCGCGCTGGCGCCGCTGGCCCGGCGCGCGGCCTATCCGGCGTATCCCGACGACGCGGCGGTGATGCACGAACTCGTCGACTGGAAGGATCCCTGGAGCGTGTTCTGCGAGCGCGCCAAGCTCGTGAACGGCGAGGGCTTCGAACACGTCGCGGACGTGGTCACGCTGCTGAAGACGAACCAATGGTTGCACGGCTACTGTGACCCGAAGCTGTGGCCGCGGCTCGCGCCGGCCTTCGGCCCGGAGTTCACGGTCGAAACGACGTTCGACCGGCCGCGCGTCGACGATTACCAGTTCGGCATCACGCGCGCGGTCGGCGCCATTGCGGAGACGGGCACGCTCATCCTGTCGGATGCCTCCACCTCCTGCCGGCTCGGCGCGCTGGCGCCCTGGGTGCACATCGCCCTGCTGCGCCGCGAGGAGGTCATGGCTCACATCGCCCAGGCCGTCGCCCTGCTGGGCGACGATCCGAACATCATCTGGGTCACCGGTCCCTCGAAAACCGCGGATGTCGAGGGCATCCTCATCGAGGGCGTGCACGGGCCCGGCCGGCAAATTGCGCTATTGATGAATTGAACAACCAAGCCGCAAAGACGCCCAGCGGTAGCCTTGGCGCCGTGGTTTCTTGGTTGTTCGACTATTCCTCGCCGTCGAGGTAGTCAGCCTCCGTCATCCGGAAAAATCTCCGGGGGGCGCGCAGCCCCCACTTGTTCGAGTCGGGATAGTGCCAGTAGTCGGCCGGCGGGTTGTCGGCGACGAGGTAGTAGAGCAACTCGGCGCCGCCAGGGTTGATCAGCTGGTGGGCCTCGCCCGGCGGATGCAGGATCGCGTCGCCTGCCGCGACCTGCGTGGTGCCGGCGGCGGTGCGCACGGTGCCGGCGCCGTCGAGGAACAGGAACAGCTCCCATTGGGCCGCGTGCGCATGGAACGGTCCGGCGACCTTGCCCGGCGGGATCCGGGTGAGTTCGAGATTGAAGGGATGGCCCTGCGCCGGCCAGCCGTTAAGGACATCGCCGACGGCGCCGGAGAGGTTGCGGCATTCCTGGTGATACTTACCCTTGGGTGTGATCCACGGGTCCCACGGAATCGCGTCGGTGGACGCAAGGCGCTGCGCGAACGGCGCGAGCCGCGGCGCGGCCGGCGCGGGGGCGAACCGGTAGGGCGGGGCGCCCGCCACCGGCGCCTCCTCGCCGTCGAGATAATCCACCTCGGTGAGGCGGAAGACCTTTCCCGGCGGGCGCAGCGCCCACTTGTCCGAATCGGGATAATAGCAGGCGTCGAGCGGCGGGTTGTCGGCGATGATCAGCACCTCGAGGTCCGTCGCGCCGGTATTGGTGAGTTGGTGGGGCTCGCCGGGCGGGTGCACGAACACGTCGCCGGCCTTCACCGGGAAGGCGCCCTCGGGCGCCCGGGCGCCGCCCGCGCCCGCGCGGATGACATACAGCTCCCACTGGGCGAGATGGGAATGGTAAGGGCATACCGACGCGCCCGGTGGGATGCGGCGGAGCTGGAGATCGAACGGGTGGCCGCCGCCCCCGGGGCCGGTGTTGCGGATGCCGCCGAGCGCGACCGAGAGGTTCCGGAAGAACGAGTGGAACTTGCCGCCGGGCGAACGGATTTCCTCCCACGGCAGATCGTCAATGCGGACTCGATTCATGATGGAGCACCACGGATAGCACGGATCAGCACGGATGGAATCCATCCGTGTCGATCGTGGTCAAACGGGTTCTTCGATCACTGGGTTCGTCAGCGCGCCGATCTTCTCAATGTCGATGGTGACGGTGTCGCCCGGCTTGAGCCAGACCGGCGGCGTGCGCGCGAAGCCCACGCCGTGCGGAGTGCCGGTGAGGATGACCGTGCCGGGCAGCAGCGTTTTGCTGCCGCTCAGAAATTCGATGAGCGCCGGCACGTCGAAGATCATATCGCTCGTGTTCCAGTCCTGCAGGGCCACCCCATTGACGAGCGTGCGGAGGCGCAGCGCGTTCGGGTCGGGGAGTTCGTCCCTGGTCACCAGCACGGGGCCGAGCGGACAGAAGGTATCGAAGCTCTTGGCCTGGCACCACTGGCCGCCGCCCCACGGCTTGCGCTGCCAGTCGCGGGCGCTCACATCGTTGGCGCAGGTGTAGCCCAGAACGTAATCAAAGGCCTGCGCGCGGGAGACGTTCTTGCAGCGCCGGCCGATGACCACGGCCAGCTCGCACTCGTAATCGACCTCCGCGCTCGCGAGGTGGCGCGGGATCTCGATCGGGTCGCCGGGATTCTGCACCGCGCTGGTGGCCTTGAGGAAGAGGACGGGTTTCTCCGGCGCGCCGCGGCCGCCCTCCTCGGCGTGCTTCCGGTAGTTGAGGCCGATGGCCAGCAGATTGGCCGGGACCACCGGCGCCAGCAATTTGCCGGGCCGGCCGACACGGTCGGTGACCCGGAAATCGCCGAGAATGTCGCCGGCGATCTCACGGGCGGTGCCGTCGGACTGCAGGGCGGCATAGGCGGGACCGGTGGGGGTGAGGTGGCGGATGATCTTCATGGAGGCGGTGCGGCGGGTTGACGGCGGCGCCGGCCCAGGGAAGACCGAGGGCCGGAGGCAAGGGAAGAATTCACCACCCGGATGGAAAGTCGCCAAGAATCGGCTGCGGGGTTTTGCATCCGCCATTCTTGCTCGTTCACTAGGCGGGGTATGGCTCGCGCCAAGGCCAGGCCCCGCCGCCTCGTGCTCCTGATCGGCACCGTCAAGGGCGCCTTCTTCTACCATACGGATGCCTCGCGCCGGAAATGGGAACTCACAGGGCCCCATCTGCCGGGCTGGGAGGTTTACAGCCTCTGCGGCGATCCCCACGCCGGCCGGATTTTCGCCGGCACCTGCAGCTACACCTACGGGGCGACCCTCCGCGTGACGCGCGACCTGGGCCGAACTTGGGGGGAAATCGAGCGGGGCCCGGGATACGCCGCGGAGTCGGGCTTCAAGCTCAACCGCATCTGGCAGATCGTGCCGGGCCATCCCTCGCAGCCAGGGACGTGGTACGCCGGCGTCGAGGAGGCGGGGTTGTTCGTGAGCCGCGATGACGGGCGCACGTGGGACGAACTCGACGGCCTTACCCGCCACCCCACGCGGCCGCACTGGTTCCCCGGCAATGGCGGCATGTGCCTGCACACGATTCTCGTCGATCCGGTCAATCCGCAGCGCCTGTGGGTGGCGGCCTCGGCCATCGGTGTGTTCCGCAGCGAGGACGGGGGCGCTTCCTGGCGGACCTGCAACCGCGATCTGCCGGTCGTCGCCACGGGCGAATCGCCAGCCACCGAAGTCAGCCGGTGCGTGCACAAGATGGTGCTCGATCCGGAGAAATCCGGCGTGCTCTACCAGCAATTCCACGGCGGCGTGTTCAAGTCGGAGGACGGAGCGAACTCGTGGCAGCCGATCGCGGACGGCCTGCCGAGCAATTTCGGCTTCCCCATGGTGGTGACCGCGCAGGGCGATCTGTTTCTCGTGCCCTTGCGGAGCGATGAGCAGCGCTTCGTGCCGGACGGCGCACTCAAGGTTTACCGCTCGCGTGACCGCGGCCGGAGCTGGCAGGCGCGGGCGCGGGGCCTGCCGAGGCGGCCGCATTATGTGGGCGTGCTGCGCGACGCGATGGCGGCGGACCCGCTCGAGCCGGCGGGGGTGTATTTCGGCACCACCATGGGCGAGGTGTACTGCTCCGCCGACGCCGGCGACACCTGGCGGCAACTGCCCGGCCAGTTCCCCCGCATCACAACCGTCAAGACGTGGCTGGTGTAGGATGTGTTTTCACAGGAGGCCACAGAGGACGCGGAGAAAGTGAAGCGGATTACGAGTGATCAACAACCAAGACTCCTAGGCGCCGAGAGCGCACCTCCTTTGCGTCTTGGTTGTTCTAGCACCCCTCTGCTCCCTCTGCGCGCTCCTGTGAAACTCAATCTTCCATGCAGATCGAAGTGACCATTCCGAGCCTGCTGGCTGACTCCACCGGCGATCGAAGGCATTTCCCGCTGGAGGCCGACACCCTCGCCGGCGCGCTGCGGCGCCTGTTGGAGGACTATCCGCAGTTGCGCCCGCACCTCTACGACGAGACGATGCGCCTTCGCCGGCACGTGCTGATCTTCTTCAACGACGACAACCTCGCGCTGATCGAGGACCGCAGCATCCGGCTCAAGACCGGCGACCGGCTGCAGGTGGTGCAGGCGGTCTCCGGGGGATGAGCGGCAGACCTCCGGCCGTCACATCGGGCCGTGAGGGAAGTCCGGGAAGTGGCGGAGGTGCCGCGGCACAATCACGGTGACCGTCGCGGTGCTGGCGTTGCCCGCATGGTCGCGGCTCTCCACCGTGATCGTGTAGATGCGGGTCGCGCCATGCTGCGACAGCTCGGCCCGGAGCTGGAGGGTCAGGGGGCCGGTGATCCTCCAGTCCAGAGGCGCGAAGCGGCCGTGGCCCTTGTCGTCGGCTGGATCATTGGATGTCACGGCAATGATGCGCGTGACCGGCGCCGGGTCGGCTGCGTCGGCAACCACCGCTTTCACGATGACGGGAACCATTTGGTGATTGGGCGGCCACAGCACGCGCGGCCGGGCGGTGAGGCTGGTGATCACGGGCGGCAGGGTATCGACGATCCGCAGGGTGCCGGTGGCAGTGCCGGCATAATTGGCGTCGGTGACGGTCGCCACCACGGCGTAGCTACCGACGTTCGCCGGCGGCGCGGCCGAGCCGTCATAGGTAACCGCAACCGTCAGGCCGGAGGGATCCGTCGTGACGGTCACAGCCTTGGGCGTCCCGTCAAAGGGCTGGGCCAGGTTGCCCAGCGTGACCACCGCGGCGGCCTTGTTGACCGTGAGGGTCGCGGCATCGCTTGTGGCCAACCCGATGCGGTTGCGGGCCGTCACCGCGTAGCTGCCGGCGGCGGCGGTGGTGACATGGTCGAGCGTGAGCGCGGGTGAGGTCGCGCCCTCGATGTCGGCGCCGTCATGTTGCCACTGGAAGGTGGGGGCGGGAAATCCTGTCGCCGCGGCGAGGAAGGTCACCGAATCGCCCGCCGTGACCGTCTGCGAGCCTGGTTGGGTGGTGAAGACCGGGGCGGCATATTCGGGATGCAGGCCGACCCCCATGACGACCGGATCGTGGTCGGAGTAGCGGAAGGTGGTGCCGGCGTTGATCGCCTGCTGGGCGGCGCTCTTGTTCTCGAGGTTGTAGTCGTAGTAGACCGGCTCGTCGGCGTTGGCGTGCCAGGTGGCGGCGCCCACGACCTGTTCCGCAAGGTGGGGATTCGCGAGGGCGTGGTCGATGTGGCCGAATTCGCCGTTGAAGGCATAGGAGTAGCCGCCCGCGCCCTCGAAGGTCTCGGTCAGGTTGACATAGCCCGCGCCCTTGATGGCGGTGATCGGGTCCTCCTGCGCGTAGGCGTTCAGATCGCCGATGATCAGAAAATCGGGATCGCCGCTGCCCGTCGGATCGGTGGCGAGCCAGGCGGTGAGGGCGTTGGCCTCCTGCACCCGGAGGGCGTTGTTGGTGCCCTGGCCGTCGCCGGAATCGGCGTTGCCCGCGCCCGCCGCGGCGGAGCCCTTGGCGCGGAAATGGTTGATGCAGACCGTGAGTTTCTGGCCGGTCGTGAACTGGCGGAACGTCTGCGCCAGCGGGTTGCGCGCAACGTTGTTGAAGGCGGCGTCGTTCAGCATGACCGGCAGGCCGACTGGCTCCACGGTCTCCACGCGGTAAATAAGGGCGACGTGGATCTGGTCGGTGGTGATGTCCACGGCGGCCGCGTTGACAAACGCGTAGGTGGTGCCAGGAGGCGCGCCGGCGTTCAGGCTCGCGACGAGCTGGGCGATGGCGCTGGTGGGTCCGTAGCTGTCGGCGAGGCCGTTGGTCACGCGGTCATTCTCGATTTCCGTCAATCCCATGATGTCGGGCGCGAGGTTGAGGAGGGCGGCGGTGACCTTGGCGACCTGGCGCTGGTATTCGGCGAAGGTCGTGGCGCCGCGCGAGGTGGGAAAGCCGCCGCCGGCCCCGTCGCCGTTCATGAAGTTCTCCACGTTGCCGATGCAGACGCGCAGCGTGCCGGGCATCGCGGGCGAATCGACGCGGGGGTTGGCGTCGGCAAAGACCAGGGGCTCCGTCGGCTCCACGAGGTAGAAGCCGAATTTCTCGTCGAGGATGCCGGCGAGGCCCGTGACGGTGCTGCCGGCACGGCGGGTCAGGCCGCGCCCGGCGCTGTCGGCGAGATAGGGCGTGGGATCGGGATAGGTCGCGCTGGTGCCGTCATCCACGAGAATCTGGTTGAGGAGATTGGCGGCCTCCAGGGCTTGCGCCGGCGCACCCGGCGCGACGACATTGGTGGGCGTGGAGAGCCGGCCGTTGGCGAGCGTGAATTCGCCAAAATGGCCGAGGTCAAAATTGTCCATCACGGACAGGGATTGCGGCAGCGTGACGCGCATGCCCTCGTAACGCTCGGCGTCGGTCGTGCTGGCGAACGGCAGCGTGACGGACTGGGGCGAAGGCAGCGGGGCTGTGCCGAGCTTGTCGAGATTGATGACGCTGGTGAGCTCGGTTTCGGCGGTGGGGGCGGTGCCAAACTCGGCGACCGTGCCCGTCACCTTCACGACGTCGCCCACGGCGACTGGAAAGCTGCTGTTGAAGACGAACATGCCTTCGGAGGTGGCGGGATCGCTGTCGTAATCCGCCTCCGGCGCCTGCATATAAAAGCCGCCGAGTCCGCTCGCGCCTTGGAAAGTGGCCGTGACAATGCCCTGGATCGTGGCGATCTGGCCGGCATAGGGGCTGGCGGTGCCGCTTCCTTGGATGGTGTGGATCGGGAGCGGCGTGGTGCTGAGGATCGTGAAGCTGAACGGAAAGTCCGCCAGGGGGTGCACGGTGCCCGTGGCGGCGTCAGTGACCTGACTGGCGAGCACGGTCACCGTCACCGTCTCGCCGTCGGCGAACGCCGGGGAGGGCACCAGGGCGTAATCTGAGGGGCCGCCGAGCACGGTCGCCGTGTGCGCGCCGCTGGCGCCGCCGGCGATGCTGAACCAGTCCCCCGCCACAACCACGGGCATGTTGAAGCTGACGGTGAGGCTGGTGCTGCCCAGCACGTTGACCGCGCCGTTCGCCGGCAGGGTCACGGCCACGGCGGGAATGGCGGTCGCCGCCGTGGTGAACGTC
>DATIWI010000072.1:0-4873 GCA_035519475.1 Opitutaceae bacterium
GCCGGCAGCCAGCAGGCCAGCAACGCGGCGAGGGCGACGGCGGCCGCGCCGACCAGCAGGGTGACGGGATTGAGCGGGTTCACGCCGTAGATCATGGACCGCAACACCGTGGCCAAACCGAGCGCGCCGGCGACGCCGATGCCCACCCCGACCAGGACCCAGCGCGCGCCCTGGCCAAATACCAGGGCGACGATAGCGCTCCGGCCCGCGCCGACCGCCATCCGCACGCCGATCTCCCGCGTGCGCTGGAGGACGTGGTATGACAGCGTGCCGTAAAGCCCGACGGCGACCAACCCGAGCGCCGCTGCCATGAAGAAGTCAACCAAGCCCGTCACGACCCGCTGCCCTTGGGTGGCGTCGTTCACCACCTCCTGCAGGGTACGGACGCGCGACAGCGGCAGGTCGGGGTCGAGTTGCGTCACCTCGCGGCGCAAGGCACCGGCGAGCTGGCTGGCCGGATGCGTCGAGCGCACGACGAGGTAGACGGCCTCGCCCCACGCCCGGTCCGGCGTCCAGTACATCTCGGGCCGGGGCGGCGTTTCCGGACCCCACTGGCGTACATTCTCCACCAAACCGACGACGCGGGCTGTGAACCAGGGTTTCGCATCGTTGGCGCGAATGGTCATACCGAGCGGGTCCTTGCCCGGCCAGCAAGTGTCGGCCAGCGCCTGGTTCACCACGACGCCGATGATGTCGCCCTTGGCATCGCCGGGTGCGAGCGTGCGCCCGCGCAGCAGACCGATGCCGGCCGCCGCAAAATAGCCCGGAGTAATGCTGGAGACCTCGGCCAGCGTGCGGTCGGCGGTAGGGTCGAAGACCTGGTCGTTGACCATAATCTGGGTGTTGCTGCCGCCTTCGAGCGGCAGCTTGGTGGTGGTCCCGGCCGCGGTGACGCCGGGGAGTGTGGCGGCCCGCTCCGCCAGCTGGTCGCAGAAACGCGCCCGCGTTTCCTTGTCGCCGTAGCGTTCACCCCGCAAGTCGAGCCCGGCGGAGAGGACGTATGCGGTTGCCAGTTTGTCGTTGGCGGCCAGCAGCCGGGTGTAGCTGGCGGAGAACAGGGCGGCACCGTTGGCGAGAACAAAGGCGAGGGCGATCTGGCCGACGATCAATCCGCGGAGGATGCGGTGGCGGACCCGCGAGCCGGCTGCGCCGCGGCCTTCCGTGCGCAGCAGATCGGTGACGGAGATTCGCATGGCGGCGAAAGCCGGCGGCAGGCCGGCCAGCACCGCAGTCAGCAGGGTCAGGCCCAGCGAAAACGCCAGCACCGCGCCATCCAGCGTCATCGCGGCCTTGCGGGCGTCGCTGACGGGCGCGATGGTTTGGAGCACGCGGACGCCGAAGAACGCGACGACCAGCCCGGCGAGGGCGCCGGCCAGCGCCAGGAGCAGGCTTTCGGTGAGGGCGAGGCGGATGATGTGGTTGCGCGCGGCACCGAGCGCGATGCGCACTCCGAATTCCCCCTGGCGGCGGGCGTTGCGGGCCAGGAGCATGCTGGCGACGTTGGCGCAGGCCACGAGGAGCACGAGGATGACGGCGCCAAAGAGCATCCACACCCGCGAACCGACATAGCGCGTCATCTCTTCGTGCAGCGAGCGGACCAGGAAATGTTTCCGGCTGTTGGAGTTGGGGTAGGCGGCCGTGAGGCGCTTGCCGATCGCCTTGATCTCGGCGTCGGCGGCGCCAACCGACACGCCATCCTTGAGGCGCGCGACGCCGCAGATCCAGTGGCTGCCGCGGTCGCCGTCACCCCGCTTGATTTGCAGCGGCAGCCAGACCTGGCAGGATTCCGTGCGCATCCAGGGCCCGACGAACTCGAAATTCGCCGGCATGATGCCGACGACGGTGACGTCGCCGCCGTTGAGCCGGATGGTCCGGCCGACGAGGTCGGGTTCGCCCGCGAATGACTGCTGCCACAACGCGTAGCTGATCACGGCGACAGGCGGGGCGCCCTTGTCGCCATCCTCGGCCGTCAGGAAGCGCCCGCGCACGGGAGGCAGGCCGAAGGCGCGCAGCACCTCCGGCGTGCAGATCACGCCGGGCACGGACTGGGCGTTGTCGCCCCCCAGGTTGACCCGCCGGGGCGAATAGACGCCGAATGCGGCGAACGACGTGGCCTGTTCGTGGATATCGAAGTAATCGGGCGAGGACAGCGGCCAGCCGTCTCCCGACCACACCATCACCAGCTGATCGCCGCGGGGGTAGGAAAAAGGATCGACCACCAGCGCCCGCAGCGAGCTGAACATCGCCGCGGTGGCGCCGATGCCGACGGCCAGCGTCAGGATCGCAACGGCGGCAAAGCCGCGCGATTTGGCCAGGTTGCGCAGGGCGAGGCGAAGGTCCAGGAGCATGGCGGGTAAGCGGGAAATTCTGGCGGGCAGGGCGGACCACAGGACCGCCGCCACGCTGAGGCGAGGGACCAGGTCCGCAATCAAGGAGACTCTGAGGGGGATAACCCGCGATACCATCCCGGGGTTACAGACTTTCGGCGGTATTCGCCGCGTTAACGGCGCCATTAGCTCCGCCGCGCGGTGAGGCTGGATTTGACACGCCCGACCGACGCCGCGATCCTGCCGCGCTTCGCGGATTTGCCGGAGCCGGGCCCCAAGGGCCGGTGCTGCGGCGACCGAGCTCCGTTCGAATCAAACCCTGCCCGCCCTTCGACCATGCGCCTCATTCCTGCGACCCGATGCTGCCTTCCCCGATTCGCGCTCGCCCTCCTCGGCGGTGTCCTGGCATTGCCGGCCGGGATAGTGCGGGCCGAAGCGCCCCGCGCGGACGCACGGTGGCCGCACCTCAAGACGGCGCTGTTCTTCACGAGCCGCGACGTGGAGGCGTTGCTGGCGACACCCGAGTTGCGCCAAGCGACGCTCGCCTATTTCGCGCCGCTGCGACTCTCGAAGGTCTACCTTGAGGACGCGCGCGAGGACGAGGCGGCGGTCGGATACCTCCGGGAAATCGCCGCCGCGCTGAAAGCCGGGGGCTTGGAGGTCTCCGGCGCCGTCGTCCCGGCGAACCGCGGGCCGCTGTGCTACAACGATCCGAAGGACATGATCCTGCTCGAGAACCGGGTGCGCGTGCTGGCGCGGGTGTTCGACGAGATCATCGTGGACGACTGGCTCTTCACGACGTGCGCCTGCGCGAAATGCGTGGCGGGCCGCGGCAGCGAGTCGTGGGCCGACTACCGCAGCCGGCTCGTGGCCGAACAGTCGAAGATCCACTTGATCGACGCCGCGAAGCAGGTGAATCCGCGCGTGCAGATCATCATCAAGTATCCCAACTGGTACGAGGGCCACCGGCAGCACGGCTACGACGTTGCCCGGCAGACGCCGCAATTCGACGGCGTGAGCGTCGGGATCGAGACGCGGCAGCGCGCGACCCACGACCAGCACATCCCGATCTATTCAGGCTACGTGTTCCAGCAGTGGATCGGCGGCGACGCCGGACCGAAATGGCGCAGCGCCTGGCTCGACAATTACGACATGGCGGACGATGCGAATGACTACGTTGCCCAGGTGTGGCAGGCGGTGCTGGCGCGCGCGCCTGAAATCATCTTCTGGTGTGCCGGCCAGCTCCACCCCCCCATTCCGGCCGCTGCGGTTTACCCGTCGCTCGTCGCGCTGATGCCGGAATTCGACCGGTTGGCCGGCCTGCTCGACGGCCCGGCGCGGGGCATTCCGCTCCACCTGCCGCTCGGCGCGACGGGCGAGTACAACCTCTTCGGCTACCTCGGAATGATCGGGCTGCCGATGTCCCCGCGGACAGCGTTCCCCGCCGACACCAAGACGGCCGTCTTCACCCGGCATTCACGGCGCGATCCCAACGTCGCGGCGGAGATCGTGGCGCGGCTTCGGGCCGGCCGGGAGGTGTTGCTCACGTGGCCGCTGCTGCAAGACCTCCGGACCAGCGAGCTGGGCCGGGTGTTCAATGTCATGGGCGAGGGCGGCACCGTGTCGTCGGCGACCTTCCGGGTGCGCGAGTTCCTGTGGGATTCGAAGGCCGTCGAAGCGGGCCGGCCCTTCGCCTTCCCGAAAATCGAGCTGTCGACCTGGCCGTACGTGCGCGACGTGGCGCTGGTGCGCGAGGACGCGGATTTCGGCGTGCTGTTGCGGACGCCGTACCTTGAAGGCCAGGTGGATCTCCTGAATCTGCCGGATAACAGCTACGACCTGCTGCGGCTGCCGGAGGCGGTGCTCGACGCCATCCGCCGCATCTTCTTCGAAGAACTGGGCGCACGGCTGGTCGGCCCGGGCGGCGTCGCGCTTTATCCCTTCGGCGGGCGCCAGTACGTCCTCTACAACATGAACGACGGGCCTGTGACCGCGGCGCTGCGGCTCCCGGCCGGGACGCCGGTCGCCGGCTGGATCGAACGGATGCACGGCAAGCTTCTGAACGTCCACGAGCTCTCGCTGGGCCGAGAACGGCCTCATTTCGATCCACCGGAGAAACCCGAGATCGAGGTGGCCCTCATGCTGCGGCCATTCGAGATCGCGCTGGTGGAGGCGCCGGCGGCGCCCGGCGGCAAGCAGTAAGCGATAACCTGTAAGCTTCGGGTTGAGGTCTCAGGTTTAGGTTGAGGCTGGGTTGGAAAGGCCGGGTCCGTACAACCTCAACCTCAACCTCAACCCCTGCCCCGCGCGAAGCGCTACTCCGCCCGGAGCGCAATCACGGGGTCGACCGTCGCCGCGCGCCGTGCCGGCAGCCAACTGGCGACGGCAGCGACGGTGAACAGCAACAGGGCGCCGGCCGTGTAGACCGTCGGATCGACGGGCCGGACCTCAAACAGCAGGCTCGCCATCAACCGGCTCAATGCCGCGGCGACGAGCAGCCCGGCGACGATGCCGGCACCGGCGCGCCCCAGACCCTCGCGCAGGAC
>DATIWI010000073.1:0-4201 GCA_035519475.1 Opitutaceae bacterium
GAGATCGCAGGCGGCCAGCGCGACCGGAGTGGGGAAGAGATGCGTCAGCGATTCGTCGGCGAACGGCAGGCGCTCGCCGCAGCGCTCGACGATGCGGCCGAGCAGAGTGCGCGCCGCGGCCACCGAGATTTGTTGGCCGACGATCGCGCGAACGCCCATCTCGAACGCGTCCCAGGCTCCGGTGATCCGAATGCCCGCCGCGGGCATCCGCGCGCGCAGGAAGGGATCGGCGCGCAGCTCGGCGGCGATTCCGGCAACGTCGGCGCCGAGATCGAACACCCGCGAGACGCGCGCCACGATGCCCGGCACGGCGCGGGGCGCCGGCGGCTGGATGCGCAGCCTGAGTCCGCCGCGCTCGGGGTCGGCGCTTACTTCGACGATCGCGGCGCCGCTCTCGATGCGCACCGCGCGGCGCCAGGTGGCCGGCGTCGCGATTTCCATCCCCGGGATCGCGCGGGGCAGGAGGAACGCGAAGGCCGGCGTGGGATCGAACGCGCCGCGGGCGGTGAGGTGGAGTGTCAGCGCCGCGGGACGTGTGCCGGCGCGGCGAGCGCGCAGCGTGCGCGCCGAGCGGCCGAAGCTGCGCTGCAGCGCGTGGCGCAGGCGGCGCGCGCTGCCGTAGCCGGCGGCCGCGGCGACGTCTTCGAGCGGCATGGCGCTCGATTCCACGAGACGTCGGGCGAGATGGGCGCGACGCGTCTGCGCCACCGCCAGCGGCGCCGCGCCGATCTGGCGCACGAACAACTCGCGCAGCCAGCGCGACGTGACGCCGAGCCGCGCGGCCAACGTGTCGAGCGAGCCTTCGTCGAGCGCGCCCGACTCGATCAGGCGCAGCGCGCGGGAGACGATCGCCGAGGTGCCGGCGGCCGCTGCCGATCCCGGCAGGCTGTCGGGCCGGCAGCGGTGGCAGGGGCGGAAGCCGTCGGACTCGGCGGCCGCGGCCGAGCGGAAGAAGAGCACGTTGCGCCGCGCCGGAAGCCGCGCCGGGCACCCCGGCCGGCAGTAGATCCCGGTCGAGGTGACGCCCATGTAGAAGCGCCCCTCGAAGCGGCGATCACGACGCACCCAGGCGCGCCAGCAGAGATCGGGATCGAGCGGCGGGGGGCCGGTCGAGAAATCGGGGTTCGTTCGCACACCGGCAGTATGCCTGAGGGCCGGGCGCCGAAGCGGACGAATTCGGAAGGGGTTTTGGTCGGGGTCGGGCGATTGCCCGGCCTGCCAATGCCCCTCAAGCGGTACCGCGACCGGTGCGAGTCTTCCGGGCCCGTGTCGCTCGAGCTCGTTAGCGAATCACCAGCAGCTTCTCCATCGCGCTCTGGCCACTCGCCTCGAGTCGGTAGAAATAGGAGCCGGCCGGCCACGACTCGGTGCGCACCTGTACCTCGTGATCGCCGGCGCTCTGGGACTCGCCCGAGAGGATACTGGCCACGCGCCGCCCCTGAAGATCAAAGATCGCCAGGCTCACAGGTGAGGGGCTCGGCAGCGAGTAGCGGAGCGTCGCGTGATTGCGAGCCGGATTTGGAACGAGCTCGACCAGCAGGCGGTGGCCGGCGCCGGGCTCTGAGGGCACCGAGACATACGGAGGATGCACGATCGTCCCGGCGTCACTGAGCCATGTGAGGCCATTGCTCGGCGTGAGCCCGACCCCTTCATATTCTCCGCCCAGGTAGATGGTGTTGTCCCAGGGCAGGAGAGAGGCGATGACGGGAAACCCCGGAGCCTGGGCCTTCGCTTGAGGATCCCATGGAAGCACCTCCCCAGTCTCGGAATCGATCGCGGCCGCGCCATGGCGTTCCTGGCCGCCTACGCTCGAGAACCAGCCCCCGGCGTAGACCACGCCGTGGCTCACGGCAAGCGTCACAGCACGATCGGGCGCGTCGGCTCGCCATGGCAGCACCCACGCCGAGCGAAAATCCAGGGCGGCGAGACCTTCGCGCAGGGCGTCGCCAACGCTGTGCAGCGTCCCGGCCACGTAGAGGGCCCGGTCTCCCACCGCCAGGGCTTCAATGTGACCCGTGATCGGTTGTGTCTGCCACGAGTAGAGGTTTCCCGACCGAGTGTCGAACGCTGCGATCAGGTGGCGGGTCTCCCCCGCAATCTGCTCGAACCAGCCCCCCGCGAAGAGCGTGTCACCTCGCGTCGCCATAGCCTGGACAATGTCGTCGGCACCAGGATTCCAGTCGGTCACAACGCCGGTGGCTGAATCGACCGCAGCCAGATTCTCCCTTGGCTGGCCGCCCATAGCGTAGAACCACCCTCCGACGAAGAGGGTCCCCCGCCGCATCGCCATGGACCACACCGCCTGCGATGTATAGCCCGTAACTCCCGGGTTCCAGGCGGTTGGCGACCCGCTCGTGAGCTCGAGGGCTGCTATCTGTAGCCGGGGCTGGCCGCCCACATGGTCGAACGCGCCACCGATGTACATCGTGTTCCCGCTCACGACCATGTGCCCAACCGCGGCATTCACGTTCGGATTCCACGGCAACACCTCGCCCGTGTGTGTGTCCAGGGCAGCTAGGTTGTTGCGGGGCTGCCACGACCAAAGGCTCGAGAATTCACCACCCACGTAGATGGCATGGGCGTCCGCGGTCAGCGCCCGAACGAAGCCGTTGGCCTTCGGATACCATGGCAGGAGGTCGCCCTTGGCCTCGTCGACTGCGGCGACGTAGAGGCGCTGCACGGCCGGCCCGACCCGCACGAACCGCCCGCCGACGTAGACGACGCCATCGCGAATAGCGAGCGCGAAGCAGTAGGGTGAAGGAGCGTCGTTGTTGATCAGATGTGCGTCCCAATCCGTCACGTCTTGGGTGTGAAGGTCGATCGCCGCCACGCCCCCGCGCGCGATGCTGTCGACATGCGTGAACGACCCGCCGATATAGAGCCGGTCCCGGTGCACCACCAGTACGCCTACATAGGGGCCTGAGTCGAACTCCGGAACGTCCGGAATGCGCTGGAGTCTCCAGCGCCGGGGCTGTGCTGACCCGGTGGCCCGGTCAAGGGCTACGAGCTGGGGATGGTCTGCGCCGGCAATCGTTCGGAACAGTCCACCGGCGTAGATGGCGTCGCCATGCTCCGCCAGGGCGTCGACCTCCCGATCGGCATCGGGATTCCAGTCGCCGAGGCGCCCGAAGCCCTGATCCACCTCGGCGAGATTCCCGCGAGCCGCTCCGCCGACACTGGAAAATCTCCCTCCCAGATAGACGGAACGGTCGTGCACAACCATCGCGTATACGCCGCCGTCCACATCAGGATTCCACCGCGAAAGCCGCCAGAAAGGCAGATCGAACCTGGCAACACCGTGCCGCTCGGTCCCCGCGATGTGGGAGAAGTCCCCTCCCACGTACAGATGTCCTTCACTCCACAGCAGCGCGCGCACCGTAGAATCCGGGTTTGGGGCCCACGGCGACACAGTGCCGTCAGACAGAATGTGGGCGAGGTGGGCGCGCGGTTGACCACCAACCCCGACAAAGTCCCCGCCAATGAACCAGCCGCCGCCGTCGTCGGAAACGACGGCGCGGACGATACCCGCGACCTTCGGGTAGATTGCGGCCGGCCGGCCCTCATCAAGCGAAACGAGGGCTCCTTGGCCTGTGCACGGGCCAACCAGGCCAAACCCGCCGCCGATGTAGAGGGTGTCGCCTACCCGGCTCATGGCGTAGACGTATCCGTCGGTCTCAGGGGAAGACGGCTGCGGGCTCAGCAGCTCCTGGGCGCCAGCCCTGGACGCCAGCAGTACCATGGCCGCGGTCAGCAAGGCTGAGACGGCGCGCGCGCCGGCTCTTGTCCGGCGGCTGAGGCTCATTCGCAAATGGTCCATCAAAGTTGACCTGCTCCCCAACTCGGATACGAACGCAGTCAGCGTCTCAAGGCTCCGGAGCGCCGATGCGAACTGCTCCGGCGTCTGGTTGCCGAGCCTGCTGTGCGGTCGCACACGATTGTAGTCCTCCCGATAGGCAGCGGCGGCTCGACGCGCTTCGTCGATCGACCGCCACCAGTGCTGGTTCAGCAGTTCGTCGCGCATCCGGCCGTTGAAGCTCTCGATCACCGCGACACAAGTGGCATTTGCCACATTCCAGCGTGGCTTGCCGAAATCCTCGAGAGCTCTCGGCTGCAGGCGCGCGAGACTAGCTGTGCATCAAGACTTCCCGTCTACCTCACGCCCGTGGTATCCGCGCTCGCCCGCACCAGCACCAGCGAAGGA
>DATIWI010000074.1:0-3324 GCA_035519475.1 Opitutaceae bacterium
GGAAGGTCGAGGTGGCGGCATTCTAGGCTGAGTCGTCGCCGAACGGCCCGCTTCCGCCGCGCTTCCAATGGCTCGCCGTTCCGGCGGGCCGCTCGCCGCCCAATCCGGAGACCCGCCGGGACGGCGGTGGCCACCGCCCTCGCGGGCGCAATCTCCACTCGAATCTCTATTCGGCTGTCGGAGCGCGCCTGCGCGCGAATGCACCGTAGCCTCCCGCCAACGGCTCCGCCATTGCCAGCGGCGTTCTCGTCTCACGTCTCCGGCACCAGCCAGTCCATCCGGCCGGCTGCGCCGGCGCCGACGCCGAGAAGGCTGCTCAGCGCCGCCAGCACGGGCGGCAAGCCCTGGGCAAATCCCCACGGCGGGTTGAGCACCACCAAGCCGCAGCCCTTCATGCGTACCGCCGCGTCCGCGCTCACCGCCAATTCCGCCCACAGGGTGGGCGCCAGCGCGCGCCGCCGCAGCGCGGCGTGAAACGCATCAGCCCGGGCCCGCTCCGTCACCGGATACCACACCGCATAGACACCGCTGGGGAAGCGCTGCCGGCCTTCGCCCAGGCAGTCGAGGATGGCCTCGAATTCGTTCTGCGCCTCGAACGGCGGGTCGATCAGCACGAGCGCCCGCCGCTCCGGCGGAGGCAGCAGCGCGCGCAGCGCCCCGTAGCCGTCGCCGGCGGTCACCGCCACGCGCGGCCAGCGCGCGAACGCCGCCCGCAGCGCCCGGGCCTCGGCGGGCTGCTGCTCCCAGAGCGCCAGCCGGTCCTGCGGCCGCCGCACGAGCGCCGCGAGCCAGGGCGAGCCCGGATAGAGTCGCGGCGGGCGGGCGCCGCCGGCACCCGCGCGCCGGTCAAAGGCGCGCACCAGCGCCACGAAATCGGCCAGCGGCGGCAGCAGGCCGGAGGCGTTCCACAGCCGCCCGATGCCCTGCGGCCACTCCGGCGGCCGCTCCGGCCGTCCCGCCGCCGCGCGCAAGTCGTACGCCCCGCGCCCCGCATGCGTGTCGAGGTA
This sequence comes from Opitutaceae bacterium, assembly GCA_035519475.1. Taxonomy (GTDB): domain Bacteria; phylum Verrucomicrobiota; class Verrucomicrobiia; order Opitutales; family Opitutaceae; genus Fen-1467. The sequence continues at coordinate 1,008 of DATIWI010000074.1, forward strand.
AAGAAAACCCTTCGCCTTCCGCTGCAGGGCGCGCAGCAACAGCACCAGCAGCGTGTGCTTGAACACATCGCCGTAGTTGCCGGCGTGAAACGAGTGGCGGTAGTTCATGGAGTAGGAACCGGCTTGCAGGCGATCTCACATCGCGGCAGCGCGAGCAAGCCCTCCGACGCAGCTCAGGGCCCCGCCTCCCCCGACTCCGCTCGGGCCCCCGGGCCGGTCGCGGGGCTCGCTTCCACCACGCCCGCGGAGATTCGCCACCCGGCCATGCGCAGCGTCACCCCGCCGCCGCGCGGGCGGCCAGATGTTGATGCACGGGGCCGAAATTGCCCGCCTCGCAGCACCGGACGAATTCCTCGGTCACCGACTTCAGCTCTTCCCAGCGGCCGCGGATGTCCTGCGCCTCCGGCTTGGTGATGGCATTGTCGGTCGCGGCGGCGGCGATCACGGCCAGCATGTCGGCGAACTCCTGCACGATGTGGTTGGTGGCGGGGATGAGCTGGACCGCGTGCGATTTCGCGCGCGGGTTGTTGATGAAAAAGCCGCCGGCGCGCTCGCAGACCCACTGCGCCAGCCGCCGGTCGCCCGTGATCTGGAGCAGCTGCTCGATGCGATCCAGGGGGTTGGCGGCACCGCTGCCCTCGGCGGCCGGCTCCGCCCACTTGTAGATGAGGGAGAGCGACAGCCCCAGCTCGGCGGAAATCTGCTTGGCGCTGATCTTCTGCAGGATCTCCTTCAGCAACTCGTGCGATTGCATGGCGCCATCGTGCGGGCGGAGCGCGGGTTGGCAACGCTGGCGTGGACCACCTGCCGCCGGGTTTACTGTCCAACCGCGCCGGCGGGATTTTCTTTTGCCTGCCCTGCCGGTTTGTGACTCAGTGGCCCTTTTCGCATGAATATCCACGAGTACCAAGCCAAGGCAGTGCTGGAGAAATTCGGCGTGGCCGTGCCGAAAGGCGTCGCCGCCCGCTCCCTTGCCGAGTTCGAACCGGCCCTCGCCCAGTTTCCGGACGGGCCCGTCGTCGTGAAGGCGCAGCTCCACGCCGGCGGCCGCGGCAAGGGCACCTTCACCGACGGCTTCAAGGGCGGCGTGAAGATCGCCCAGAGCAAGGCCGAGGCGCTGGAGTTCGCCCGGAAGATGTTCGGCAACACCCTCGTGACCGTGCAGACCGGCCCCGCCGGGCGCAAGGTGCAGACGGTCTACTTCACCGCGCCGGTCGCGATCGAGAAGGAGTACTACCTCGCGATCCTGCTCGACCGCACCGTCTCGCGGCCGGTGATCGTCGCCTCCACCGAGGGCGGCGTGGAGATCGAGAACGTCGCGGCCAACACCCCGGAGAAGATCTTCAAGGTGCACGTCGACCCGGCGGTCGGCGTCCAGGCCTACCAGGTGCGCCAGCTCGCCTTCAAACTCGGGCTCACCGGCGACTACTTCAAGAACGCGGTCAAGCTCATCACCGCGCTCTACCGCGCCTGGTGGGAGTCCGACGCCACGCTGGTCGAGATCAACCCCCTGATCGCGGTCGCCGGCGGCGGCATCCTCGCCCTCGACGCCAAGGTGGCGCTCGACGACAACGCCCTCTTCCGCCACCCCGACCTCGAGGCGCTCCGTGACCTCAACGAGGAGGACCCGAAGGAGACCGAGGCCGCCAAGTACTCGCTCAACTACATCGCGCTCGACGGCAACATCGCCTGCCTCGTCAACGGCGCCGGCCTCGCCATGAGCACGATGGACATCATCAAGCACTACGGCGGCAATCCCGCCAACTTCCTCGACGTCGGCGGCGGCGCCTCGAAGGAGCAGGTCCAGGCCGCCTTCAAGATCATCCTCACCGATCCGCAGGTGAAGGGGATCCTCGTGAACATCTTCGGCGGCATCATGGACTGCAACACGATCGCCCAGGGCGTGGCCGCGGCCGCCCGCGAAACCGGCCTCAGCCTGCCGCTGGTCGTCCGCCTCGAGGGCAACAACGTCGCCGCCGGCAAGCAGACGCTCGCCGAGTCCGGCCTCAAGATCGAGAGCGCCGACTCCATGGCCGACGCCGCCCAGAAGATCGTCCGCCTGGTGGCGGCCTGAGGCCAAGTAGCGAGTAGTGAGGAGCGAGTAGCGAGCATCACAGTCCCTGAGACCGCCGCTCACCCGCCACCCACCCGACTCGCTTCCACCAACCTCGAGCCTACTCACTACCCGCTACTCGCCACTCACTACTCACTACCCGCTACTTTCATCCTTCCAATGTCTATTCTCGCAAATCCCCAAACCAAGGTACTCGTCCAGGGCATCACCGGTGAATTCGGCGCCCGGCACACGCGCCTCTCC
>DATIWI010000075.1:0-4551 GCA_035519475.1 Opitutaceae bacterium
AGAACCCGAACAGAAGCCGTGAACATTCGGCCCACCCGAGATCACTACGTGCCGGGCGTCTCCAATGCGACGGTGCGGCAGCGCACGGCGGAGTGGGTTGAGACTACGAGGAAGACGAAGGACTGGAACGGTCGCCCGGCAAGAAACCCCGCCGTTATTTGGGGGGTTCGAATCGGAAAGGAGATGAGCTCAATGCGCGAATCGCTTGGGCGCTGACCCCGTCATTCCGCCCTATTCATCCAATACTTCCCATTCGCCCAGGAGACCAAGTTCCCGCGCCTCCTCTTCAAGCTCACACTGCACCTTGAAGATACCGTTAGAGTTCAAGTTCACCATATAGTAGTCGCCGAGTTCATCATGATTGCGTGAATCTTGGCGACACCGCTTCAGCATACTGCCTTCGGCCGCGATTTTCCGATTCACGCGGGCCAAGACCGCTCGCGCGGATACGAAAACCTTGGGCGCTCTCGTCTTCGTCTTCATTTGCGCCTCCTTGCGGCTTTTTCCTAACCGCAACGCCACGAAAGGGCGAGCCGCAATTCACACCGTCACCGCCCCCCCTCCTTCTCCAGCCGCTCAAAGATAGTCCGCGCCACGGTCGCCGCATCCTACTCCAAACCATCCTCGTGGACGGCATTCCGCAGTTCCTCCTCGGTGCTGCGATATGCGCCGAGCCAATAGCCACCGGGATGGCTCGCCCCCCAACTGCCACATGGCGGAAACGGGCAATCGCCACTGCCGGTGCGCTGATCCGGCCACCCCATGATCCGATTCCGCGTCGCCTGGGAGCTGCATGGTATCGTCTTGCGACGCGAGCGCCGTTGCAGTTCGCTCGGCGAAATTTGGAGCTTCAACTATGAACTGGAACCCAGCCGTTGTGCTGATGGCGGCCGTGGCGCTGAATGCCTTGGCCGCGCCGGCCGAGGTCGCCCCCGCGGGGACGATCGTCAACTTCTCGTCGCTGGACACCCAGCGGAGTCTCTCGGTGCACGGCACCCTCTACCTGCCCGCCAACTGCACCGGCCCCTGTCCGACGGTCGTTGTGGTGCATGGCACGAGCGGGATCGATTCGCGCGGCGCGTTCTATCGAGGCCCGCTCCTGCAGGCGGGAATCGCGATGCTGGAGGTCGACTTCAAAACCGGGATCTATACGACTCCGCTGAACCGGCCGAAGCCCGCCACCTTCGTGCCGCTGGGCTTTGCCGCCCTCAAGGCCCTGCGGAAGTTGCCGGCGATCGACCCTGACCGGATCGCCATCATGGGGTTCTCGCTCGGGGGGCACCTGGCGCTCGAAACGGCCCTGGAGGCCAATCGCAAGGCTTGGCTGGGCTCCGAGAAGGGATTCGCGGCCCACGTGGGCTTTTACCCGGTGTGCAAGACCTTCCTGAAGCAGGACGATTGCCGGGTGACCGGCGCCCCCATGCTCATCCTTTACGGGACGGAGGATTCCTACGGCGATGGCGCCAATGTGCCGGCGTTCAAGCAACTGCTCGCGCAGAAATACCAGTTCGACGTGGCCACGGTCGAATACGCCGGAGCCCATCATGGGTTCAACCGGAATGAGCCGGCCATGCACTACCTTGATCCCGCGGCGACCCACATGCGCGGCTATGTGGCGTGGGATGAGAAGGCAGCCCACGATTCCATCGTCCGGGTCCTGGATTTCTTTCAGCGCACCTTCGCAACGGCCAAGTCGATCCCGGCGCCTTGAGCGGGATTCGCAGCCGAAGAAGGCTGGCGCCATCGCAGACGACGTTGCCGCCAAGAAGGCGACGCTCGCGCTCGCTCACTGTCGATTCTGGTGGCGTCTCCTCGGGAGAAGGTGCGTTGGCCATCACCCACGGCTTTTGTGCCCGACGCGGGGTCAACACGAAGGCGGATGTCCGCAGCGGGCGGGGCGGCTGGAACCGCGAGTCCTCGCCCGCTCAGCCGGAACTCATCCGCTCGGCCAGACCCTGCCGAACCAGCGCATTGATGATCCGGTCGACCGGCTCGGAGGCGCTGGGGCGAAATTCAAATCCGGTGTCCCAGGCCGCCGCGAGTGCAGCGCCGCTGGGGATCAGTTCGCTCATCAGGTAACGGCCGCTCCCGGGTTCATTCAGAAACGCCGCGATGTAGCCTCCCGCCTCGAATCCCAACCGGCTCCGGTGGAAATCGACTCGATAGGTATCGCCCCCGATCGTGAGCACGATGGGAGCCGGGCGAAGCAGCCGGATCGTCACGCCCGACAATCTCCCCCGATCCCGCGTTTGGCAAGCGCCCCGGGCACTCAGATTTGACTGCAAAAGGGGCTCGCCTCGTCGGGCCACCCAGCCGCCGGATCAGTCGTCCCATCCGCCTGGATTGGATCGCCCGTCGGTACTGCTGCCTAGCGGTTTAAGTTAATTCACGGCCGTAAGCCTGTCATTGCGAGGCGCCTCGCAGAAGCAATCCAGAAACTCTGGATCGCCGCGCCCCGCCGCGGCGGCGGGGCTCGCGATGACAACGAACGGAACGCGGCTACGGTTCAATCTAAACGGCGCCAGGGGCGACCCCGGCGCCTTGCTTCACCAGGTGCGCGCGAGGAACCATTCATCGCTTTCCAGATCGTGCTTGATGAGGTAGGCGTGGCCGTCGCCGGCGAGGATTTTGAAGTAATCCGCCGCCGGCCACTCCGGGTCTGTGCCCTTCTCATACCAGCGGTCGCTGACCTCCGCGACCTCGAGCCAGCGTTCCTTCACGCGAAAACGCCGCGGTCTCTCGTCCGCTTTGAAACCGGCGTAGCATTCCACCTGGATCGGCACGAGCCACATGGCGAAGGATGACCAGCGTAGATCGGAGCCCCGTCAGTTGACAAAGAAAGAAGAGGTCAGACCGTGAATTCTCGAGCGCGATCAGCGCTGTCCGGTTGCTGCTCCGCCTGCCACCGGGCGGTCCCGAACAAACACCCTCCCGGCTTCGCGAACGTTGGGGAGGATGGCTTCCCGAGGGACGCCTAGCGGCCCCACGTTGCGTTCTCGCGAAGCTTCGGTTCATTGACTTCTCCCCGGCGACGGAATCATTCGCGCCTCCCCGCAACATGAAGATCGCCAGCGAACCCATGCCGGTCATACCGGCCTACGTGAAGGCAGCGGCTCCGCGCGCCCGGCTGCCCGGTATCGGTCCGGCGGGCATGCGCCCGATCAAACTGCCGATGGGCGGCCCCGTCTATCGCATCGCTTCCCGCGGGCCCGCCCCGGTCGCGCCGGCCGCACCGGCGATCAATCCCCAACAAGCGGCCGAGGCCCTGCTGCGCTTCGTCAGCGCCCGGATCGCGGAGCACTACGGTCAGCACGCGATGCTCGCGAACAAGGTCGTCTGGCTCTGCTTCGACGCCAAGAAGCTGCGCGACCAGATTCGCCGCCCCGGTTCGGACAAGACCGGGAACATCATCCAAGCCACGGCATTGGCGTCGGATTTGCTCGGCGCCGCGGCCCTCCTGCCCAAGCTCGAGGGCGCCGAGACCCTCGCGACCTCCATTCATTTTGTCGCAAAGATTGGCGAACAGGCCCATCGCGGCACCATCGCGCTGACCCAGGCCGATCTGGCGGAATTCTGCGCCCCTCGCGCCGGGGATCCTCCCATGGGAGAAGTGATGGAGGTTCTGGAGAGCCTCGGCGTCAGCCTGCGCACCGCAGCGTCTTCATGAAGGCGAAGGGCACGGGAGCCGGCCGCGGCATGGGCGCTTGGCGAGAACTGTCTCCGTGTGAAACGCAAGGCTGCCGCTTGGCCTGAGCGGAGTCGAAGGGCTCGTCGGCAGGCGGAAGGCAGAGTGCCCGGGAGGTCCGGCGGCTCAACCGCGCTCCCGCTGCCCACCCGGGCCTTCGTCCCGCTTCACGTCCCGGCGGGACCCGCCGTCGCGTCGCCCAACACCTCCGCCACCGCCGCCAGCAGTTCCTCCTGGGCAAACGGCTTGATCAGCAGTCGATCCGCCCGCAACCGCGACGCCGTCTCCGCGGCGCCGTCCGCCGCGACGCGTTGGGCGCCGGAGATGGCGATCACCCGGAGGCCCGGCCGGATTTGGCGCAGGGTGGCGATCGTGGCGGCGCCGCCCATCCGCGGCATGAGCACGTCCGTGATCACCAGATCGAAGGTATCCTGGACGAACTGCTCGACGCCCTCCTTGCCATCGACGGCCGTGACCACCTCATGGCCGTGCGCCTTCAGCAGGGCGCCGATCGTGACGCGGACCGATTCCTCATCATCGACTAACAGGATGCGCGACATGCGGAGAGTCGGCTTGATTCTGCCTCACGGAGCTTCTTTGCCAACACAAAACCCGCCGGGGCGGCCCGGCGAGCGTGGACCTAGGATGCCTCCAGGGGTCCGCCCGATCGAGTCGGCTCCGATTGATCCCCCGCCATACGGCGCGCCGCCGCCCGCGTCCCGGCCAGCGCCAGCATCTCCAGCCAGGCGCGCCGCCGCTCGGACGCGAGCCTGTGGCGGACTGGCGGCTGCTGCAGCGCGAGCGCCGGGCCGTCGCGAATCAGCAGACCCCACCCTTCCGGGATCTCGTGGGCGGCGACGATCCCC
>DATIWI010000076.1:0-11747 GCA_035519475.1 Opitutaceae bacterium
ACCGAGTCGGACGACGCGCGCGCGATGAGGGTCGTCAACGCGGGATAGATGCGGTCGAGGAGCGCGTTGCACGCCCGCCCGATGGATTCACCCAGTTCGAGCACCCGCGCCTTGCCGCCGATGATGACCCGTACGTCGGTCGGCTTGCGGATGGGGCCGACGTACGAATGCGTCTCCTTGATCTCGCGCACCGTCTGGCGGGACAGCCCGTTGCCGGGGTATTGACGGTCGATGTCTTCGTGAATGAGGGAGTCGATGGCGTCGCCCGCGAACGAAACGCTGATCTGGTCCTCCCGCGACGGAAAATAGCCTTGGATCAGGCACAGATCGCTGGTCCCGCCCCCGACGTCGATGAAGAGCGAATTGATCACCGGATCGACGTAATTGGGCTGGTTGAGCCGCGCATCGTCGCGGTAGCCGAGCGCCGCGAGAAAGGGTTCGGGAATCAGCAGGACGCGGTCGAACACACCCGTCGCGCTCGCCCGGATGTTCTCCCGGGCATCCTCCTCGGCGTTGGCGGGGACGCCGATGACCGCCCGGATCTCCGCCGTGCTGCTGGCGTCGATCAGGCTGCGCATGTGGCGGAAGAAATCGCGCGCCGCGTCCGGATGGGCGATCACGCCCTTGGCCAGCGGCGCGATCAGGTTGACGTGCAGGGCGTTCTTGAGCGCGTCCTCGCCAAAGAGGATGCTGGCGTTGCCGGCGATGATGCCGTCGACGATGCCATCGCGCACGTAGCCGACCACGGTCGGCACGATCTTGCTGACGGTGATGTCCGTGGCGCCGACGGGGCCGGCCAGGATGCAGGATTTGTTCGTGCCAAGATCGAAGCCCGCGAGCATGATCTTGCGGTCGGTCTTGCGCGCGGGGGCGGCGGGCGGAGCGGCGACCGAGGCGGAGGCGGCGGTCTTTTCGGCAGGCGAGGGTTTCTCTAGGGTGGTTGGGCTCATGGGCGTTGACTGTGTTTCACGGATTGAGGACGGTGCAGGGGACTAAGCTGGGGTGCGGGGGTGGCGCGACCGGGCCGCTGCGCGCGGCTTCTCCTGGGCCAGCATCCCGTCGAGCAGATCGGCGATTTCGGGGCTGACAGTGGGACGCGGGCGAGAGGAAGGCAGGGCGTCGCCGGCGCCCGAGGATCGGCCCGTGCGGGTGGCTTCCGCCGGGATGGCCAGGAACTCCGCCAAGAGCGGAGCCAGAAGTTCGTTGAGCGCCGCCGCGTCGCCGGCACGTGCCTGCTCCGCGCGGAGAATGTCATGAAGGCGTTCATCCGGGAGGGCATCGGGCCCATGCGCATCGCGAAAAGCATTGATCAGCGGGGTGAGGATTCTGGTTTCGAGCCCGGATGCTTCGTCCTGTCGGCCGACTTCCTGCAGGAGGCAGATTCGCCGGATGGCCCGGGTGATTTCACGCAGGGCCGCGCCGTCTCCGGCTGTGTCGAGTTTGAACAATGGAAGAAGCAAAGTTCCGCAGGCTAGACCGGCCCCGGGAAGATTAGTTCGGAAAAAACGCACAAATGCTGTGCATTTGGGAAAGCGTATGCCGGGCCGGCTCCGACGTGCGCGCGGAAAGCACGGGCTTCACGCGCATGATTTGCAGTCCGCCGCACCCGGGTGCGACAGCCAGTCTACCCCCGAGCGGACGCGAGCGCCAGCCGCCGTCGTCACTTGGCGCGATATACCAGGTAGATGACGATTACACCCAAACCCACCACAACCAGCGCCGCGAAGAAATAGAGCAGGCAGCCCCGCTTGACCGCTTGATGGATCGACTGCGGATTCTCGCGGTATTGATCGAGGAGAGCATCGGCCTCGGATTCGGCCGGGCCAAGCGTCGGCGCGGCGCCCGCAGGCGCCACGGGAGTTGCCGCTGCCGCGGGAGATGCCGCCACCGGCGCTCCCCCGGATCGTGTCCGCTCCGCGGCGATCTCGCGCTCGAGCCAGGCGGCGTGTTCGTCCAGCAAGGCCTTCTGGCGTAACAATTCCTGCAGACGATCGGACATGCCGGCGGTAAGTTAACAGCCGGCGGACCGAAATCACGCCGAAAACCGCCAACAAAAAGCGCGCGGCCAAGAGGCGGCGCGCTTTACAGGATGCTGCGATGGACAAACCTAGGCTGTCACGACGCTGACGCGCCGGTGAGCCTTGTCGTACTTGACCACGCCGTCCCTGAGGGCAAAGAGGGTGAAATCGCGTCCCAAGCCCACGTTCCGACCTGGGTGCAGCTTGGTGCCGCGCTGCCGCACGATGATATTGCCCGCAATGACGGTTTGGTCGCCGAATTTCTTCAAGCCGAGTCGCTTGGAGTGGCTCTCGCGTCCGTTAAAAGTGGTGGATTGACCCTTCTTATGTGCCATGGCGGAAGATCTCCTTAGGCCTTGATCGATTCGATTTTGATCACCGACAACTCCTGCCGGTGGCCGCGCTTGCGCTCATAGCCCTTGCGCTTCTTCTTGCGGAAGACAATCACCTTCTTCCCACGCTTGTTTTCGAGCACCTTGGCAGTGACGCTGGCACCGGAGAGCAGCGGGGTTCCGACCCGAAACGAGTCACCTTCTCCTGCCGCGAGGACATCCTTGATCTCAATGGTCGCCCCCACCTCGGTCTTGGGGTAGCGATTGACAATCAGGACGTCGCCCTCCGACACGGAGAACTGCTGGCCCTGGGTCTTAATCGTGGCTTTCATGAATGGAAGCCGCGAAATAAGAGGTTTCGCATCCGGCAAGGCAAGGATTAAGTTGGATTTCCACGCCGGCGGAGCGCCCGGCGATCGGCGCACGCGACGGGCTGGTCCGAATCGTCGCCATGATCGGGGTGCGCGCGGCGCCACCGGTTTTTTTCCCCGTGCCCCGCGCCACCGATGGATCGCCCGGCCCCCTATTGCATCTGGATGGGCTTGCCGGTCCCGCCGATCGACTTTGTCTGGGAGTCGAAGAGATCGATGCCGGTGGTGAAGCGTTGGCGCCACCAAATATCGCCGGGATTGGCCGGGCGCCTGAGCAAAGCCTCCTTGATCCGGGCAGCTTCGATCTCCATCTGGCGCTGGACGGCGGCGGCATGGGCGGCCTCGCGGTCGGCGCCGTCGCGCTTCCGGCGTTCCAATTCCGCAACCTGCTTGAGCGCCTCCAGCCGGCGCGCCTCCGCCTCCGCAAATTCCTTCTCCCGCAATTCAGCCTGGCGCAGCGCCTCGGCGTCCGCCGCTTCCTTGTCGCGCTCGAGGCGCTCGCGCTCGGCGGCCAGCCGGCGGGCGGTCTCCTCCGCGGCCAAGCGCGCAGCCTCAGCGGCGCGAAGCTGAGCCTGCTGCTGCGCCAGCTCCTCGGACTCCTGGGCGGCCTGCAGGCCGGCGAGCCGGCGGGCCTCCGCCTCGGCCGCCTCCCGGCGTTCCGCGTCCGCGCGGCGCGCCGCGGCGAGCGCCTCGGCATCGGCGGCCCGGAGGGCGGCCTCCGCGCGCGCCGCCTCGGCCCGGTAGGTGCGGTAGCCGATTGTGATGGCGATCAGCACAAGGATCGCGGCGAGCGAGAGAGCGATGGCTTTTTTCATGGCGGAAATGGGGAAAGAGTCAGAGGCAGGACGCGGACGCCTCACCGCCGGGCGTTTGACCCAATGGCCGGCAGATTGTTCAGAGGAAAGTCGGCGACGGTGCCGTGGGCCGCGTTGGCGGCCGCGTAGGGCAGAGCCTGTTCCAGCGCCTGCCGCAGCGTCTCCCGATGATGGAACACCGCGTGCAGCAGACACGCGTGGAGGACATCGCCCGAGCCGGTCGAGGACACCTCGGCAACTGGCGGCGGCGGAACGCTCTCGGGGGCGCGGCCGCGTTCGGCAATCCAGATCGGCCGCGGACCGTCGGTGACGATCCACGCCCGGACGGGCCAGCGCTCGAGCGAGGCGGCCAGCCGGACCGGCATCGGTTCGCGGCGCTCCTCCTCGGTAAACAACGCGTCAAACTCGACTCGGTTCACCTTCGCCCAGGCCAGCGGCCGTTCGCTCAGCCACGCAAGCGGCGGGCCGTAGGTGTCCGCCACGACGGGGCCGCGGGCCAGCCGCCGGTTCAGCGCGGCCTGGAGCGGCCCGCAGGCCTCGGACTCCCACCCCGGCACGCTGCCGCACACCGCCAGCACGTCGCCGTCGGGGCAGGAGTCCAGGTATTGGGCGCAGGCGCGCACGGCCGCGGCGTCCAAGGGGACGTCGGGGCCGAGGAAGGTGGTTTCCGGCCGGCCCGCCGCCCGCACCACCAGGCCTGCGCGGGTGGGCATGGTCACGGGAAAGGTCTGGCAGGCGACGCCGTGGGCGCGGATCCATTGCTCGCAATCCGCGCCGGTCGCCCCGCCGGGGAAAAGGAGGGCGGTGGTGGGCGCGCCCAGCCGCGCGAGCATCCGCGAGACATTGACGCCCTTGCCGCCGACTTGGAACGATGCGGTCTGCGCCCGCTGCGTGCGGCCGGGCTCCCACGAGCCGAAGGTGAACGTGGTTTCCCAGAGCAGGTTGGCGGTCAGCGTGTAGAGGTGGGGGATCATCGCGGCGGCCGGCGGACCGACTTCACAAAAACATAGTTGGCGATGAATGTCAGGCCCAGCATGGCGCCGAGCGTGCGGAAATTGCGCATGGCGCCAAACACGGCGGAGAGCGAGCTGGCCCGAGGCTCGCGCACGCGCAAGAGCACGACGCAGGCCAGCAGGGCGGGTGCGATCTGGATGACAAAGGCGTAATGATAGACGGTCATGGGATTCCATCCCCGGCGCAGCGCGAACGTGAGGGCGGCGCCGCTGAGGATCGGCGCGACGGCGGTGAAGATCGAGGTGACCGCGATGTTGATGCCGATCGCAGTGGTCTTCGCCTCCGCGGGGATGAGCTTCAGCAGCATGTTGAACAGGCCGAGCGTGAAGCCGGCCCAGGTGAAGCCGTTCCAGATCCACAAGCCATAGAGGAGCCAGGCGTTGCCGCGGTCCAGGAAGAGCCAGACGAAGTACTGCGCCTGCCAGAGGAGAATCGCGGCCGCCAGCACCGACTTGTTGCCGAGACGGTCGAGCAGGCGGCCCCACGTCGGCATGGTAATCGCCGCGCTGAGCGTATTGAGAATGATGAACAGGCACACCCGGGACAGCGACAATCCGAGCTGGTTGTACATGAACACCGGATAGAACGGCCCCAGGCAATTGTAGGCGAAACCCCAGATGGCGCCGAAGGCGATGAAGGCGACGAGGGAACGGTCGCGGCCAATGATCTGGAGTTGCTCGCGCCACGCGAGGGCCGGCCCCGCGCCGGCGGCGGCGGCGCCCAGCTGAAGACGGTGCTGGGCGACGATCGACCAGACCCGCAGGACCACGGCCAGGACAAAGACCGCCTGCAACGCAAGGAGCGATCCCTCGAACAAGGCCAGCGCGGCCCAGACCAGCAGAAGGAAAATCACCGTGGCCGCCTGAATCAGGCCGTTGCGAAAGCCGAAGTATTTCCCGCGGATGCGCTCGGGCGACCATTCCTGCGTCCACGAATTCCACGCCACGCCATTGACCGCGGCCAGCAGGCTGAAGCCGAGGAAGAAGGCGAAGAAGACCGGCGTGCTCTCGGCCGGACGGTCGCGGGGCAGGAACGACAGCGCGACCGTCAGGGCCAGCCACCCGGCGGCGTTGCCCCAGGCTGCGGCGAGCGTGATGCGCTTGGCGGAGAAGCGTCGCCCGAGCGCCGGCGTCAGAAAGATCTGGAGGAAATTGCACCAGAACGGCAGCGACACGATCAACCCGTAGGCGGCCTCGGGCAGGTGATACAGACCCGTGAGCAGGGCGGCGACGATGAAGTTGCCGGGCAGCCATAGATAGCAGAGCGGGCTGGAGGTGACGCCGTCGACGATGCACAACGCCAGCGCCTGGCGAAGGAGGGAGCGATGCGGCGGGCTGGAGGTGGCGTTCAAGCGGCGGATGGCGGTGCGAGTCGAAAGCAGCCGGCGGGCGAAGGACGGGTGCCTCCCGCCCATGCGGGACGGCTTGCAAGGGCACGATATTCCCCTATCGGGCAGTGACAGGAAATCCAGACATTCCCCATGCCCCGGATGGTTAGAGTGCAGAGCTTTCGGCGGAGAGACACGGTCGCGGTCGCGCGCGGGCTGCTGGGCAAATTCCTGGTGCGCGCAACACCGCGCGGTCGCATGGCCGCCCTAATCACGGACGTTGAAGCTTATGACGGCGAGCGCGACCGCGCCTGCCACGCGCGGCACGGGCGCACCGCGCGCAACGCAGTGATGTACGGGCCGGGCGGGGCCTGGTACGTTTATCTCTGCTATGGCGTACATGAGATGCTCAACCTGGTGACGGGGCCGCGCGACCATCCCGCAGCGGTGCTGATTCGCGGAGTGGCGGGGGCGGATGGACCAGGCCGGGTGACCAAGAAGCTGGGAATTGACCGGCGGCTGAATGGAATGCCCGCCGACCGCGGCAGCGGCCTGTGGATCGAGGATCGGGGCCTGCGAGTGCCGCGCGGTGCGATCAAGGCGAAGCCCCGCGTCGGCGTTGACTATGCCGGGCCCGTCTGGGCCAGGAAGCCCTGGCGGTTTGTATTGGCCCGCGAAGTGTGAGCGCGCGGCGGCCTGCGCGACTCGCGGCGTCACTGTTCGCGGCGCGTGCCCGGTGCGCGAATGGTGTCGGCCCCGGCCGCCATCGCCAGCACTTCATCCACGCCGATGGCGTCGAGCGCGTCGCCCCGGCGCAGGACCCGCACGTGGCGGCCGGGCGGCGCCCAGACCGCGGGATCAGTGGGACCGAACAGCAACAGGCACGGAGTGCCCACGGCGGCGGCGAGATGGCTCACACCACTGTCGTGTCCGAGAAACAGCCGGCAGCGGGCGAGCGCCGCGGCGAGCGTGGGCAGGGGAAGGTCGCGGGCCGGATGCAGGCGCGGGTCGGCCTGCCGGGAGCCGGGCAGCCAGTCGCGCTCGGCCTCGCCCAGCACGAGGAGGGTCGGGCGGTCAAGCCGGTCAACCAGTTCGAGCCAGCGCGCCCGGGGCCAGTTCTTGCGGGGCGACCCGGAACCTGGATGGATGGCGGTGAGGCCGCGGCCGTCATCGCCAGGCAGGGCACCGGCCGGCGCCGACATTCGTTCCGGCGCCAGATGCCCGACGAAATCGTCGGTGGAAAGCCCGAGCGCGCGCAGCGGCTCGCAGAAATGGCGGGCGGCCGGAGCCACCGCCGGCTGCGGGGCCGCCGAGAGACAGGTCAGGCCGGGGCGAACCTGAATCCGACGGGCGAGCAGGCCGCCGGGATCCGGCCAGTAATTGAGGATGAGGTCGAATGCGGCGATCCAGTCTGCCAGTGCCGGAGCCAGCGGCGCAGCGCCAAAGAGGGCGCTCCAGCGCGCCTGATCTTGCGAGTGGGCGGCATCGAGATAGCCGCCGAGGATCCCCAACTCGGCGGCGCGCGCATTGCCCACGAGTTCGATGTGCGCGGCGGGCCAGCGTCCCCGGAGCAGCCGCAGCGCGGGGAGGAGGAGCAGAAAATCGCCGAGCGCGCCGCCCCGGAAGATCAGAATGCGCATGCGGCCTTGCCGCGCCGGCGGACCCGCGCGACCCGGGGATCGCCGGGGCCGGCGCTCAATCCCCGGGCTTCCGGGACGGCGGGGCCGCGGGCGCGGAGCGTTGGTATTTCGAGAGCCAAAGGACCGCCGAGCCAAACCGCAGCTTGAGCTGCATTTTCACGGGCAGCTTCTGCTCCCCTTGGGAGATCCACACCTTGATCTCGCCGCCGCGTTTGAAGATCCCCTTGGGGTTTTGCTCCATGCGCGGAATCAGCAGGAGCGCCCGGTAGGCGCCCATGGGGGTGCGGACCTCCTCGTAATGATCGGCATAGATGGCCAGCGGATAGAATTCGTTGCTGAAATTGACCAGCACGTCCTTCTTTTGTCCCGGCTTGAGGTTCCACTCCCGCGTCTGCACCAGCGCGCTGATGAGATCAATGGGGTCTCCGGCCGGGATGGCCACCTGCTGGGAGCGATCCGGACGGAAATGATCGACGTGCCAGGCGATGTTGCGGACGTAATCGAAAGTGGTCTCGGTGTCGGTGCGATGCTGCCCGCCGTCGGAGCCCTTCTCCCGCATGAATGTGAGCCGGCCGGTCTGCCGGTCGATCATGGCCTCGGCGCGATTGTTGTAGGAATAGAAGCCGCGGACGAAGCCGCGCGTCGCCGTGTCCGTCGTGATATGGAAGACCGCAGCGCCGTGTTCATCCTTTTCCTCGTGCGCCGCGATGGTGATCTCGCCGGCGCGCGGGAAGATGCCCCATCCAACCCGGTACGTGAAAGATTCGCCGTCGGCAAAGGCGGCAAAGGCGGCGGCACGGGCGGGCCGCGCCCCGAGGACGCCGAGAAGGACGAGGGAGACGACGGCGGAAAGGGAGATGAAACGCATGGACTTGCGGACTCAGACCACGGAATTGCACCGAGGTGCGCCGCAGAAAGGTGGGGCGGACAAAAACGAAGGCAAGGAACTTCTGCCAAAACCCGCGGCGGCGGCGCTCCGGCCGTGGGCCGCCGGGGTTCCCCTCAATCCGTCAGGCGCATCTCGAGCTGGTTGTCGGCGCCGAGCGCCCACGCCTCGAGGCCGCGGCTGCGCAGCGTCTGGGCGAATTCCCGTGCAAAGCCGTGGACGGTCAGGACGAGCCGGGGCTGCACGCGCTCGACGAAGGCCACCAGATCCGGGAAATCGGCGTGGTCGGACAGCGGGAAGGCTGCGTCACACTGGTAGCGGTAGATCGCGCCGGCGTCGACGGCCCAACCGGTGATGGCGGCGGTGCGGCGGGCCAGAATCGCCTGCAGGGCCGCGGACCGGCCCGCTTGCGGAGGGCAGATGAGGACGGATCCCGCGAGCTTGCCGGGCGCGAACAGTTGGTACGGGGGAAACTTCTGCCCCAGCTCCTCGTAGATCCGCGTGAGGTGGAAGGTTTGCGGGTGCAGCATGACCGACAGTTGCGCCGAGGCGAGGCTCTGGAGGAGCTCCTGGCTCTTGCCGAGGCTGTAACAGAGAAGGATGGGAGTCTCCTGGTCGGCGATCGCCTGCCGGCAGAAATCAACGATCTCCGCGAGCACCTGGTCGGTCGGGGGAAAGACGTAGCGGGGAAGGCCGAAAGTGGTTTCCATGATCAACACGTCGGCACGGGGGGTGGCGCACGGTTCCGCGGAGCGGCCCGGCCGCAGCTTGAAGTCGCCCGTGTACAGCAGCGTGCCGTGCCGCTCGTTCGCCAGCAGGCACTGGGCCGAACCAAAGATGTGGCCGGCCGGGTGGAGCGTGACCGTTGTCTCCGCGTCGAGGGCTTCGGGCTGCGCGAACGGCAGGGCGTGCTCGATCCGCCGGGCGGCCAGGCGCGCGCGGAGCAACCGCGCGGTCACGGCGGAACAGAGCACCTCGCGATGGGCGGCGATGTGGTCGGAATGCGCGTGCGAGACAAAGGAACGGGCGACCGCGAAATGGGCGTCCAGCCACCAGCCGGTTTGCGGCAGCCACACGCCCTTGCGGAATTGCACGTCCCAAGCCATGCGTCGATCGGGGACAATTCTTCGGGCGCCGGCGCCGCGCGCAACGGACAAATGCCGCGCCGGGGCCTACCGCAGGGCCAGCACCCCCAGGACAAGAGCGGCCAGCACGAAGAGGGCGGCGGCGAGCCAATACCATTTGAGGGCATGCGGCCCTCTGCGAGAGGCGGGTCCGGTCCTATCGGTCAGGGCGGCATCGGGCAAATCCAGACCGTCGTAGCTCGAGGTCTCCCGCCAGCCCGTGTGCTCATCGGCCCCGCATTCCGGGCAGGATCGGGCGTGGCGCGGGATGGCGGCGCCGCAGTTCGCGCAGATCTGGGGAACGGGGAGCGGGGACGGCATGCCGCTAGGCAGGGGCAAAGTACTTCTGCTTCAGCAGGCGCCACGCCGTCACGAAGAACGCGGTCAGCGGCACGGCCAGTATCATGCCGAGCACGCCGCCCAGTGCCGTGCCCCAGAAGAAAACCGCGACGATGATCGCGACCGGATGCAACCCCGTGCGTTCACCCATGATCCGCGGGGTGAGCAGCCATCCTTCCACCGCCTGGACGATGATCTTGACGAGCAGCGCGAGTCCGACGAGGGCCCAGCCGCCGTCCGCCTGGAAGAACGCCAGCGGCAGCACGACGGCGAGACCGACGATCGTGCCGAGGTACGGGATGATGTTCAACACGCCCAAGGCCAGGCCGATGAACAGTCCGAACCGGAGCCCGATCAGGGAGAATCCGGCTGCCAGCAGGATGCCCATGATGAGCCCGATGAGCATCTGCCCGCGGAAGAAGGAAGTCACGATGCCGACGAATTCGCGGACGAGGAAGACCACGTCGCCGCGCACGCCAGGCGAGAGGAAGGGCAGGTGATCGGCCAGCTTCGACGTCGGCTCGCCGCGCGACAGCAAAAAGAAGAACAGGTAGATCGGGATGACCGCCAGGCCCGTGCCGAACGCGACGAGGGCAAGGAGTCCCGCGCCGGCCGCGCGCAACGAGGGTAGCGCCTGGCCGAGCAGGCCCTGGAGTTCGCCGGCGAGGGCATGCAGCGCGTTGCGCACGGCGGGATTCTCGGCATACCGCCGCGCGAGGGCGACCCAGTCGGGGTAATGTGCCTGCACGTAACCGACGACCTGCTGCCAGAGCGTGGGCAGGTAGGCGATGAAATCGAGCACCTGCCGGATGAGCGGTGGAACCACCAGCAAGGCCAGCCCGCCGGCCGCGAGAACGAACAGCGCATAAAGCAAAACCACCGCCGCCAGCCGGCGCAGCCGCAAACGGCGCTGGAGCAAGTCCACCGCCGGTCGCAGCATCAGGGCCAGGATGCCGGCGACAGCCAGCGGCCACAGCACCCCGGAAAAGCGGCCGACCGCCCACGCCAGCGCCCAGATCACCGTCGCGAGCAGAACCAGCGTCGCCAGGAGGGCGAAGAGCGCGGTGGCAAAACCGACGAGGCGGCGCTGACCGTCCGTCAGCAGGCGGGCTTCGGAGGACATGGTGGGAGCCCGACTCTCACGCGATCAACCGCGAGGGCAAAGCAAATTCGCGGCCCGGCGCCGGCTCAGATCTCGTCGTCGTGGAGCCCCAGGCCGAGGCGCATGCGGATATCGGGGCGTTCCGCGAGCTCGTCAAGCAGCTCGTCGACGCTGAAGTCGGAGACGACAAAATCGCCGTAGATGAAAGTGGGAACGCTGCTCTCGCCGCTCACCTCGATGAGCCGCTTCAGGTCGGCGTAACGTTTCGACACGTCGCGGATCTCGACCGTGACGCCGTGGGTGGAGAAGAACGCCGCGGCCTGCCGGCACCAGGGGCATCCGCGCCTGATGTATAGGATCGGGCCTGCGTTCATGCCGCGAGTTTAGGCGCCGCGGCTGCGCAGGCAAGAGTGGAGGTACGGACGGCCGGGCGGCGTCAGGGCGCCGTCTCCGGGGCGAACGGGTGGGTGGTCACTGCTTTGCGGCGATGGTGGCGGTAGAGCCAGCGGGCCATCGCCGGCAGAAGCAGGAGCGCGCCGAGCATATTGACCAGAAACATGAACGTTAGGAGCAGGCCCATGTCGGCCTGGAATTTCAGCTCGGAAAAGGCCCAGGTGCTCACCCCGATCGCGAGCGTAAAACCGGTGAAGAGAATCGAGGTGCCTGTCTCCTGAAAGGCGCGGAACATCGCGTCCTCGAAGTAGCCGCCTCCCCGCAGCGCCTTTTGCAGCCGGGCAAACAGGTAGATGCCGTAGTCCACGCCGATCCCGACCCCGAGC
>DATIWI010000077.1:0-6114 GCA_035519475.1 Opitutaceae bacterium
GCGCTCATGGCAGGCGGGCGGTCTCAGCCGGCAGCGGGCGCGGCGGGCGGCGCGCGGCCAGTTCGCGCACGGCGGCTGCGACGGTCGCGGGAAGGATCTCGGTGAGACATTTCAGGTCATGGGGGCAGCCGTCGCGCAAGCCGCAGGGCGAGCACTCGACGTGGCTGCCGAGGTTGACGTTGCAGGAATAGCCGAAGGTCTCCGGCCGGGCGCGCCCGCCCAGGACCACGACGGCGGGGCAGTCGACCGCGCGCGCGAGGTGCGTCAGGAACCCTTCCAGGCCGACAAAGGCCTCCGAGGCCGCCAGGATCGCGGCGGCCTCGCGCAGGCTGGTACGGCCGCGCAGATCCAGCGCCGCCGGGAGGGCGGGATCAGCGGCGCCGCCGAGCTGCACCAGGTTGAAGTCGCGCCGCAGATCGTCCGCCGCGGCGGCGAGGCGCGCGACGCCCCATTCCTTGGTGGGATAGGGCAACGCCGCCGTGAGGCAGGTGGAATGGATCGCAATCTGGCGCGGGCACCGCGCGCCCTGCGCCTTCTCCTCCGGCGTGAGATACAGGTAGGGGCGCAGCGTGACCGGCCCCCGCAGGCCGGCGAGGCGGCACATTTCCGCGAGGATGTGGCGCGGCGGCAGGAGCTCGCGTTCCGGCCGCGCGGGGTCGCTCTGGAGATAATACGGCTGGACTACGTGCGAACCCAGGCGGCGAAGCAGGGCGGCGTAGTAGTCGTGAATCGGAATGATGGCGGCGGGATCCGGATTCCCGCGGAAAAGCTCCGGCCGGTTCGTCATCATCGCAAACGGCCGGCGGCGGAGGCGCGCCTCGCGCAGCACCGCCGTGCAGAGCAAGTCGTCGCCCAGGCTCAGCGGCCCGAACAGCAACACCCGGCGGGGCCGCCCGTGGCGCAGCAGGCGCAGGCCCGCGGCGCCCAACCCGCGCAGGCGGTGGTGCACAGGGGACATGATCGGGTGAGTCAACGATGTCGGCGGCCGGCCGCCGCGCCGTCTCTACGGACGGTATGCGACGAAATTGGAGAGCGCATGGGCGGTGTGCTCATGTCGCTCCAGCTTCTGCAGCGAGAAGCCGGCATCTCGTAGCAGCGCGTGCAGATCGGCCGGCTCGCGTGCGGTCAGGAAATCGTTGGGGGCCTCGAACACGAGCACCCGCAGACCGGCTGCACCCAGCCGGGACCCGAACCCGCACAGGACTTCGGTCTCCGCGCCCTCGACATCAAGGATCATCGCGGTGGGCGCGGGGGCGAAGCCGCGGTCGATCACCTCGGCGGCGGCAAACGCGGCGACCTGGAAGCGCTGATCGTAGTAGGATGGGTTGACCGGGTGGAGCGTGGACATGCCGGGATTGCCGGAGGCGTTGGCGAAAAACGGGAGAATAGCGGTGCGATCCGCGAGGGCGCAGGCGTGCAGCTCGAGCGCGACGCCGTTGAGTTCGCAGTTCTCGAGGATTCGCGCCGCCATCGCGGGCGAGGGTTCAAACGCCACGACCCGTGTTTCCGGGTGCAGGCATTTGGCCGTCACGGCGTGGAGGCCGAAATTGGCCCCGACCACCCAGAGCACCGCGTCGGCCCCGAGGTGCGGCCGCACCGCTTCCAGCACTTCGGACTCGTAGAACCCCTCGTTGATCACATGGGTGTCTACGCTGTCCCACGGCGTCAGGAAGAACTGGCTGCCGTAGCGGGTGACGACGCGCAGGCTGCGCCGCCCGGTGAGGGGCTTGAGCAGATCGTACAGCGTGACGAAGCCGCGCCAGTTGTGCCGGCGGACGACCGTCAGCAGGCGGTCGCGCCAGCCAGGCGGCCGGCGGGGCCCGGGTACCAGGGGATCACGCATGGTCGGCTCCAGTCAGGCGGCGCAATGCGGATTGAAAGCGGGCCTCCGCCGCCGCGGGCGGCGGGAGGGACGGCGGCATCGGCAGCGCGGCTCGGACGAAGGCATGGAAGTCGGCCGCATCATCGTAGACGTGCACGCCCGGGGTCCCGTACTGGTCGCGGGCCGCATTGTCGTTGGCGATCACGGGCACGCCGGCGACCAGCGCCTCGGGGATCCGCGTTACGGCCCCGGCTCCGCCCACGGTGTGGATGAGCACGGCCGAGCAGGCGGCGAGTTGCTGGGCGAGATTCTCCCAAGCGACGCGGCCGAGAACGTTCACGCCGGCGGCCGCCAGGTCGGCGAGCCGGGTCTCGGTCTGGGGCCCGACGACGACCGTAGCCGACGCCGGACGGCCGGAATCGCGGAGCTGGCTCAGCTGCCAGCGCATGCCGCGCTCCGTGGCAGGGTTGAACGCGCTGCCAATGAGCAGGAGGGGGCCGGCCACACTGCCGTCGGCGCGCGCGCGCGCTTGGCGGTCGCTCCGGATCCGCCGGCACGCCGCCGCCAGCACCGGATCGGGAAAGAACGGAAGGTACTGCGGACTGAGCCCGCGCGCTTCCAGCAACCAGCGCTCCTCCTTGGAGATGGTGAAGATGGCATCGGCCAGTCCCAGACGTTTGACTTCGGCGGTCAGGCCGGCGAGGACGTCGTGGCGCGGATCGCCGAAGGCGGCCTCGCTGACCAACGATTCCAGATTGTGTGGCAGCGCGACGATCCGGTACCCCGCCCGGCGGGCGAGGGCGGGCAGAACCGAATCGTAGGTTGTCTCCCATAGCAGCAAGCGCGCGCCGCGATGGCGGGACAGGCCATCGCGATAAAAGAAGGCGCGGTACCCCAGCAGGCCGGGGCCGGCCTCGTCGACCGAGGCGTGGCGCCCGAGGCGCCAGCGGAGCCACCCGCCGACCAGGCGGGCGCGCCACCGCGGAACGTTGGACGGCGGTCGCATCTCCTCGACGCTGAAACCGGCCGTGACGCAGAGCGCGCGAACCTGGGCGCTGCGTTTGTCGCCGCCCGTCCCGAAGGGGGAACCGGTGAAACGGGTCCAGCGGAGCAGCGCACGCGGAGCGGGCGGGCTCATGGCGCAGCGAGCGACATTTGGCGCACGGCTTCCCACGCCGCTTGTTCGCCGCGGCGCCGCGCGTCATGAATCTTGCGCTCGATGGGCCCGAGCGACCGACGCAGGCGGTATTCACGCAGGCGGCCGAGGAGGCCGCGCGGTGCCGGGGCCGGCTGGTCGCCCCGCAGGACCATCAGGAGGACGGTGGAGCGGGCGTGGCCCTCGACCAGGCGCAGGAGATAGGTCTCTTCGCCGCGGCCGCGCGGCATCAGATGCGTGATCGCGAGGTCACGGAAAACGCCAGCCTCATGCCCCCGGTCGATCGCGGTCAGCGCGAGGTCGAAATCCTCGCAGCCGTTCAACCGGGCGCCGGCGCGGCCGAGCAGCTTGCGGCGCGGATCACCCCGTACGTCATCGGCGTAGCCGCGCGCAATCTCGGCGCGGACACAGAGGCCGGCGCCGGCGGGCATGGCGGTGTAGTCGTAGGCCCGGGCGGAGCGGCGATCCGCCGGCGCGGATCCCACCGCCAGATAGGCGAGGTACGGTGCGAATTCGGGCGGCGGCGGCTGTTCCCATTCGGCCGTGTAGCGACCGCAGCCCCAGACCCCGAGAGCGGGCCATCGCTCCGCCAGCGAGACCGCTCGTTCGAGGTAATCAGGCGCCAGGACGTTGTCATCGTCGACGAACACAAGCACGCTGCCGCGCGCTTCGGCGATGCCCCGCAGGCGGGCGGGAGTGAGCCCCAGTTCGTTCTCTCGGACGAGTCGGGCGGACGGATGCCAGCCGAGGTCGGCCATCCCGGTCACGGGCGGGGCCGAGGCATTATCGACGAGCAGCAACTCCCACGCGGGAGGCGCCAAGGTCTGCGCCCGCAGGCCGGCGAGCGTCCGCCCAAGGTAGTCGGGGCGGGGGTTGTGGGTGCAGAGTATGGTGGTAAGCATCGGAGCGCGCGCGTCAGCCGACGTCGGCGGTGGCGGCGGGGAGCGGCCGCGCGCGGGCATGCGCGGCCACGCGTTCGATCGCCGCCAGTACGTCGTTCACGGCGATCGACGTCATGCAGATGTGCTCGTGGTCGCAGGAGCTGCGCCGCCAGCAGGGCGCGCAGGGGACGGGGCGGTAGAGATTCTCATTGGCCGGATAGCCGCTCTGGTCGGGGTGCTCACGGCCGCCGTAGAGGATCACCCCGGGGCAGTCGACCGCCCGGGCCAGGTGCATCACCAGTCCGACGAGACCCACCAAGCCGTCCGCCCCGGCCAGCAGCGCGGCGCTTTCGCGCAGCGTGGTGCGGCCGCGCAGATCTTCGACGCCGGCGAGCGCCGGCTCGGCCCGATGGCCGAGCTGGATGAAACGAATCCGGCCGCGCAACCGATCGATCACCGCCTGGAAGCGCTCCGGAAGCCACTCCTTGTTGTCGAGGGTGAACGAAGCGGATCGCCGCGAGGAATGCACCACCCAATAGGGCCGGTCGCGCCGGACGGCGGCGCGCTCCTCCGGTTGCAGGAAAAGGTAGGGGCGCAGGGCCACCGGGCCGCGGGCACCCGCGAGGCGGCACATCTCCGCCAGCAAGTGACGCGGTGGCGGCACGTCGATGTCGGGCGGCTCCTGGCGGGCGATGTAGCCGAGGTGCCGGACCGTGATCCCGATCCGCGGCAGGAGGTTGACGTGATCCAGCCGCATGGGCTTGACGACATCCACGTCGGGCGAGTGTCGGAAGAACTCCGGCGCGTGCGTCATCACGCCGATCCCCTCGGTCCCGCGCGCGCGGAGTTCGTGCGCGGCGGTGGAGAGCAGCAGCTCGTCGCCGATGCCCTGGCCGCCGAAGAGGAGCAGGTGCCGAATGCCCGCGTACTCGCGGTGCAGATGCCGGTCCGCGCGAAACCAGTAGGCATTGCGCCACAACCGCCGCCACAGGCGGGCGCGGCCGGGGGAGGAGTCGGTCACGGATTGGGTGGGAGCAGCGGAACGCCGCCGGGGGTCTTCTGGATCAGGCTCAGTCCGCAATCGCGGTCGATCGTGACCACGGGCAGACCGGCCCGGCGCAGTTCCTCTACGAGGCGTGGGACGCCCATGTCCGGCCGATTCGGTCCATGCAGCTCCCAGGTCGAATCATGGAAGACGGCCACGCCCAAAGGGGCGAGGAAAGGGGCAAACCGCTCCCAGTCGCGGCGGGCGCCCTCGTAAGAGTGATCGCCGTCGATAAACAGGAAATCGATGGGGCGCGTCCAGCCGCGCGCGGCGGCTTCCGAGGTAACGCGGAGGATCTCCACGAAATTCTCCACCCCGCAGCGCCGGAGGTTCCGCTGGAGGACCGGGTAAGTGTCCGCCGGCCCACGATCGTTCCACGCGGTCGGCCCGTGCGGATCGATCGCATAGAGTCGTCCGGCGAAATTCTCCTTCAGCGCCAGGCCGATATGGCAGGTCGACCAGCCGCTGGCCGAGCCGATCTCGACACAGACGGCGGGATGCAGCGACCGCACCAGGCCGTGTAGGAGCCACGCCGACGCGCCGAGCCCGGTGGCAAAGTCGGCGGTCGCGAGGCGATACCGCGCCGGGAGCAGGTAGAGCTGATGCCGTAACTGGCGATTCTTCCACCGCGCGGTGGCGAGCACCGGGTTCATGACGGCGGGGGGGCGGTCTTCTCCACGACCAGTTCCCACGAATAGATTTCCACCAGCGCCGCTTCGTACAGAATGCGCAGTGGGCCGAGGCCATCAAGGGCACGCTTCACAAACGCCAGGGAGAAATCGGCGTGCACATGGTGCTGGTTGTACGGCTGGCCGGTGGCGGCACAATGCGCGCGGTAAACCTGTTCATCCGGGCAGTACAGGACCAGCCGGCCGCCAGGCCGGAGCACCCGCAGCCATTCCCGCAGCACCGTCCGGGTGTCCGCGAAGTCCTCCAGCACGTGCGACGAGAAGACGAAGTCGAGCTGGCCGTCGGCAAACCAGCGCAGCTGCGAGGCGTCGCCGCCCAGTTGCACCGGCAGGTCGGAGTAACGCGCGTACGGCTGGGGCAGGTCCACCCGCAGCGCCTGCGGCAAAATGGGGTCGCCCCCGCACCCCACGTCCACGCCGCAACCGGTGCAGTACGGCGCGAGCCGCGCGCGGCATTTCGAAGTCTCACTCGAGTACGGAACCGGGGGCGGCTGCCGCCGGCGCTGCCAGCGGTGCCACTC
>DATIWI010000078.1:0-29540 GCA_035519475.1 Opitutaceae bacterium
CCGTTCTTTGTCCTGCAGCCGTCGTTCGGCCTCGGCCTTGCCGCCTCCAGAACGCCCCATCCCGGGCAGGCCAGGCTGAAGAGCCTCGCGACGCATGCGGTGTTCGGAATCGGGCTTTACGCGTGCGCCCTTGGCGTAAGCTACGTGCTGCGTGTTCCTGCCTGAATCCGGCAGAGGGCGGACCAATTCATTGCAGATCCAGGCAATTGCCATCGACGGCGCTCCTGCGGCGATTGGATTCACGGTGGAGCCCGCGCTCCGCGCGGGCTGGACGAGGCAACCAAGGTTCGGCGCTTCCGCGCCTTCTTGCGACAGTTTGTCGGAATCGCGGCGTCAAGCCGCTCCTGCAATCAGGCCTGACTCGGCCATCGTCGGCCCCGCTCCGGGCGCGTCGGCTCAGCGCGCCGGGCCCCAGCGGCGGGTGAAGGGATAGTAGATCAACAGCGGCCGCCCCACGACTTCCTTTTCCGGCACGAAGCCCCAGTAGCGCCCGTCTTTGCTGCTCGCGGAGTTGTCGCCGAGCGCAAAGAACACGTGCGGCGGCACGGTCACCTTCTGATCCTTGAAGAGGTAGCTGCCGTCGCGCGACGCGTTGAAATAGCCGCGATAGAGCCCCTCGCGCCGCGCGTTCCGGTCGAACGCCGCCGCGCCGGTGATGGGCCGGTCGTTCCGATAGAGCAGCGGCGGCCGGATCTCGAGCGTGTCGCCCGGCTGACCCACGAGGCGCTTCACGTAGTACTGGTCCTCCCCGATGCCCGGAATGTTGCGCGTGCGGAAGACAAAGCCGTCGCCGATGTGCGGGCGGACGAAATGATAGCTCACCCGGTCGACGAACAACTGGTCGCCGGTCAGGATGTCGAAGCGCACGATCGGCTCGCCGGCCCGGACACGCCGCCCCAGCGCGATCCGGTAGGCGGGGGCCGTCTCGCCCGAGTCGTCGCGCAGCTGGATGTCGTCCCGCGTCACGCCGCCCTCCTTGCCGGAGGTGTCGATGAAGCGGACGAATCCGTCGTGACCGCCAAAGAACGTATCCTGGACCAGCTGGTCGAAGTCGCTGAAATCCGCCGGCACCCGCACGCGTGCCGGCGAGCCGTCCACGTAGAAGGTGTATTCGTGGACGGTGGTCGGCACGACCAGCCATTTGAAGCCGCGCCGGGTGGTGAAGGCCAGGAAGCCGTTGGAGAAGAACTGGGCGGAGACCTGGCCGTCCCGCGGCGCGATGGCCTCGTACCGCACCGCGCCGAAGGCCGCGAACCGGAAGAGCCGCTCGGCGAGCCCCGGGGCCGCCTGGCCGGGCGGAAAGTTCTCGCCCTTCATGCCGTGGTAGGTCGGCCACATCGAGTTGGTGGGAATCTTGAACGGCTGGAGGAGATATGTGCGGATGCCGAGGACGATGATCACCGCGACCAGGAAGAACTCGACGTTCTCGACGATGGAGGACTTCGGGTAGAACGTGCCGCCCACCGGGCGCAGCACGCCTTCCAGCACCTCGATGCCGAGCTTCAGCTTGCTCGCATCCGCCCGCTGCTTGAGGAGCAGCCGCAGGTCGGCGCTCTTCTGCCGCAGCTCGCCGGCCTGGGCGGGCTTCAGCAGGTCGCGCTGGTAGTGATAGACCTTGTCGGCCAGCCGCAGCCAGTTCTCGGCGTTCTCGCGCATCTTGCGCTCGTTCGATTCGAAGAGTCCAAACACGGCATTTGCGGGGTTAGTTGTTCTTGAGGACCTGGATAAAGGCGTCGGGCGGGATGGACACCCGTCCTATCTGCTTCATCTTCTTTTTCCCTTCCTTCTGCTTCTCCAGGAGCTTCCGCTTCCGGGTGATGTCGCCGCCATAGCATTTCGCGGTCACATCCTTGCGCAGGGCGCGGACGTTTTCCCGGGCGATGATCTTGCCGCCGAGGGCGGCCTGCACGGCGACTTTGAACAGCTGCGGCGGGATGATGTCGGCCAGTTTCTCGCAGAGGGCGCGCCCCTGCCCTTCCGCCTTTGAGCGGTGCACGATGCTGGCGAAGGCGTCGACCGGCTCGCCGTTCACGAGGATGTCCATCCGCACCAGGTCCGAGGCGCGGTACTCGCCGAGCTCGTAATCCATCGAGCCGTAGCCGCGGGTGAGGCTCTTGAGGCGGTCATTGAAATCGACGAGGATTTCGTTGAGCGGCAGCGTGCAGGTGAGCATGACCCGGGAGGCGTCGAGCGTGTCCGTGTGGTCGCACGTGCCCCGCTTCTCCATGATCAGATTGAGGGTGTCGCCGAGACAGGTGTTCGGGATATGGATGGATGCCGTGATCGTGGGCTCGTAGATCGTCTCGATCGAGGCCGGATCCGGCAGATTGATCGGATTGTCCACCGTGAGGGTGGTGCCGCCGTGAACCTTCACCCGGTAGACGACGCTCGGGTAGGTGGAGATGATATCGACGTCGTGTTCGCGGCGGATGCGCTCCTGGATGACCTCCATGTGCAGGAGCCCGAGGAACCCGCAGCGGAAGCCGAAGCCGAGCGCAACGGAGGTCTCCGGCTGGTAGACGAAGGCGGAATCGTTGAGCCGCAGGCGGCCGATCGCGGCCTTGAGCTTCTCGTAATCCTGCGTCTCCAGCGGGTAGAGGCCGCAGTACACCATCGGGTGCACCTCCTTGTAACCCGGCAGCATGGCGGCGGCCGGATGCCGTGCGTCGGTGATGGTGTCGCCGATCTTGATGTCCTCGGTCGCCTTGATGTTGCTGACGATGTAGCCGACATCGCCGGTGCCGAGCTCCGCGGCCGGCTCCATTTTGGGCCGGAAAATGCCGACCTCCTTCACCTCGGCCTTCTGGCCCGTGCTCATGAGCATCATCAGGTTGCCGCCCCGGATCGCCCCGGAGAACACCCGCACGTGGGTGATGACGCCGCGATAGGAGTCGTACTTCGAGTCGAAGACGAGGATGCGCGTGCCCGGGTAGTCCGCCCCGCGCGGCGGCGGCACGCGCGCCACGATCGCCTCGAGGATCTCGTCGATCCCGATGCCGGCCTTGCCGCTGGCGAGGATCACCTCTTCCGCCGGGATGGTCAGGATGTCCTCAAGCTGGCGGGTGCACAGCTCGAGGTTGGCGCTCGGCAGGTCGATCTTGTTGATGACCGGGATGACGCGCAGCTTCTGGGCGAACGCGAGGTGCGCATTGGCCACGGTCTGCGCCTCCACGCCCTGGGCCGCGTCCACCAGCAGCAGCGCACCCTCGCACGCGGCCAGGCTGCGGGACACCTCGTAGGAGAAATCCACGTGGCCCGGCGTATCCATGAGGTTGAGCTGGTACTCCTTCCCGTCGCGCGCGGTGTAATGCATCGTCACCGGGTGGCTCTTGATGGTGATGCCCCGCTCCTGCTCGAGGTCCATCGAGTCGAGCATCTGGTCCTTCATCTCCCGCGGAGTCACCGAGTGGGTGTGTTCAAGCAGCCGGTCGGAGAGCGTCGTCTTGCCGTGGTCGACGTGGGCGATGATGCAGAAATTGCGTTTGAGCGATACGTCCATGCGCATGTGGCCGGGAGACCCGGCCGCCGGGCGTCGGGTGGGTGCGAACGGCCAATGTGGGGCCGCCGGCAGCCGCTTTCAAGCGGCGAAATCGCCGGACTCGGCGAAGCTCCGCACCGGCCAGTCGCGGTTGGTGCGGCGGGCCAGGCCCGCGAGCACGCCGCCGGGACCGAGCTCCCAGAATTCGGTCGCGCCGTCCGCCGCCGCCCGCCGCATGCACGCCTCCCACAGCACCGGTGACACGATCTGCTTCACCAGCGCCGCGCGGATGTCGTCCGGCTCAGCCACCGGCGCGCCGGTGGTGTTGGTGAGGACGGTCAAACCGGGCCGCGCCACGGGAATTTCTGCGAGAAATGCCGCGAACGCGGCGCGCGCCGGCTCCATGAGACGGCTGTGGTAGGCGCCGGCGACATTCAGGGCGATGACCTTGCGCATGCCGCGGTTCTTGGCCGTCGCAACCGCGGTCTGCAGCTTGGTCTTGTCGCCCGAAATGACGATCTGGCCCGGGCAGTTGAGGTTGGCCACCTCGACATCGAACTCGCGGCAGAGCGCGGCGACCGTGGCCGGATCCTCGCCCATGATGCTCGCCATGGTGCCGCTGGACTGCTCGCAGGCCAGCTGCATCAGGCGGCCGCGCTCGGCCACGACCCGCAGACCGGTGGCGAAGTCGAAGACGCCGGCGGCGGCCAGGGCGGTGATCTCGCCCAGGCTAAGGCCGAAGGCGTGCGTCACCTCTCCCAGCCGGTCCTGCTCCTTGAGCAGCGCGTGCAGCGCCATTCCGTGCACGAACAGCGCCGGCTGGCACACACGGGTCTGGGTCAGCTCGGCCTCCGGCCCATCGAAAGAGACGCGGGCGAGGTCAAAGCCCAGGACACGGTTCGCTTCGTCGTACAGCGCGCGGGCCGTTGCGCACTGCTCGTAGAGCGATTTGCCCATGCCCACTTTCTGGGCGCCCTGGCCGGCGAAAAGGAGTGCACGTGACATGGCGGAAAGGGGCCGGTTAAACCGATCCGCCGGGCAAAATCCAAGCCTTAAAAGCGCTTGAGCTGCGGGAAATACTTTCGGTCGGCAGAGGAGTCAGGCGGCGGGCCGGGCTCCGCCGGCGCGTGGGCGTTCGGGGGCGGCGCGGGCGCCACCGCTGCCGCCGGGGCCGGCGGACTGGCGGGAAGTGGTGCGATCGGGGAAAAGCCCGGCGCGGGCGGCTCAACCTTCAGGGCCTCCAAAAATGGGTTCGGCGCGGCGGGAGCTGCAGGCGGGGGCGGCGGCCCCCCGACAGGCGCCCGGCCGGCCGGCGGCAGCAAATCCGCGTAACCGGCCGCCGCGCCGGCATCCAGGCCGAGCAGGGCAAAATCGCGCGGTGCGATCCATTGCTTGAGAAGACTGTTGAAGGCCGCGGCCTCGGCTTCCCGAGGCGGTTTGGCCTCGCCCGCGGGCGCGTCGCTGCCGGCTGCCGCCGGCCGCGGCGATTCCTGCCCCAGGTACAGTTTGAGCAGGTAGGTGGGATCGGAGAAATCCAGCGGTGCCGTTTCGCCCGTGCGCGCCGTGCTGGCGCCTGCGGCGGGCGATGACCGGGCGCGGGCCTGCCGTTCCACGGCTTCCACCAGCCAGTTCGCGTTGGCGGGCCGGAGGCCTGCCCGTTGCCCGGATTCCGGGGCTGACGGCGGAGCCGGCGGTGTGGCGGCGCTGGGCGCCGGGTGGAAACCCGGAACCGACACGGCCGGGCTGCCCGGCGCACCGGAGAGCTGCGGATTATCGCCGCGCTTGAGCGCCTTCAGTTGGACCTTCACCTCGTCCAGGGATGCGGTGGCAGGCGCTTCGGGCGCCGGGGGCGGAACCGCGCCGGCGCAGAGGAAACCCGCCAGCAGCGGGAGCAGCCAGCGCTCCGCACGCCGGCCACCACGGCAGGAAGCGAGGACGGACATGGGTGATTGCGGCCGGCCGCCGGATTCCCGCCGCCGGCGGGGCTTCATTGCTTGATGAAGATCCCCTTCAGATTCATCTCCAGCGCCGCCGGATTGGGGGAGAAGCGCAGGCCGTCGGCCTTGCTGATCTTGGCGGACTTGATCAGGTTGTAGAGATCCTTGTTGAAGGATTTCGAGCCGGCCTCGTCGCCAACCTCCAGCAACTGCTGGATCTTGTCGAACTGGCCCTCGAGCAGAAGATTCCGCACCGTGACGTCGGCCACGAGAATCTCGAACGCGGCATAACGGCCGCCGCCCTCCAGCGCCGGGATCAACCGCTGGCAGATGAAGCCGCGCAGGGATCCGGAAACCGCCCGGCGGGCCTGCACGATCTGATCGGGCGGGAAGAACTCGAACAGCCGCGTCAGCGACTGCGCGACGGTGGCGGCGTGCATGGTCGAGAACACGAGGTGGCCCGTCTCGGCCGCGGAGATCGCCGTCTCGAACGTCTCCTTGTCGCGCATTTCGCCGATGAAGATGATGTCGGGGTTCTGGCGCAGCACGGCCCGCACCGCCAGGGGGAAGTCGGGCACATCAATGCCCACCTCGCGCTGCTCAAAGACCGATTTGTCGTCGGTGAACGTGTATTCGATCGGATCCTCCACCGTGACGATGTGCCGGTCGAGGTTCTGGTTGATCCAGTTGAGCATGGCTGCCGTCGTCGAGCTCTTGCCCGCGCCGGTCGCGCCGCAGTTGAGCAGGATCCCGTCCTTGGACTGCGCCAGCCGGATCAGCGGCGCGGGATCGAGGTTGAGTTCCTCGAACGTCGGCGGCCGGCTCTTGATGTAGCGGAACACGACGCTGACCGTGCCGCGCTGGTGAAAGGCGTTCACGCGGAACCGGCCGATGTCCTCGGCGGAATAGGCGTAGTCCACCTGGCCGTCGCGCTCCCACATGGCGTGGAAGTTCCGCGGCAGGGACTCGTCCACAAATCCCTCGACGATCTCCCCGGGAATGGCATCCATGTCCACCGGCTTGAGCCGGCCGCTGATCCGGATGTGGGCGGGCTTGTTTGACTTGATGACGACGTCGCTGGCGTTGTTCTCCACCGCGAGTTTGAGGACTTCACGGAATATTTCGACAGGGTCCATAACGGGTCCGGTTGCGAACGTGGGCTAAAAAAGTATGTGCTTTTCTAGCCGGGTCTGCTTTGGTCAGCAAGGCTACATTCCAATCACTTATCCTAATTTAATATGAAGTTGCGCCCGCTATCCGGCACGCTGACCGCGCTGGTGACCCCGTTCCGAGGAGCGGAGGTCGCCTATGACGACCTGCGCTCGCTGGTCGATTCCCAGGTGAAAGCTGGTATCGACGGTCTGGTGCCGGCCGGTTCCACGGGCGAATCCGCCACCCTTTCGCATGAGGAGCACGAGGACGTGGTGCGCTGCGTGATCGAGGCGGCGCGGGGGCGCGTGCCGGTGGTGGCGGGCACGGGCTCGAATTCGACCCGGGAGGCGCTCGCGCTCACCCGGGCCGCCCACGCGGCCGGGGCGGACGCGATGCTGGTCGTCGCGCCCTACTACAACCGGCCGACCCCGGAGGGACTGTTCCGCCACTTTGCCGAGGTGGCCGGCGCCACGGACCGACCGATCGTCCTCTATTCCATTCCCAGCCGCTGCGGCATCGAGATCGGCGTGCCGGTGGTGCAGCGGCTGCGCGCGAAATTCCCCCACGTCTGCTACATCAAGGAGTCGGGCGGGTCGGTCGACCGGGTCGACCAGCTCAAGCTGGCGCTCGGCGACGACCTCACGGTCATCTCCGGCGACGATTCCCTGACCCTCCCCTTCATGGCGGTCGGGGCCGCCGGCGTCATCAGCGTCGCCTCCAACCTGCTGCCGCGCGAACTCGTGAAGCTCACGCACCTGGCGCTGGCCGGGGATTTCCGCGGCGCCGGCCGGCTCCACCGCCGGCTCTATCCGCTGTTCAAGGCGCTCTTCATCGAGACCAATCCCGTGCCCATCAAGGCGGCGCTGGCGGCCGCGCGGCGCATCGGCTCGCCGGCGGTCCGCCTCCCGCTCTGTGAAATGACCGCGGCCAACTCCGCGTCGCTCCGGCGGGCCCTGGCGCGGGTCACGCGGTAATCGCTCCCGTCATGGCCATCTCCATTCTCATCCACGGGTCGCGCGGCCGCATGGGTCAGGCGGTCGCCGCCGCCGCCGCCGCCATGGGCGTGCGGGTGGGCGGCGCGGTCGATGCCGGCGACAACGCCGCCGGCGCGCTCAACGCGTGCGACGCGGTGATCGATTTCAGCGTGCCCGCCGCCACGGCGGCGCTGCTCCAGCTCGTGGTCGACCGCCGCAAGCCCGTGGTGATCGGCACGACGGGGCATCCGCCCGCGGAAAAGAAGCGTTTGCTGGCGCTCGCCGCCGGGGTGCCCTGCGTTTGGACCAGCAACTTCTCCGTCGGAGTCAATGTGCTGTTTCACCTGACGCAGCAGGCGGCGCACGCGCTCGACGCGAGCTTCGATGCCGAGCTGGTCGAGATGCACCACCGCTACAAGAAGGACGCGCCAAGCGGCACGGCCGTGCGGCTGCTCGATATCATCCTTCAGGAACGCCGGCTGACAGCGGAAGCCCTGCGCTACGGGCGGAAGGGCCTCACCGGCGAGCGCCCGTCCCAGGAGGTCGGCGTCCACTCGCTGCGCGGCGGCGACGTGGTGGGCGACCACACCGTGATTTTCGCCGCGACGGGCGAGCGCCTGGAGTTGACGCACAAGGCGTCCGATCGCGCGATCTTCGCCCGCGGCGCCCTGCGCGCGGCGCAATGGGTCGTGACGCAGCCACCCGGCGTCTACGATATGCAGGATGTTCTCGGTCTGAGGGGCTGAGCGCGATGATCACCAGCATCCAAGGGACGCTGGCCGCGGCCTCCCCGCTGGTCGCGGTCGTGGAGGTCAATGGCGTGGGGTACGAGGTGAATATCCCCGTCACGACGGCGGAGCGCCTCCCGGCGCCCGGCGGCAGTGTGAAGCTCCACACGCTGGCGGTCTATCGCGAGGATTCGCAGTCGCTCTACGGCTTCGCCAGCGCCGAGGAACGCGATTTCTTCCGGCTGCTGATCGAAAAGGTCACTGGCGTCGGCCCGAAGGTCGCCCTCAGCATCATGAGCCGGCTTTCCCTGCCCCTGCTGCAGCAGGCCATTGCGGCCGGCGACGTGGCCACGCTGGCGAAGTGTCCGGGCATCGGCAAAAAAACGGCCGAACGGCTGATCGTGGAACTCCGCGGACTGCTCCCGACGGCGCGCGCCGCCGCAGGCGGTGCCGGCGGCCTTCTGCCCGGGGAGCCGGCCGAACAGGCCGCCTCGAGCCAGCGCGACGCGGTCATGGCGCTCGTGGCGCTCGGTTACAAGGCGCCGGACGCCGACAAGGTGGTCCGGCAGGCGTGGGTCGCGCTGGGCCCGGGAGCCACGACCGAGCAGCTCGTCAAGCGGGCGCTCGGGTGAAAACAGAAAGGCGCGCCTCCGGGGCGCGCCGATCGAAGCCAGCCAGGCCGGGAGGCGACCCGCTCAGCGTTTGAACTGGTAGGCGGTCCGCTCGACGTCGGTCTCGGTCGCGCGGCGACCCCGGTAGATCTGCGGGCTGTCGGCGGGCGCCGCCGAGGTCTGAAAGACGAATTGCTCGATGCTCGGGCGCGGGGGGCTCGCGCTGGCGTTGACCAGCGGCAGCGGCGTGAGGCGCGCGCCCTCCGGCGCGACCGGCGCCACCGCGAACGAGACGGTGGCGGCAAAGTCGCCGGCCGAGGCCGGGGCCAGGCGGCTGGCGAGGAATTCCTGGACCGGCAGGCCGCGGTCCTGGTAGGCGGGGGCGTCGAGGCGCACGGGGCCGGTGGCGGCGGCGAGCGCGGGAGCGAACGGGGCCACGCCGACTGGGGGCTGGACGGCGATGCCCGGCCCGCCGGCCTTGACCGAGGAGCGCCGCAGCCCCGGCAGCGCGACCAACGCCACGCAGGCGGCGGCGGCGACGGCCGCCGCGGCATAGCCCCACCGCCAGCGCCGGGCGCGCGGCGCAAAGGGAATGACCCGGCCGGCGGGCGGCTCCGCCGCGGCTTCGTCCCGGTCGCCCAAGTTTTCAAGCACCATCGTGCAGGCGCGATGCATGCGGCAATATTGCTGGTAGATCCGCCGGTGACGCGAATTATGCTGGATATCGTCCTCGAGCAGGCCCGCCTCGGCGGGCGAAATCTGCTGGTCAATGTAGAGATTGAGCAGCTCGATGAACTTGGATTCTTTCACTTGAATTCATCCCCCATCTTGTCGCGCAGGCTTTCGCGCGCGCGGGCAATCCGGCTTTTGACCGTCCCCACGCTGATGCCGAGGATCTCGGCGATCTCCTCGTAGGACAGGTTCTTGACGTTGCGGAGCACGAGGATCTCGCGATGCTTCGGGCTCAGTTTCTCCATGCATTCCGCCACACGATTCACGAACTCGTGGGTGACGGTGGCGTCTTCGGGCGTCTCCAGATCGGCGGGAAACACCTCGGCGAGGGTCGTGTCGCTGCCCGCTCCCATCGGTTGCTCGAAGGAAATGGTCTGATCCCGCCGGCGGCGCCACCAATACCAGTAGCGGTTGCGGGCGAGATTCGTGGCGATCTGGTAGAGCCAGGTCGAGAATGCCGATTCGCCCCGGAAGTTCGCCAGCCCGCGGTGGGCGCGGATGAACGCATCCTGCGTCACCTCCTCGGCGTCCTCGGGATTGCGCAGGAGCTGGTTGACCATCGCGTAAATGCGATCCCAGTAGCGCGAAACCATCTGTTCGAAAGCCGATTGGTCACCCTGCCGGAACCGGTCGATCAGCAACTGATCCAACGCGACTTCCTGAGCTTTGGTCGACATACGTTCAGCTTTGCTCTGATGGGCGTATTTCTGAATTGTTCCCAAGTTTTTGCCTCCGGCGGCGGGGTGATGGCGATATGGCAGGTTTCTTTTTCAGGTCAAGGGGCTCGGCTGGCGCCGCGGCCGGCGTGTCCCGGCATAAGACGCCGCTGGCTTTAACTTGTTACCCTCCGCTTGGTTGACAACCCGGCGGCGCGAATTCATCGCTTGCCGGCCGGGCGCGTTGGCGCCAGTTTCTCCTTGCCAGTGCGGCCGGGCGAACTAGTCCGTCCGTCACCGCCTTGGGGGTCGATAGCTCAATGGTAGAGCAGCGTCCTTTTAAGTCGTTGGTTCAGGGTTCGAGTCCCTGTCGACCCACCAGCCTTCGCCAGGCCTTTGGCTGGCAGGCCCGCCTTCGCCCGCGCTCGCCGCACCGTCGTCATTTCGGCGGCGATTCGTCCATGGTGTTGAACGAGGCGTAAATCACGCCGATGAGATTCTTTCGCGTCACGACGTCGTCGTCCACGCGGTCGTTGTTGAGGCCGATGACCTGCCAGCCATCCGCGAGCTTCTGCACGAGGCGGTGCACCACCCGCACGCCGCGCTGGTTCATATAGGCCACTGTCATCCCGGGACGGAGCTGGTCGTAGTCGATCGGGCTGATCACCAGCATCGTGTTGTCCCCGTACACCGGCTGCATGGAGGTGCCCGCGCCGGCCGCGGGCGTGCGCCCCGGTTCGCGGCCCGCCACCAGCTTGGCGTCGCGCCAAGCGTCATTGACCGCCACGTCGGTTGACGGAGAGACCGCCGGCTCGGGCCGCTTCGCGGGCGCGGGCGGCCCGGAGGCGCATCCACCGCACCACGCCAGCATCAGAAACGCCGCCGCGGGCCAGGCGCCGCCCGCCCGCCGCCCCCGGCGAAGCGCCGCTTGTAAAAGCCCGGTAAAGCGTGACAGGCTTGCGGCCAGTGATTTACTGTCTTGCAGCATTGTGCAAATCGGCAGAAGTATTCTGGCAATACGCGATTAGGCGCCCGCGCTCAATATGAAACGACTCGTCATCATCGAGGACCAGACGGCGATCCGCGAGATGCTCGCGGAGATTCTCCGCATGGATCCCTCCTTCAAACTCGTGGGCGAAAGCGGCGACGGCCAGAATGCCTATCAACTATGCGTCGAGGTCCGGCCCGACGTCATCGTGCTGGATGCAAAACTCCCGGGCCTCAACGGCGTGGATCTGCTCCGGCGCCTCACGAAGGTGCTCACGAACCTGCGCGTGCTGGTCTTCTCCGGGCACGAGAATCCCGTGCTCGTGCGCGAGATGCTGGAGGCGGGCGCGCACGGCTTCGTCGAGAAGACCGCGGGTCTTTTTGAATTCAAGAAGGGCCTGGAGACGGTGGCGAACGGCGGCACCTATTTCGGGCCGGCGGTGGCTGCGCTGCTGCGCAACGTGGTCGCCAACCCGAGCGCCAGCTCGAGTTCGGACTTTCTCACGGACCGCGAGCGCGAG
Source organism: Opitutaceae bacterium (assembly GCA_035519475.1). Taxonomy (GTDB): domain Bacteria; phylum Verrucomicrobiota; class Verrucomicrobiia; order Opitutales; family Opitutaceae; genus Fen-1467. Next base: position 11,777 of record DATIWI010000078.1, read on the forward strand.
ATTCTGCAATTGGTCGCGGAAAGTTACAGCACGAAGGAAATCGCGGCCAAGCTCGGCATCAGCGTGAAGACGGTGGACAACCACCGGACGAACCTGATGCGCAAGCTCAACCTGCACGACGTGGCCAGCCTGACGCGCTACGCGCTGGAGATCGGCCTCATCGAGCAGAAGCGCGGCCTCTGATCGCCGCGGCGCATAGTGAGGGCGCGGACCAGGGTCCGGCCCTACAATCAAACCACGACGGGCTTCGGTGATGAAGGGCGCTGCGCCGTCAGCGCCGCGGGGACAGATCCTACAACCAAACCACGACGGAATTCGACAATGGCGGGCCAGCACCGCCCGGCCAGAACCTTTCCCCGATCAGACCGGCGCGGCCGCCTGCGCCTGGCGGTAGCGATCGACCAGCACGCCGATCAGCCGCGGATCATCGCCGATCGGCGGCGTCAGATAGATCTTCAGGCCGGGGCGCGCCCGCTCGGCCGCCCGGCAGATGGTGGCGATATCGCCGCCGGGACCCGCGTGCCGGCCGGGCGCAAGGAACTGCCGCGCCACCACCACCTGCGTTCGCGCGTACTCCGGCCGGCGGAGGAGCCGGGCCAGCAGCGGCCCGCCAAAGGCATACTTCCGTCCGCGCCGCCGCTCCATCGAGGCGACGGCGAATCCGCTGATCCGTTTCCTCAATATCCGCTCCACCTGCCGGCCGAGTTCGTTGCGCACGGCAATGACCTCGCGGCGGGGGCTGCCGTGGTCGACCAGCACCACGCGCGGGCGGCGGAGTTTGCGCGCGCGCATGACGGCGAGCACGCGATCGGCGAGGATGACGGCGATGGTCGTGTCCCGACGATCCGCCGGACCGGCGAGACAGCGCGCCAGGCAGACGCGGTGCGCGGGAAACGCCCGGCGCAATCCGCGCAGCCGCCGGGGCACATACTCCGTGAGCGCGGCGCTCGGACCAAAGAACAACGGCAGCAGCACGATGTCGTTGCCACCGGCCTGCAGCAATCGCCGCAGCGTCGGTTCAAGCAGTTGCGCCGGCACGCCCCCGAGCCGGGCGGCCGGGATGGCGCTGGAATGCAAAAGAGACGCAGGATGCACGCGCACGCCGAGGGCGGCCTGCAGCCGGCGGGCAATGACGCGCAAATTCCGCGTGGCTGCGGGCCGCAGCGAGCCGTTGTCGAAGAGCACACACCGCGGTGCGGGCGCACGCGCATCCATGGATCCGGAATCGATTAAATCCTTGCGCAGGGCAAACCGTTTGGACAATAACGTCAACTCACTCCTGTCTCGTGCCATCCATGAAATTTACCTCACGCAAACTGTGCGTTGTTGTCCTGAGCGCCGCGGTGATTCTCACCGGGTGCACCAAGAAGCCACGGCCGACACCGGCCGACACGGCGGTGATGGGAGGAACCAGCAGCGCCCTGACGCCGACTTCCGTCGGCACCTTCGACCAATCCGCGGGCACCCTACAACCGCGCGCTGACGGCGTCATCGAGGACGCGGACACCATCCGCAACCTGCTCCCGTCCGTGTACTTCGATTTCGACAAATCGGCCATCAAGCAGGGCGAACGCCCGAAGATCGCCAACGCCTCCGACTATCTGAAAAAGAACCCGCAGTACCGCATGCTGCTCGAAGGCCATTGCGACTGGCGCGGCACCGCCGAGTACAACCTCGGCTTGGGCGACCGCCGCGGCCAGGCGGTCAAGCAGTTCCTGCAGAATCTCGGGATCCAGATGGACAAGCTGCAGATCCTTTCCAAGGGCTCGCTGGGCGCCGCGGAAAAGGGATCCGATGAGCAGATGGCGAAGGATCGCCGCGTCGATTTCGTCATCCTGAAGAAATAGGCGGCGCGCAAAATCGTTTTCTCCGAGCCCCGGCCGCGGCCGGGGTTTTTTGTCCTCCGACTCCGCCCGCGTCCGTCAGGGTGAATCCACCGGATAACGGCGCGCGAGCGCCTTCAGGACTTCAACACAGGCGCTTGCGGCGCGTTCGTCGCCGGCGTTGGCAAAGACCGCGACCGCCAGATCGCGCGAGGGCCATATGGCGGCAACGGCGTAGAACGTTCCGGCGCTACCATTGTGCACGCTCGCCGGTGCACCCGCGATATCCTGGATTCCCCACCCCAGCGCGGTCTTTCCGTCCACGGCGGTGTGCAGATGGCGGATCGTCTTCGACTTGAGCAAACCGTCCCTGCCTTTTAGCCCGGCCAAATGGAGCTGGAGGAATCTCGCGTAGTCGCGCGGATTCATGGCGACCCCGCCCGCCGGCAACATGAACGCCGGCAGCTGATAGGCGTCGTGCGGGTCGTGCGGCCGGACGCCCGTCGCTGTCTCGTAGTGTCCCCAGGGTTGCCTGGGATCATCGAACGCGGGCCAGGCAAACGCCGCCCTGATCCCGAGTGGCGCGAAGAGGCGTTCTCGCATGAGCGCTTCCCAGGTCTCGCCGCTGACTCGTTCGATCATCGCCGCGACAACTGTGTACCCGCCGTTGGAGTAGAGCCGCCGGGTTCGCGGTGGCACCGCGGGTGCGTGGCGCAGGGCGCGGCGGGCGAAATCCCGACGCTGTTCGGCCGCCGATCCGGAAAGTGATTTCATCTCCTGCCATTCCGGACTCCCGTCGTCATCGTAGGCGGGCAATCCGGCGCGGTGGGCCAGCAAGTCGGCAAGCGTGACCTCGCGGTAATCGGCCAGAATTTCGTCCCGCCATTCCGGGAAGACCTCGAGGGACGTGGTCGTCCAGTTCAACTTGCCTTCCTCGATCAGGATCGCCGCGAGCGTCGCCGTCATCGCTTTCGTGTTCGAGCCGAGATGGAACCGATCTGACGGAGCCACGGGGTCGGGCCATCCGTCCCGACGCGCGCCCCACGCCGCGAGTTCAAAAATCGTGTCGGCGCGTGTCGCCACGGCTGCCATGGCGGGTACGCGGTGCGCCCGCGCGCTGGCCTCGAGGATGGCCGTCAGCGACGGCGCTGGCACCACCGGCTCCGCGGTCGCGCCGTCGCGTGTCGCGCGCGATATTGGCAGCGCGATGAGGATCGATCCGAGGAAGACGAGGAAACGCATGGCAGGCGGAAATGCCGTCGCTCGTGGTGAGAGAACACCCGGCGCCCAGGCAAAGTCGCACGCGGCCAAGCCTGCTGGCGGGGTTCGCGCCTGGGCGGACGGGCAACCTCAGCGGCCCGCGAGCGCGGCGAGCACCTTGCCGGAGACGGCCGTGCCCTTCTGCATGATCCGCAGGCTGAAACTCTCGTTTGGTGCGTGCAGATTGTCCTCCGGCAGGAACTGGCCGAGCAGCACCGAGTCGAGGCCGAGCACGCGTTTGATGTCCGTGATGATCGGCACGCTGCCTCCTTCGCGCAGATAGAGCGGCGGCCGACCGAAGACCTCGGTCACGGCGGCATCAACGCTGCGAAACGCGCGGGCCAGGGCTGGCGGCTGGTCCTTCGGCGTGTTCGACCGGCCGGGCGGAACCACGACATACGGCGTGGCTTCGTGCTGGTCGACGATGCGGAAGGAGACGTCCCGGGGCATGCGCTCCCGGATTGCCGCGTAGAGCAGCGGCCGGATCTTCGCCGGCACCTGGTTGGGCACGAGCCGGCAGCTGATCTTCACGAGCGCTTTGCTGGGGATGACCGTCTTGCTGCCGGCGCCCTGGTAGCCGCCGCCAATGCCATTGAACTCGAGCGTGGGCAGGAAGCGCACGGCCTCGAACGGCGTGTAGCCGGGCGGCACGTAAAACGCCGGGATGCCGAGGAACTCCCGATAGGCCTCCACATCGGTCCCCAGCTTCCGCAACTCCTCCCGCTCCCACGGCTGCACCTCCAGGACGTCGTCGTAGAATCCCGGGACGTTGACGCGCCCGTCGGGCGTGTGGAGCGACGCGCACACCTCGGCCAGGGCCTGGATCGGATTGCGGAGGGCGCCGCCGTGCAGCCCGGAGTGCAGATCGGTCCTGGAGCCGGTGACCTCCACTTCGCACAGCACCAGGCCGCGCAGGCCGCACGTCACCACGACCTGGTCCTCTCGCGGGATGCCGGTGTCGGACAGGAAGACGAGGTCGGCCTTCAGGCGGTGCCGGTATCTCTCCAAGAACGGCAGGAAACTCGGGCTGCCGGTCTCCTCTTCTCCCTCGATGAGGAAGGTGATCCGCAACGGCAGGTGCGGATTCTGTTCCAGCAGCCGGCCTACCGCGGTAAGGTGGGTCATCAGCGGCCCCTTGTTGTCCGCCGTGCCCCGTCCCCACAGGCGCCCATCCCGCTCCGTCGGCTCGAACGGCGGGCTCGTCCAGAGATTCAGCGGATCCGGCGGCTGCACGTCGTAGTGCCCGTAGATGATGACGTGCGGCCAGGCCGGGTCGCCCCCGCGCTGCGCGAGGATGATGGGATGCAGGTCGGTCTTCACCACCTCGACGTCGAAGCCGATGGAACGCAGCAGGGCGGCGACGAATTCCTGGGCGCCCCGCATGCCGTCCTGGTATTTCGGGTCGGTCGAAACGCTCGGGTGGCGGACGAACTCCTTCAGTTTTTCAAGCGGGTCAAACATGCCCTACCCTGCCCGAGGCGGCCGGCGTGCGCCAAGCCTTTTCGGGAGAGCGGGAGACTCCGCTCCGCTCGCACAACCCTGGACTGCGCATGACGCCCGCCCGGCGGGCCTCGCGATGACAAGACGATTCAAGCCGGGTAGGGCCCGATCTTGCCTGCCCGCTGTAGCCTCCCGCGAAGGCTGGGGTCGGCGCCCCTTCCCCGCCAACCCGGCACGGCGCAAGCGCCGGCCCGACGCGCTCCGCAGCGCTCAGCACGACAATCGCGGGAACTATGGCGCTTGAAGACGGGCCCTAATGGTCCTTCCGGTGCTGCTGATACACCGGCGCGACTTTCGGCAGAAGGGATTGGATATGCCGGATGCGGTCGGCGTTGGCCGGATGCGTCGAAAGAAAAGTCGGCAGCTTCGCCTTGCCTGCGCTCTCCGCCATCATCCGCTGCCAGAAAGTGACGCCCGCCCCGGGGTCGTAGCCGGCCTTCGCCGCGTAGATGAGGCCGATTTCATCAGCTTCATTCTCGTTGAGGCGGGAATAAGGCAGCATCACGCCGACCGTGGCGCCCAGTCCGTAGGCCGCCAGCCACTCGTCCCGATGCCGGTTGTCGTTGAGGGCCGCGCCCAGCAGCAAGCCGCCCGCGGCGAGCGCCACGCCTTCCGACATCCGCTCCGCACCGTGGCGCGCGGTCACATGGCCGATCTCATGCCCCATCACCACCGCCAGTTCGTCATCGCTCGGCGCGACCCGCAGCAGGCCGGTGTAGACCCCGACCTTGCCACCCGGGAGCGCAAAGGCGTTGATCTCGTTGGCGTCGTCGAACACCACGAACTCCCATTCGGCGGAAGGCAGGTCGGAGCCCACGGCCCTGGCGATGCGCTCCCCCACCCGGCGGACCCGGGCGTTGGCCTGCGGATCGTGCGAGATCGTGCCCTTCGCCTTCAGATCCGCGAACCCCGCGGCCCCCATCGCGGTGTCGTTGTAGATCGGCAGCACGAACGCCCGCCGGCCCGTTTCGGGCACCGTGTAGCAGCCGCCCCCCAGCAAGGCGACCGCTAGCAGAGAGAGAACCGTGATTGCTTTCATGACGGCTCTGGGGCGCCGCCGCCGACCGCGCCGTGCCCTAATGCCGGAAGTGACGGATGCCCGTGAAGACCATGGTCAGGCCGCGTTCGTCGGCCGCCGCGATCACCTCGGCGTCGCGGACCGAGCCGCCCGGCTGGATGGCGGCGGTCGCCCCTGCCTCCGCGGCGGCGATCAAGCCGTCCGCGAACGGGAACAGGGCTTCGGAGGCCACCACCGATCCCCGCAGATCCAGCCCGGCCTCGTGCGCCTTCCACACGGCGATGCGCGAGCTGTCGACCCGCGCCATCTGGCCCGCGCCGATGCCCAGCGTCTCCTCGCCGCGCGCGTAGACGATGGCGTTGGATTTGACGTGCTTGCAGACCTTCCAGCCAAACATCATGCCAGTCCATTCCGCGGTCGTCGGCTGACGCCGGGTCACGACCTTGAACTGGGACACATCGCCCAGCGTGGTATCGCGATCCTGCAGGAGCACGCCGCCCACGACCGAGCGCACGTCGCGCAGCGCTTCGGGCCCGAGGCCCCGCTTGGCGATCATGAGGCGCAGGTTCTTCTTCTTGCGGAGAATCTCGAGCGCGTCGTCGCCGAAGCGCGGGGCGATGATCACTTCGGTAAAGATCTCCGCGATCGCCCGCGCCAGGTCCCCAGCGAGCGTCTGGTTCACCACGATGATGCCACCGTAAGGTGCCTGCCGGTCCGTCGCGAAGGCCTTTTCCCACGCGGTGAGCAGGGTTTCGGCGCTGGCCACGCCGCAGGGATTCGTGTGCTTGAGAATGGCGACGGTGGGGCGTTCGAACTCGCCGATCAGGTAGGTGGCCGAGGAGATATCGAGGATGTTGTTATAGCTGAGTTCCTTGCCCTGCAGTTGCTCGAAATGTTCGAAGAACGAGCCGTACAGCGCGGCCTGCTGGTGCGGATTTTCGCCGTAGCGCAGCCCCGAGGCCTTCGGGTAGTTCAGGGTGAGCGTGGCCGGGAAGCCCGCGACCTCCGCGAGGCTGGGCTCGGCGAACTCCCGCTCGAGATAGCCCGCGATGGCGGCATCATAGCCCGCCGTGCGCTGGAAGACCTTGCGCGCGAGCCGGCGCCGCAGGGCGGGCAGCGTCGCCGGCGACTCCAGCGCCTGCAGCACCGCGCCGTAGTCGTCCGGATCGCAGACGACCGTCACGCTCTCGTGGTTCTTGGCGGCGCTGCGCAGCATCGACGGGCCGCCGATGTCGATATTCTCGATCGCCGCCTCCCGGGACACGCCGGGCCGGGCGACGGTCTGCTCAAACGGATAGAGGTTGACGGCCACGAGGTCGATCAAGGCGATCCCGTTGTGTTCGGCCTCGCGCAGGTGCGCAGGCTTGTCGCGGCGGCAGAGGAGGCCGCCGTGGATCTTGGGATGCAGCGTCTTCACGCGGCCCTCCATGATCTCGGGAAACCCGGTGTGCTGGCTCACCTCGGTCACGGGCAGCCCTTTTTCCGCCAGGAGCTTGGCGGTGCCGCCCGTGGACAGGAGGCGGTAGCCGAACCGGTTCACCAGGGCGGTCGCAAACTCGACCAGCCCGCGTTTGTCGCTCACCGAGAGAAGGGCCAGCTTTTCCATCGTTGGCGTGTTTGTGCGGCGCGGCGCAAGCTGCGGCAAGCCGAAAGCCTCGCCGCGGCGCGCCGCTCAATGATGGGCGCCGTGGTCCATCTCCATCGGCATGTCCGCCCGGCGTTCGATGAGCAGGTGCTGGTGGAACCAGCGGTGCACGGCGGGCACCCCGCGCACGATGGTGAGCGCGCCGAACAGGATGAGCACCACCCCGCTCGCCCGCACGAGCCCGCGGCGCCGGCTCACGCTCCAGCCGCGCCCCACCAGCGACACCGCCAGCAGGCCCGGCAGCGTGGCCAGACCGAACACGTAGGCCCCGCCCGCGACGGCGCCCACCGAACCGAAACTCGCGAGGTGGAGCAACACCGCGAACGACAGGCCGCACGGCAGGAATCCGTTCACCCAGCCGATCAGCGTGCTCCGATAGAGCGAGGGCGACCGCCAGATCGCCGCGAGCGCACCGCACACCCGGCTTCCCTCGACCCAGCCCGCGAGCCATCCGGGCGGGCGCCACTCGCTGAGATACGCGGCCCCCAGGGCGATCATCAACACGCCGGCGGCGGCGCCGGCGGCGTTCTGCACGGCGGCGAGGCGCAGCACGCTCGCGGCCATGGATCCCGCCAGCAGGAGCACAACGCCGATGAGCAGATAAGAGGTCGCCTTGCCAAACTGATAGGCCACCTGCCGCGCCAGCACCCGCCCCGGGCCCGGGGCCCCCGCGCCCACGGCCAGGGCGAACCCGCCGCACATGCCCACGCAATGCCCCGTTCCGAGCAGGCCCAGCAGGAAGACGCCGGCATAGTCGTGCCACGACATGAGCCCAGCTTCGGCGGCCGGCCCCGCCCTGCCAATCCTATTGCGCGGTGCGGGCCGACCGACTCCGGGCGCCGCCCGCTTCCTCCGCGCGAACGCGGGCCGGGACACTGGCAGCCCCGCTTGAAAATGCCGCCGGACTGGAGATGGTGCGAGCACGCGCGCGGGTGGTGGAACGGCCCGGCGCCAAACCCATCGCAAACCCACCCCCACCCTGGCATGGCGCAACCTTCCGTCGAGATCCCCGGCCTGACGGCGCAGTTGGACCGGCTCGTGCACCACCATGGGGGCAGCTGGCTCCCGGAGGGAAAGCAGCATGCCTTCGTGTATTTCATCACGATCAAGAACGGCTCGGACCGGATTGTCACTCTGCTCGGCCGCAAATGGGTGATCCGGCAGGAGGACGGCAACCGCCTTGTCATCGAGGGCGACAAGATTGTCGGCGAAACCCCCCGCCTGGCCCCGGGTGAGCAATTCTCGTACAACAGCTACCACGTCACCGGCGGCAACGCCAAAGCCGACGGCTCCTTTCACGGGGTCGACGAATTCGGCCAGCACGTCCATGTCAGGCTGGCGACCTTTGAGATGGTCGTTCCGCGGGACTGATCGCGCGGGCGCGCGGCGCCGCGGCGCGGACCGCGCGCGCGGAAGGAAGCTTGCGGGAACGGCCGCCCGCGCTCTTGCTTGGCGCCCGAAATGAAGTTGATCGACCTGAACCGCGACGGCGGCATCGGCGCCAATTCGTTCTACCTCCAGCTCGGGGAGCTCAACCTTGTCGTCGATTGCGGCCTGCACCCGAAGAAAGTGGGGCGGCTGGCGGCGCCCGATTTCCGGCCGCTGCGCGGCGTGAACCTCGATCTGATCCTCATCACGCACTGCCATCTCGACCACATCGGCAGCCTGCCGATCCTGCTGCGCGAGCAGCCGCAGGTCCCCGTGCTGATGACCCAGCCCAGCCACCTGCTGATCGAGCGCATGCTGCACAATTCCGCGAGCGTGATGGAGCGCCAGCGGGCGGAGGAAAACATCCCCGACTATCCGCTGTTCACGCACGACGAGATCGACCGGCACGCCGGCCGGTTCACGCCCCTGCCCTACGGTCACGCCAAGAAATTCCACGGCGCGCGCGACGGCCTCGAGATCATCTTCCACCAGGCCGGTCATGTCGCCGGCGCCGCCGGGATCGAGATCCACCACCAGCAGCGGAAGTTGTTTTTCACGGGCGACGTCCAGTTTGACGCCCAGCGCACCTGCCCGGCGGCGCGGTTTCCCGTCGACCACTTCGATACGCTGGTGATGGAGACAACCCGCGGCGCCACCGAGCGGCCGCCCGGCAAGGAGCGGGCCAACGAGATGGCCCGCCTGGTCGCGACGATCAACGAGACGATCCAGCGCGGCGGTTCGATGCTCATTCCGGTGTTCGCGCTCGGCCGCATGCAGGAGATCCTCGCGATCCTGCACGACGCCCGGAAGTTCGGGCGCCTCGTCGACTGCCCGATCTTCGCCTCGGGCCTCGGCATCGACCTGTGCGACTACTATGACGACATCGCGCGCAAGACCAAGCAGGTGAGCTTCACGCGCCAGATTCTGAAGGATCTCAAGATCCGCCCGCTGCCGCGCAAGCTCGAGCCGGGGCGGCTCCCCGCGGAGAGCGCGCTCTACGTCGTGAGCAGCGGCATGGTGGTGGAGGGCACCCCGTCCTACATCGTCGCGGCCGGGCTCGCGGGCCACGCCCGCCACACCCTCGGCTTTGTCGGCTACTGCGACCCCGACACCCCCGGCGGCCGGTTGCTCGCGACCGCGCCCGGCGACGCCGTCTTGTTCGAGAAGATCGACGTGAAGACCCGGTTGAAGGCGCACGTCGAGCGCTTCGAGCTGAGCGGGCACGCCGACCGCGACGAATTGCTGGATTTCGCCGCCCATTGCCGCCCGCGGGCGATCGTGCTTACGCACGGCGATCCGCCCGCGCGGGCGTGGATGGCGCAGGCGCTGGGTGAGCGGCTGTCGAAGACGAAGGTCCTCGACCCGGTGCCGCTGCAGGCCTACCAGGTCTGATTGCCCCGGTTTCAGGCGCCCGGGCGGAATCAGTGCAGCGCGTCCAGCTCCGGCCTGAGCACGACGCTCTCCTGTTCGTTCGGATCGGTGCGGGCGATCACGGCGGTGCACGCGTCGGTGGCGCTCGGGTTGTAGGGCAGATGGGGCACGCCCGCCGGAATGTAGAGATAGTCGCCCGCGCGGCAGTCAAGGTGCTCCTCCAGTCTCGCGCCGTACCACATCGCCGCGGTCCCGCCGATGACATAGATGGCGGTCTCGTGGTTTTCGTGCAGGTGGGCCCTGGCGCGGCCCTGCGGAGGAATCGTCAACAGGTGCATGCAGATTCCGCGTGAGCCGCAGTTGTCGGCGGAGATGCCCGCGAAATACGTGAAGGCCTGCTTGCCCGTGTAGGTGCCGCCGGGGTGGATCACCTTGCAGGTGGAGCGGGGTCGGGTTGCCATGGCCGAACTCCATCGTCGCTTTGGCGCCCGAGTCAAATCCGGCGGGCGGATTCCCGGCTGCGATGCGCCGGCCGCCGCGGGCGCCCGTCAGAACCCGCGGCTACCGCGGCGCCGGGCCCGCGGCCAGCAACGCCTGCAGCCGCGCGCAGATCGCCGCGTTGCCGGCCACGTAATGGATGCGCGGCATGGCGAGATCGAACTGCCGTAGCGGAAACGGATTGTTCCGGAGGTAGTGGATCTCGGCGCCGCCGCCGAGCGCGACCGCGTGCGCCGCGGCGATGTCCCAGATCCGCACGTTGTGATCCACCACGCCGTCGAGCAGCCCGATGCCCACATAGGCCAGGTGCAGCGTGCTGCTGCCCAGCCCCCGGATCTTGAACTCCTGGATGACGGCTCCGATCTGGGGCGCGAGCGCTTTGTCGTAGGGGCTGTGAAAGCCGATCAGGCTCGTGGCGTGCGGAGCCTCGGGTCGGGCCCGCGCTCGCCGGCGCCCGTCGAACGCGCCTGCGGCGGGGCCGCCGCGGATCAGCGTCCGGCGCGCCATGTCATAGATGACGCCGTAGACCGGTTGGCCGTCCTCGAGCAACGCGAGCGAGATCGCGCAAAAGGGAATGCCGGCCGCATAGTTGTTGGTGCCGTCGATCGGATCGAGCACCCAGCAGTAGCGGGCCGACGCGGCAATCGGCCCCTGCGCCGCCAGCATCTCCTCGCTGAACGCCTGGTCGCCGGGGAATTGCGTCAGCAGGTCCCGCACGATCGCCTCCGAGATGGCGAGGTCGGCCTCCGTCACCCGCGTGCCGTCGGATTTCCAGGAACTCCGGACGCGGCCAAAGCCCCGGTGCAGGGCGTCCGCCTGCGCCACCACGGCGCGCCGGGCGGCCTCGATGCGTGGCTGCCATTCCGGATTCACGCCGTGAGACCATGCGACCGGGCCGTCCAGACCAAGCTCAAAATCGCCGGTCTTGCGCTGCCGCGAGGGTCGGGCAGAGTCCCGGCGACACCCCATGCGCCCCTCCCGTTGGCTCCTCACTCTCCCCTTCCTCGCTGTCCGCCTCGCCGCCCAGGAACCCGTGCCCTGCCCGTGTGGCGATCCCGCCATCCTCGTCAGTGGCGAGATTGATTTCCGTCCCTTGCCGCCCGGCGTGACGATTGAAGGCACGGACCACCCGGAGCTTTTCTCCGAGACGGTCTGCGGGCGTTTCTTCGAGGCGTCCGTGCCCGGCCTGCCGGCCGGCCGCTACACCGTCGAGATCGATGCGACCGAGACCGTCTTCCTCCGCGAACGCGAGCGCTTCATGGATGTGAGCTTTGGTCCGCAGGTGGTCCTGGTCCGCGACCTCGATGTCTTCAAGCGGTCCGGCGGTTTCGGCCAGGCCTATCTGATTCAAGGCGAGGTCAACTATGTCCCGGCGCAGCGGGACGTCGCCCTGACGCTCCAGTTCACCGGCCGCAAGAATGAGGCGATGTTCAACGCCATTCGCGTCAAGGACGCGGCCGGCCGGATCGTCGCGGCGATCACCGCGGCGGAGTTGCGCGCGATGGAGCCCGACGACGCCGGGCGGATTCCCGAGGTGAGCGCGCCGGCCGTCTATCCCGATCCAACCCGGCCGCCGGCGGAACGGATCGACGACCTGATCCGGCGCATGTCGCTGCGCGAGAAGGCCGCCCAGTTGTTGAACGCCGCGCCCGCCATCGACCGCCTGGGCCTGCCGGCCTACGACTACTGGAACGAATGCCTGCACGGGGTGGCCCGCGCCGGCGTCGCCACGTCGTTTCCCCAGGCCATCGGCCTGGCCGCGATGTGGGATCCTGCGCGCCTGCATGAAATCGCCGACGTCATCGCCACCGAGGCGCGCGCCAAGCACCACGACGCGATCCGCCAGGACAACCGGGCGCGCTACTTCGGCCTCACGTTCTGGACGCCAAACATCAATCTCTTCCGCGACCCGCGATGGGGCCGCGGCCAGGAGACCTACGGCGAGGATCCGTTCCTGACCGGACGCCTGGCGGTCGCCTTTATCACCGGGCTGCAGGGCGACGATCCGCGCTATCTCAAGGCGATGGCGTGCGCGAAGCACTTCGCCGTGCACAGCGGGCCGGAACCGCTGCGGCATGCCTTCAACGCGGTGCCCACGGAAATCGATTTCTACGACAGCTACCTGCCGCATTTCGAAGCGGCGGTGCGCGAAGGTCACGTCGGCGCTGTGATGAGCGCCTACAACCGCGTCTATGGCGCCTCCGCGACAGCGAGTCCGCTCCTGCTTACCGAGATCCTGCGCAAGCGCTGGGGTTTCCAGGGCCATGTCGTCTCCGATTGCGACGCGGTGCACGACATCTGGATCAACCACAAGCTGGTCGAAACCCCGGAGGAGGCTGCCGCGCTGGCGGTGAAGGCCGGCTGCGACCTGAACTGCGGCAGCCAGTATTACGCGCTGACCCGCGCGCTGAAGAAGGGCCTCCTGACCGCCGCGGACATTGACCAGGCCCTGCGCCGCGTCCTCGACGCGCGCCTGCGCCTCGGGATGCTCGATCCCGACGCCTTGGTGCCCTATGCGCGGATCCCGATGTCGGAGGTCGACTCGCCGGCCCATGCCGCGCTGGCCCGCCGGGCGGCCGAGGAATCCATCGTCCTGCTGAAGAACCGCGGCGTGCTCCCGCTGGACCGCACGCATCTGAAGCGCCTGGCGGTGATCGGCGTCAACGCGGACTCCGTGCGCATGCTGCTGGGCAACTACAACGGCCTGCCGTCGCATCCCGTGACCATTCTGCAGGGCATCCGGGCAGCCGCCGGCGCCGGCATCGAGGTGGTTTATGCGCCGGGCTGCCCGCTGGCGCAAAAGAGCGGGACCCCCGGCGCCGCACCGCCGCCCTCCTTCGAGGAGGCAGTGGCGGCGGCGCGGTCGGCCGATGCGGTCATCTACGTCGGCGGCATCAGCCCGCAACTGGAGGGCGAGGAGATGCGGGTGGATTACGAGGGTTTCAACGGCGGCGACCGCACGCGCATCGAGCTGCCCGCCGTCCAGACCGCCCTGCTCCAGGCGCTCCACGCCACGGGCAAGCCGGTAATCTTCGTCAATTGCAGCGGCAGCGCCATCGCCATGCCGTGGGAAGCGGAGAACCTGCCGGCGATCCTGCAGGCGTGGTATCCGGGCCAGGCCGGCGGGACCGCGGTGGCCGGCGTGCTCTTCGGCGACGTCAATCCCTCCGGCCACCTCCCCTTCACCGTCTACCGGTCGACCGAGGACTTGCCGCCGTTCGAGGACTACGCCATGGCGAACCGCACCTACCGCTTTTTCACCGGGCGGCCGCTCTTTCCTTTTGGCCATGGGCTGAGTTACACGGCCTTTCGCTACGAATCGGCCGAGGTGGCGACCGGCGAATTGCGTCCGGACGGCGCCATCCGCCTCCACGTGGCCCTGACCAACGCCGGGGGACGCGACGGCGACGAGGTGGTGCAGGTCTATGCCCACCGGGTCGGCGAAAACGATCCACGTCTTCCGCGCCTGCGCCTGTGCGCCTTCCAGCGCGTCGCCGTGCCCAAGGGCGGGCAGGTGGACGTCGAGCTGACCGTGCCCGCCGCGGCGCTGCGGCGCTGGGATCCGCGCGCCGGGGATTACGTGGTGGACCCCGGCGACTACGAGTTGCGGATCGGCGCCTCGGCCGCGGACATCCGGGCGACCGCCAAGGTCCATGTCGCGCCGGCCGGCTGACGGGGGCGCGCGCTACGGGTAATCATAGAGTTTCGGGTCGCGCGCGGGCGGTCCGCGACGCAGCGGAAGGCGCCGCCGGCCCTCCTTGGCGGCGGCCGCCCCACTCTCCGAACCCGCCGCCGCCCCGCCTGGCGGGGCCTCCGGACCGGATTCCTCCCCGAAAGCATCCCCCATCTCGTCTTCCAGCCCGTCGGGATCGGCGCCTTCCTCCAGCTTGCGCACCACCTCCTCCATCTTGTCGTCGAGCTTCTCGCCGGTGAGCTCCGACATGCGGCGCATCATCCGGCCCATGGCGCGCGGATCGTTTTCGTCCACATTCGCGAATTCCCCTTCCATCGCGGACATCGCCGCCTCCATGCGCGCGTCCTCCGCCGCATCGCCGCCGGCGCCGCCCGCCTTGGCCGCCTCGCCGGCGGCGCCCGTCCCCGTGTCGGCCGGCCGGCGCGCCCGCCGCGCCAGCGCGAAGGGCGAGACAATTCTTCGCAAGCGGAACGCCGGGTTGTCGGGACACGGCGGCGTGGTCTTCCCCTGCGCCAGCGTCTTCGCGTAGAACTGGTAGATTTTGTTGTTGTCCGGACAGTAGTATTCGTAGATCGGCATCGTCGCTGCAAAGGGACCCGCGGATGAAGTGAAACTGGGAGAATCGGTTCTGCAAATTTCGGCCGATCTGTCAAAGCCCGCGCGGCTCGCGGCCCCCGGGGGTCCGTCTTTCCCGGATGGGCGCGTTGGCTGGGCCCGCATCCCGACCCAACTGGTGCCCGTGCTGCACGACCACCCGGGCGCCTTGCTGGTTGAGCGCGTCCAGGACGCCGGCCAGCCGGCGGCGCCTCTCCTCGCCCTCTGCGAACATCTCCAGCTGCGCCGGGCGATCCTCGACGCCGGAGAAGCGCACGCTGACCAGGCGCAGCGGCTTCCGGCGCGTCCAGGCTTTCCTCAGGAGCGGGCGCACCAACGGGTAGAAGGGCGCCTCGAGGTCGGTGGCCGCGGCAAGGCTCTGGCCGGCGGTTTCGTTTTCCATGCCCGGGTAGCGCACCTTGATCGTGAGCGTGCGCACCCGCTTCCCGTCGGCCCGGATTTTCGGCATGAGTTCGTCGACCATCCGTTTGGCGATCCGTTCGATCTCCGCCAGATCCGCGATGTCCGCGGGAAACGTCTCCTGTTGGGAATACGACTTGGCGTCCTCGTCGCTGGTTTCCACGGCCGAGGCATCCTCGCCCCGCGCCGCGGCCCGCAGGTCGCGCCAGCCGCTGCCGAAGAGGGCATGCAGTTCATCCTCGGTCCGCGCCAGCAGGTCGCCCACCCGGCGGATGCCCCGGTCTTTGAGCACGGCCTCGGTCTTCACGCCCACGCCGGGCAGGCGCCCGATTTCCAGCGGAGCGAGGAAGGCGGCCTCCGTGCCGGGCGGCACCACCACGAAGCCGCGCGGCTTGCGCAGCTTGCTCGCGATGCCGGCGACGAGCTTGTTCGCCGCCAGCCCGAACGACACGGTGATCTGCAACTCCCGCGCGATGCGATCCTGCAGGCCCCGCACGGCGGCCTCGACCTGAGCCGGCGTCTTGAATCCGCAGGGCCCCAGGTCGAGGTAGCCTTCGTCGATCGAGCGGCGTTCGACCACCGGCGTCAGCGTCTCGCACAGGTCGAACAACCGCCGCGAATATTCGCCGTAGCGGCCCGCGGCGTGGTGCACGAGGATGAGGTCGGGGCAGACCTGCAGCGCCCGGGCGGTCGGCATCGGCGTGTAGACGCCGCAGGCCCGCGCCTCGTAGCTCGCCGATGAGATGATGCCTCGCTCCCGTCCCCCCACCGCCACCTTCTGGCCTCGCAGCGCCGGATCCAGCGCCTGCTCGACCGACACGAAGAATGCGTCGGCGTCGAGATGAACGATGGTGGGAAGAACCGGTTGCACGGGAGGCCGCGGGCGTGGCCCGGTGGGCCACCCTTGTCCCCCTTTTCCCGGCGGCAAACAACCTTTTGTTGGCGCCTGGCTGCCGGCGAGTGCGTTCCGGCCGGGCCTACAGGGAGGTCAGCCGCTCCCGGCCCATCTGCCGGACGATGAAGCGCGACAACTGGTCGGCGTCAAATCCGGCAGCCACGACCACCAGCTGCGCGCCGTCGCACACGGCGAGGCAGACGCGCGACGGCTGGGCGGAGGCGCGCCCTTCCGGCAGATAGATGAGGACGGTATTCCGGCCATCGACGACCCCCACGGTGCGCGCCCAGCCGCGGCGGGCCATCACCTGATCGGTCGCCGCGATGAAATCGCAGGCCGGGTCGCCCGCCGCCGCGGGCGAGCGCTCATAGACCCCCACGCTGCCGAAACGGACCGCGCGCAGCACCTCACGGGCTTCCGGCGGAACATCGTGCACGAACCACACGATGTTGCGCGCCAGGCGCACGAGCGCCGGCGGAATGGTGAGTTGGACGTGGGTGTGCCAGCGCGCGCCGGACGCCGCCATGATCTCCTCGCGGAGCACGGTGGCGTCGCCGTTGAGGCGGAGGGCGCTCGCGACCAGCAGCCCGATCGCCACGAACGGCGACAGCGCGAGCCCAAGGATCCACGGCCACACGCGGTGGCGCCGGGAAGAAGCGGGAGGATTCATGGCGGAGAGCTGGTTCAGGCGCCGCCGGGCGCGCCGCGCCTTGCGACGGCGGGAGCGCGCCCGGGCGGGGGCGGATCAGGAGTGATGGTGCTTGGCGAGTTTGACGTGCTTGAGCGAATCGATGTCGAACCGATCGGCCAGCGTGGCGATCTGCTCGGCCTTGATGTCGCCCACGATGTTGACCAGGACCACCTCGTGGTTGCTGTCGATCACCGTGACGACCAGTCCCTCGATGGCCTCGTCGCCCCGCATCTTGGCAAAGATCTGCACATCATCGCCCTTGGGCTGCTCACGGACGTTGACCATTGGCGTCCAGCCCTGGGTCGCAAGCTCCTGGCGGACCGCCTTGACGCGCTCCAGGGTCTGCTCGCGATTGCGATCGCTCAGCTCGACCACGTTGACGCGCACATGCTTGAGGTTGCTCAGCAACGCGGACGCCTGGGGTTCCTGTTTGGCCACGCACGTGGCGGCGAATTTCAGCAGGCCGGGCGACAGGTTGATCTCGACGAACTTGCCCTCCGCGGAGGGCACGAGCTGGCCGAAATCCACGTAGCCACTGGCGTCGGAGGCGATCGGGGCCGCGGGCTCGGCGGCGGCAAGGGAAACGGCGGCGGACGCGAGCGCGGCCGCGGCGGTGCAGAGGCGACGAATGCGATTCATGGGGGGGATTGAGTTAGGGTTCCTGCCCGGCCACATGGCCGTCACCCCCCACAACACCGGGTGCTGTCGCAAAGTTGCGCGAAATTCGGTGTCCACCGCGACCCTGCGCCGGCGATCCGTCCCCCCGCGGGCCCGCCCTTCCGCCGACCTGTCAACTATTGGTTGACAAGTTGGCCTGTGGGCCCCGGCGAACCGGCACCGCGCATTGGCGGTGGGCTCGCCGGGCGATCGAAGCGGCGGGCCGCGAGGCGGGCGCGTTGACGGTGGGACGCGCGTGGCATACCTTCC
>DATIWI010000079.1:0-2603 GCA_035519475.1 Opitutaceae bacterium
CGGCGCCTGTGATCATCTCGGCGCGACGGTGGCGAGAGCAATTGGCCTGTCCGAATGGCGGGTCTCGCCGGCTGAATTGTCATGCTCTTGGGCCGGCCATGACGGCTGTGCTGGGTCACCGATAAGGCTCCATTCGATGAAATCGTATCACGCCCGCCTGAAATCCCTGGTCGCTCGCCGCCCCTGGCCTCCGTCTGGCCTTTTGTTGCTGGCCGCCGCGGTGATCCTGCCTGCCTCGGCGGCGGACTATTCCACGCCCTACAGTTTCACGACGCTGGCCGGTCTCTCCAGCATCGGCAGCGACGACGGCCCGGCTACCGCCGCCCGCTTCTTTTCGCCCCACGGCGTCACGGTGGATGCGGCCGGCAATCTCTTGGTGGCTGACAAGGGGAATCACACGATCCGCAAGATCACCCCGGATGGCACTGTCACGACCCTCGCGGGCCAGGCCGGCGATTCCGGCAGCGCGGATGGCGCGGGGGCCGATGCCCGGTTCAACCAGCCCTTTGCCATCGCCATCGATCCCGCGCAGAACCTCTACGTCGCGGACACGGTCAACTGCACCGTTCGCAAAATCACCCCCGCCGGCGTGGTCACCACCCTCGCGGGGCTCGCGGGAACGCAAGGCAGCAGCGACGGCCGCGGCAGCGCGGCGCGATTCAACATTCCTTCCGGGATCGCCGTGGATGCCGGCGGCAGCGTCTACGTCGCCGACAGCGGCAACAACACGATCCGAAAAATCACCCCGGCGGGCATGGTGACCACCCTGGCCGGAACCGCGGGGGTGTATGGTATGGCGGACGGCACGGGCTCAGCCGCGGAGTTCTTTTATCCTTTCGCGCTGGCGGTTGATGCGGGAAATACGGTCTACGTCGCCGAAATTGGCAATTGCATCATCCGCAGAGTAACCCCGGCAGGCGAAGTCACCACGCTCGTCGGACCCGGGGGCTCGCTCATTCCCCAGGGAATGGCGGTCGATGGGTCCGGTAACGTCTTCGTCTCCGATCTCCGGAATGTCATCCGCAAGCTCACGCCGGACGGCGGCATCGTGACCCTGGCTGGGACGGCTGGCGCGGAGGGCTCGGCCGACGGCGTCGGCAACGCCGCCCGTTTCCGCAGTCCTTTTGGCCTGGCGGCCGACACCGCCGGCGACCTGTTCGTCGCCGATCGGGACAACAACACCATCCGCAAGATCACGCCCTCCGCCACAGTGACCACGATCGCCGGCCTTGGCCTGGACAACAGCGTCGGCAGCACCGATGGCAGCATACCCCAAGCGCGCTTCAACAACCTGGCAAGCGCGGCGATCGGCCCGGCCGGCGAAATCTATGTGGCCGACACGGTCAACTCGACGATCCGCAAGATCGCCCCAAATGGCGCCGTCTCCACGCTCGCGGGAAGGGCGGGAACGCCGGGCAGCGCGGATGGCACGGGGAGCACCGCCCTGTTCAACAGCCCCTATGGCATCGCGGTTGACGCGGCCGGTATGGTCTACGTCTCCGATCCCGGGAACGACAACATCCGCAGAATCACCCCGACCGGTGTGGTGACCACCGTGGCAGGCGACGCCACCGCGCCTTCCGGCTATGCCGATGGCACGGGTACTGGTGCGCGCTTCAATTACCCCGGCGGCCTTGCCGCCGACGCCGGCGGCAACCTCTACGTCGCCGATCGCGACAATTCCGTTGTGCGCAAGATCACGCCGGCCGGCGTCGTCACCACCCTTGCCGGAACCGCCGGGTCACCGGGCAACGCGGACGGAACGGGAAGTGCCGCGGCCTTTGCGGCGCCCCAAGGGGTGGCCGTCGATTCCGCGGGCAATGTCTATGTGGCCAACGCCATCCGGCATGGCGCGATCAAGAAGATCAGCCCGGCGGGGGCAGTTACGACCTTGGCGGGTGGCGCCGGTGGCGAAGCGGACTCGGCGGATGGCGCCGGCACCGCCGCCCGTTTCAACAACCCTCAGGGGGTTTCAGTGGATCTGTCAGGAAACGTTTACGTGGCCGAGGGCGATAATGACACGATCCGCAAGATCTCGCCGGCCGGCGTCGTCTCCACTTTGGCGGGCTTGGCGGGCGCCGCCGGCAATGCCGATGGCTTGGGCAGTCAGTCGCGATTCCTGAGCCCGCACGCCGTCGCCGTGGATGCACAAGGCAACCTTTATGTCCCCAGTGGAACGACGGTCCGCAAAGGGCTGCTCGCCACGACCCCGGTAATCACAACACAGCCGCTGAGCTTGTCGGCCACGGTTGGGACGAGTGCGATCATCACGGTTTCCGCGGCGGGCGTCCCCGATCCGACGTTTCAATGGTGCCTCAATGGCAACGCCATCCGTGGCGCCAATTCCCGTTCCCTTGCCATTGCCAGTGTCCAAGCCGCCGACGCCGGCGATTACACGGTCGTGGTCACGAACCCGCTCGGCAGCGTGACCAGCACCAAGGCCACGCTGACGGTGGCCGCCGCCCCGATTCCACCAGCTCCCGCGCCAGCAAGCGGAGGAGGTGGTGGTGCAATTGAGGAATGGTTTCTCCTGGCCCTGTCCTTGCTGGGAGCGGCGCGGTGGCTGTGCGGGCGGCGGCTGGTGGAGACGGGCTGCTGGTCCG
>DATIWI010000080.1:0-20634 GCA_035519475.1 Opitutaceae bacterium
CGGAGAACCTTCAGATGAAACAACCCGACCTTGATCGGATCGCCCAACATTATGCCGCCATTCTCACGGAGATCGGTGCGGACCTGACCTCCGAGGGGATGCGCGCGACGCCGATGCGCGCCGCCCAGGCGCTGGTGGAGATGACTGAGGGCTCCCGCATGGACACCGAACAGCTGACGACGATGTTCAAGGCGGAATGCCAGAAGGCAGTGTGTCACGACATGGTCATCGTCGAAGGCATCCGCGAGGTGGGGCTGTGCGAGCACCATTTGCTGCCGATCATCATGAGCATCACCATCGCCTATGTGCCGGACCAGAAGATCCTCGGGCTCTCCAAGGTCGCCCGGATTGCGGGATACTTCGCCCGCCGCTGGCAGAATCAGGAGCGGACCGCACATCTCATCGCCGAGTTCATCGAGAAGACCGTCGAGGCCCTGGGCGTGGCGGTTTTGATTGACGGCAAGCACATGTGCGCGATGGCGCGGGGCGTCCGCGACACGCATTCCGTCACAAAAGTGAACGTGATGCACGGGGTGTTTCAGCGGGACCCGAACATGCGCACCGAGCTGTTCATGCGGCTGGGCGCGCGGCAAAGCGCGTTGCCGTAGACCGGATCGGCCGCGGTTGGGCGCACGCCGGCTTCGCGGCAGCCGCTGTCGGCCGGTCAGCGGGCGAGCCGCGCGACCACGCGGTCGACGATCCCCTCGACCGCCCAGAGCCGCCCGATGCCCTCGTAGCCGCAGGCCAGCATGCCTTCCTCGGGGCCAATGAACTCCACGCCGCGCGCCGTCAACGCCGCGACGTTGGCCGCGGTGGCGGGGTGCGTCCACATCCTGCCGTTCATGGCCGGAGCGATCAGCACCGGGCAGCGTGCCATGAGATAAAGCGCGCTCAGGAAATCCGGCGCGAGCCCGGCGGCAAATTGCGCGATGAGGTCTGCCGTCGCCGGGGCCACCAGGAGCAGATCGGCCCTCTCGGCCAGCTCGATGTGCCCCGGCCGCCAGCCGTTGGCCTCGTCCCACAGGTCGGTGGCCACGGGCTGCCGCGCCAGCGTCTGCAGCGTGAGCGGCGTGATGAACCGTTGCGCCGCCGCCGTCATCACGGGTGCCACCTCCGCGCCGAGCTTGACCAGCCGGCTCGTGAGATCCGCCGCCTTGTAGGCGGCGATCGAGCCGGTCACGCCCAGGATGATCCTTCGGCCTGCCAGGGGTTGGTCCATGCGGCGCAGCCAACCATCCGGCCGGCGCGCCCGCAAGCCCGCAACGTCCGCCGGCGTCAGGTCCCCGGGGGTTTCTCGCCCGGCGAGGGCGGCGGTGGCAGCCGGTCGTCCGCGCCGGGGGGCGCCCCTTCGGGCGGCGGCCGGTCGTGTTCGCCGTGCGGGCCCCGCGGCTCGGACATCAGGCGCCGCATGCGTTCCCGCCTCTCTTTCAAGAGTTCTTCATACGCCTGCCGCTGCGCCGGGGTCAGCTCCGCGGCAATGTCGGTCTCCAGCCGCTCGACGATGCGGATCGACTGGCGGCGCAGCTTGACCAGCTCGTCGACGTTGCGCTTGACGATCGGCTGAATGCGCTGTTGCTGCTCCGGGGTCAGCCCCAGTTTCTCCGCATCCCGCTCAAACAGCCGCGTGCGCCACGCCTCCGCCGGCTGGGGCCGCATCCCCGGGTGCCTCGCGATGCGGAACGCCACCAGGCCGCCGCTGACGATGCCGGCGGCAAAGATGGCGATCAGGACGAGGCAGATCTGCCAGGGTTTGTTCATGCTCAGGACGAGGCGACGACCTCCGAGACCGGATCGAGCGGGCCCTGATCATCCTCTTCGTTGCCCGCAAAAGCCAGATAATTGGCCGCCATGCTGGCCAGCGCCAGGACGCCGGCCACCCAGAGCGCGCGGACCGAGAACCGCGCGAACACCGCCAGGAGCGCGGGCCGCGCCGGCCCGCCCAGAGCGCGCGCCGCGATCCGCGTGGCAAAACCATACGGCGCCGCCACCTCCTCCGCCGCCGGCACCCGCCGCGCCGCCACGACCAGCCGCTGCCATCGGGCATCGAAGTCTTTCATGATCGTTCCTTCCGTTGTAACTCCTCGAAAAGTTTTTTCAATTTCCCTCTTGCCCGGAAAGCGCGCACTTTCACGAGCGAGGGATTCCAGCCGGTCATCTCGCTGATCTCCGCCACGCTGTGCTGCTCGAGATCGAGCAGCTGCAGCACCAGCCGGTCCTCGGGTTTGAGTTGCCCCAGCAGCTTGTACACGAGCTCGCGGGCGGCGAGCGCGTCGTTCGTCGCCACCTCGCTCTCGCTCGTCAGGACCGAATCCAGCACTTCCGCCTCCTTCTCCGAAAGATCGGCCCAGCGGAATTCGGGCCGGCGCTTCTGCGCCCGCAGCTGGTCGATGCAGGTCGTCACCGCGATCCGCGACACCCAGTGGGTGAAGGCCACCGCGCCCTTGTACTGGTCGAGCCGGGTGAACATTTTCAGAAAGATCTCCTGCGCCAGGTCTTCCTCCGCCACGCGCCGCGGCAGGTGCGAGCGCACGATCCGGATGACGAGCGGATAGAGGTATTCGACGAGTTCCCGCGCCGCGGCCTGATCGCGCTGGCGCACCCGGTCGAGACAGGCGGCGACGTCGAAGGTCTCCTCAGCCATAGATGTTGGGAGTCAGCGTCATGCATGCGATTGGAGACGCTGGCTGGGGCTGTCCGGTTACTGGCACCACGGCGTACACGCCTTCCCTTTTACACGTGTAAGTCCTTCGCCCAAGGCAAATCTCTCGGCCCGTTTGAGATCGGCCCTGCCGCTCCCGGGCCCCGCCCACCGGCCGCCGCACCGCTCGCGGCCGCGGGCGGCCATGCGAAAATCGCCGCGATCGGCGTCTCGGCGCCCCCTCGGCGACCCGCTGTCCGTTCCGCCGCTTGACAGGCCCGATCATGGCCGCCTTACTCCCGGCTTCACGGATGAACTTCCCCCTGCAGGCGCTCGGACTTATCTAGACGCACGATCCTTGGGGACTGCGTAGCAGTTGATCGTGCGTCCGCCCGTCCGCCCCGCGAATGTGCCGGCCTTTGCCTGCCGTGCCGCGATTTGCCGTATTCATTTCTCCTCTCCAGCCGACTCTTCACCCATTCTCCCAGTTTCCGCCATGCAACCCGCTCCCGTCACCAAATACCGGCCCTTCCCGCCGGTCTCCCTCCCCCAGCGCCAATGGCCCGACCGCACGCTCACCCGCCCGCCCGTGTGGTGCAGCGTCGACCTCCGCGACGGCAACCAGGCGCTCGCCATCCCGATGGACGTCGAGGAAAAACTCGAATTCTTCGACCTGCTCGTGCGCATCGGCTTCAAGGAGATCGAGGTCGGGTTCCCGTCCGCTTCGCAGATCGAGTTCGATTTCGTTCGCCGCCTGATCGCGGAGAACCGCATTCCGGCCGACGTCGCCATTCAGGTGCTCTGCCAATGCCGCGAGGACCTCATCACCCGCACGGTGGAAGCCATCGCGGGCGCCCGCAACGTCATCTTCCACCTCTACAACTCCACCTCCCCGGCGCAGCGCCGGTACGTCTTTGCCGCCGACAAGCCGGCCGTCGTCAAGATCGCCACCGACGCCGTCAGCCTGATGAAGCGGCTGACCCGCCCGCTGGTTGCGGCCGGCGCCGCCGTGCGCCTCGAGTATTCGCCCGAGAGCTTCACCAGCACCGAACTCGAGTTCGCCCTGGAAATCTGCGAGGCCGTCACCGACGTCTGGCAGCCGACCGCGGCCAACCGGATCATCCTGAACCTGCCGGCGACCGTCGAGTACGCCTCCCCCAACGTCCATGCCGACCAGATCGAATGGATGTGCACCCACCTCACCCGGCGCGACCTGACCATCGTCTCGCTGCATACCCACAACGACCGCGGCACCGGCGTCGCCGCAACCGAACTCGGCCTGCTCGCCGGCGCGGACCGCGTGGAGGGCACGCTCTTCGGGAACGGCGAACGCACCGGCAACCTCGATATCGTCACGGTCGCTCTCAACCTGTACACGCACGGCATCCACCCCGGCCTGGATTTCAGCGACATCAATACCATCCGCGATGTCTACGAACGCTGCACCCGCATGGAGGTGCCGGCCCGCGAGCCTTACGCGGGCGAGCTCGTGTTCACGGCCTTCAGCGGCTCGCACCAGGATGCCATCAAGAAGTCCTGGGCCGCGCAGCAGCCGGGGCAGCCCTGGGACGTCCTCTACATTCCGATCGATCCCGCTGACATCGGACGCACCTACCGGGCCATCATTCGCATCAACAGCCAGTCCGGCAAGGGCGGCGTCGCGTATGTCATGGAGAAGGAGTTCGGCTTCAACCTGCCCAAGGGCATGCACAAGGAGTTTGGCCGCGTCATCAACGACCTGGCGGACGAGAAGAAGACCGAAATCTCCGCCAAGGAGATCCACGAGGCCTTCGTCCGGGAATACCTCGCCCGGGAGACGCCGATCAAACTCGAGCATTTCCGCACCACCGAACGGGACAGCCAGGTGCGGTGCGAGGCGGTGGTGCGGTACGAGGCCAAATCCCACAAGATCACCGGCGCCGGCAACGGCCCCATCGACGCTTTTGTCAACGCCCTCGGTACCGCCGGCGTGCCGCCCTTCCAGCTGCTGTCCTACTCCGAGCATTCGCTGGGCAAGGGCGCCGAGGCGCGCGCCGCCGCCTATATTCAGGTCAAGACGCCGCGCGGGCATTCCTTCTTCGGCGCGGGCATCGACACCAACATCGAACTCGCCTCGATCAAGGCGCTGGTCAGCGCGCTCAATCGCGCCCTCGCGAAGCCCTGACGGTCCGTCGCGCGTGTCTCCGCTCGGCACCGCTCCCGTGGGTCTGCCACCGGCACCAGGTCAACTCAGCGTTGACCTGTTGCCGGGCGCCTGCCCTCCCGGGCCGGTTCCGCAGTCTGGCTGCCCTCGGGTTCGGGCGGAGGCCGGTCTGGCGCGGCGCGCGCCGGCGGTTCCGCCGCGCCTCGCGCGCGGCGCGTGGGCCCAGCGATAAGGATTCCCTCGCCGTCATCTTGGCCTACACTGCCGGATCATGATCATCGGACTCCCCAGGGAAATCAAATCGCAGGAGCACCGCGTCGCCCTGCTGCCGTCGGCTGCCTACCAGCTCATCAAGCGCGGCCACACCGTGATCGTCGAGCAGGGGGCGGGCGTCGGATCCGGCTACCCCGACGCCGACTACGCCCAGGCCGGCGCCACGCTGGTCGCCGCCCACGCGGCGGTGTTCGAAAAGGCTGACCTCATCGTCAAGGTCAAGGAACCGTTGCCGGAGGAATATCCGCTCCTCCGCTCCGGCCAGATGCTCTTCACCTACCTGCACCTCGCGGCCGACCGGACGCTGACGGACGCCTTGCTCCGGTCCGGTGTCACGGGCATCGCGTACGAGACGATCGAAGTGAACCGCCGCCTGCCCTTGCTGGAGCCGATGAGCGAGATCGCCGGCCGCATGTCCATTCTCGTCGGCGGCTACTTCCTCGCCAAGCACCATGGCGGCAGCGGCACGCTCTTGGGGGGGGTGCCGGGCGTGCTGCCCGGCAAGGTCGTGGTGCTCGGCGGTGGCGTCTCCGGCATCAACGCCGCGCGCATGGCCATCGGCCTCGGCGCGGATGTAACCATCCTCGAAGTCGACCTCGAGCGGATGCGTTTCCTCGATATCACCCTGCACACGTCCCACACTCTGTATTCGAGCGAGGCCCACTTGATGGAGTTGCTCCCGTCCGTCGACCTGCTCATCGGCGCCGTCCTCGTGCCGGGGGCGAAGGCCCCGCGGCTGATCCGCCGGGACATGCTTCGCCGCATGCGGCCCGGGAGCGTGCTCGTGGACATCGCGATCGACCAGGGCGGCTGCGCGGAGACCTCGCACCCGACCACCCACGATCACCCCGTCTTCGTCGAGGAGGGCGTCACCCACTATTGCGTCGCCAACATGCCGGGGGCCTATGCCCGCACCGCCACCCAGGCGCTCACCAATGTGACCTATCGCTATATCGAGTTGCTGGCGGATCACGGCCTCGCCGAAGCGTGCCAGCGCCAGCCCGCCTTGGCGGGCGGCATCAACGTTCAGGCCGGGCACATCACCTGTCAGGCCGTGGCCGACGCGCACGGGGTGATGTTCCACCCTCCGCAGGTCGCCTAGCGGTTCTCCGGACCCTGCGGATGGTGCGGCCGGGGCGGCGCGATCCGATTCCGGGCCGAACGCGCTGAGGCCGGCGTCGCCGATCCCGGAGCGCCCGCGAGTCGCAGGAGGTGCCGGCGCCGGCGCTGAGCCGGCGAGGCCCGCGCCGCTCCCCGGCCGGCCGCGGCTGTTTCCACCTTGCCGAATCGGCGGCCGAAGGCTAAACGGCTGCCATGTTCAAAATCCTTGGAGCGGACGGGAGGGAATACGGTCCGGTGCCCGCGGACCAGATCGCGAAATGGATCAGCGAAGGGCGCGCGGACCAGCGGACCCTGGCCCAGCCGGCCGGCGAGACGACGTGGAAGCCGCTCGCGCAAATTCCCGAGTTCGCGAGCCTGTTCGCCGCGACGCCGACCGCCGCGATGCCGCCCGCCGTCACACCCGGCCCCTTGGCCGCCACGCCGCCGACAGAGACTCCTTCAGCTCCCGGCGCCCGGGGCGGAGACGTGGACGTCGCGCGCGCGCGCGCCCACGACCTCGTCAGCGGCCCGGCCATCGGCCTGATCGTCACGGGGATCTTGGGCATTTCGGCCGGCGTCCTCGGCATTCTCTGGATCGCCTTCGTCATGGGCTCAGCACCGGCGATGCACGGCATGACCCCCGAGGCGGCCCGCATGTTTCGTCTGATGATGGGGCCGGTGGGAATCGCGGCCCGGGTGCTGGGGATCGCGGTGAGCATCTTCATTCTCCTGGGCGCGCTCCGCATGCAGAAGCTGGCCAACTATGGCCTGGTCATGACCGCCGCGATTCTGGCCATGGTGCCCTGTCTCTCTCCCTGCTGCGTGCTCGGATTGCCGATCGGCATCTGGGCGCTGGTGGTCTTGGCCAAGCCGGAGGTCAAATCGCAGTTCAATTGATCGCGTGGCCATGAATGCGACCGCGGTCGCCGCGCCGCCCAAACTCCGGCCGCCGGCCCGCCGCGCGTGGTGGAGCCTGTTGGTGCTCGGGGGCGCCTTGGCGGGCGGCGGATTGCTGTTCGCGTTCAATCCGGCCGATCATGCGCTCTACCCCGCCTGCTGGCTGTATGCGACGACCGGCCTGAAATGTCCGGGCTGCGGCGGATTGCGCGCCACCCACGAGTTGCTCCACGGGCACCTGGCCGCCGGCTGGGATCTAAATCCGCTCGCCGTGCTGCTCCTGCCCTTCTGGGTGTGGCTGGGGCTCCACGCCGGCTTGACGCTCCTGCGCGGCCGCGGCCTGCCGGGGGCGGCGCCCCGCCCGGCGGTGATCTGGCTGGCCGCCGTCGCCGTGGTCGCGTTCGGGATTCTGCGCAACCTGCTGCTGCGCTGACCGCGACTGATGCAGATCCGGCGGCGACCAAGATCGCGCCCTGCACGAATCCGGTTCCGACAAGGATTTCGTCGGTGCAGCGCCCGGGCTTGCCCGTGGCCTCGACCCAATTCCGCGGCGGACCCGGTTTGAAACCGGTGCCGCCCCAATCATGGTCGCCGTATTCCGAGGCCGGGACGAGAAGGCCTGCCAGCCTGCCCGGCAACGAGCGCGATCACGCCTTCGGCGGTGGATTGCAGAGCGTCTCGTAGGCAACCACGAGCGCGCCATAGGCGATCGGCATGGTGAAGAACACGCCCACGATCAGCAGCAGCACGCCCAGCATCGCCAGAATTCCGGCCACAATCATCAACCCGAACATCCGCCACCATTGCGCGGTGATCACCCGCCGGCTGACTTCCATCGCCGTCCAGAACTCGAGCTTCTTGTCGATGACCAGGAGATAGGCGAACAGCCAGGCCACCGCGAGGTAGATGCCCGGCAGGATCAGCAACAGCAGGCCCACGCAGGTCAGCAGCGAACTGACGAGCCCCGTCAGCATCAACGGCACGAAGGCCAGCGAGAAACCGGCGAAGGCGTCGCCGAATTCCGCCGCCTCGCCGCGCAGCCGCCGCAGATAGTAAAGGTAGAGTCCGCCCACAAACACGCCGGTCAACAACAGGCTGCTGAAGATGCCCAGGATGGGGATGGCGTTGGCAATGCCCTGCACCAGCACCACGACAAAGGTCACGCCGACCAGCGGCCAGAAATTCCCCTTCAGCAGCTCCCAGCTCCGGCCGATCGTGTCGCCGATGCCCAGCTTGGGGGCGCGCGCGATCAGGTCCGCCGCATACAGCTTCGCATCCACCGGGCCGGCGCCAGGCACACCCGCGGCAGGCGGCGGGCCCGCGACCGGCGGTGCGCCGGCGGGCGCGGCCGCAAATTCCGCGTACTCGGCGAGCGGCTTCCATTCCGCGGAGCCCTCGCGTTTGGCCTTGGTCTGGCCGTTGGCCCGTCCCGCCGTGATCCACGTCTTCACCTGATCGACCGGAACGGGGCCGTATTCCTTGCCATCGGCGCCGATGATCGTGAACATGCGCGCACAAGAGCAGCCGGGACGATCCGAGTCAATCCGGCTTCGCACGCGCGGCGCCGGTCGGTCAGCCGGCGCGCGCGGGCAGCAAGCCGCCGAGCACGCGCGCGAGCGTGCTCACCTCATAGGGCTTCGCCACCACGCCGCTGAAGCCGTAGGCCTCCGGGTCCGCCAGCACCTGTTCGTTGGCATAGCCGCTGGAAACCACGGCCCTGACCCTCGGGTCCACCCGCCGGAGTTCCTGCATCGCCTGCTGTCCCCCGATTCCGCCCGGCACCGTGAGATCGAGCACCACAAGATCGTAGGGCTTCCCCGCCTGGCGCGCGCGTGTGTATTCCGCCACCGCCTCCGCGCCGTCCGCCACGGCGGTCACCTCGAGGCCGAGCCGCCGGCACATCGCGGAGCCCAGCCGGCGGATGCTGTCCTCGTCGTCCATGATCAGCACCCGGCCCGCGAGTTCGGGCAATTTCGCCGGCGGGAAGGGGTGCGCGGAAGGCGCCCGCTCGCCGGCCGCCGGCAGCAGAATGTGGAAGGTGGCGCCCTTGCCCGGCGCGGATTCGACCGACACCTGCCCGCGGTGCTTGCGTACGATCGAGAAGACCGTCGCGAGGCCGATCCCGTGGCCCTGCTGCTTCGTGGTGAAGTACGGATCGAAGACCCGCGGCAGATGTTCGGCCGGAATCCCCGGCCCGTTGTCGGCGATCGTCAGCCGGAGGTATCGTCCCGGGGCCAGCAAGCCGCCGGCGTTGCTGCCAATCTCCTCGTTCCGCAGGCGGATCCGGACCAGCCCGCCGCCCGGCATCGCCTGCAGCGAGTTGAGGACGACGTTTTGCACGACCTGGCTGATCTGGCCGCGGTCGACGTCCGCCGGCCAAAGGCCCGTGTCGAAGTCGAACTCGCAGGCGACGTTGGCGCCCCGGAGGGTGAACTGGGCCACCTCGCGCACCACGTCGGGCAGCATGACGGCCGAACGCACCGGCGCCCCTCCCCGGGCGAACGTGAGCAGTTGTTGCGTGAGGTCCCGGGCCCGCAGGGTCGCCTTCTCCGCCTCACCGAGATGTTGCCGCGTCTCCCCGTCGATCGGCGGCCCCATCTGGGCGAGCGACAGGTTGCCCATCACCGCCGTCAACAGGTTGTTGAAATCATGGGCGATCCCGCCGGCCAGCAGGCCGAGCGACTCCAGTTTGGAGGCCTGCTGGAGTTCCTCCTCCAGCCGCTTCTCGCGCGCCAGCTGCCGCAGGATTTGCGCAGTCTGCCGCCCCACGCGGCGACGCAGCGACACGACCCACGCCAGCACCAGCGAGATCCCGACCACGAGCACGCCCGCCAGGGCGAGCACGCGCTCGCGGGTGAACCACGACGGCCGCGTGAGGACCGCCACGTCGCGCGCCGAGCGGAGCTGGAGGTGAGAGGCCACCGGCTGGCCGAACTCGTCGAGTTTCACCTCGTAGACCCCCGTCAGGGCAAGCCGGCTTTCCAGCGGCCAGGCCGCCGCCGCCGCGGTTCCGGCCGGATCGTTGAGCGTCGCCTCGATGAGCGCGTTGTCCGCTTGCAGCACCAGCCGGACCTCGCTTCCGACCACCGAATTGTCGAGCAAAACGCCGTCGGCCCGCACCAAATGCCCGTCCAGGCCGCCGGTCAGCAGGCGGTCCCGCCCCAGCGCGACCGGCTCCGGGTCCGGGCTCACGCCCGTCTGCCGGAACGTCGCTTCACGCAGGACGAGCCGGCCGCCCTGGCGGCCGAGCAGGCCCACCGCCTCGATCTCGGCCCCCGGCGCCAGCGGCGTCGGATCGCGGCTTAGGACGCGGAGCGTGTCCGGTCCCTGCTGCAGGTAAAGCGAATGCCCCGGCGTGTGCTGGAGCACTACGCCCGCCACCTTCACGCGGCGGTAGAATGATTCCACGAGCCCAAACTGCCCGAGGCTCGCGAGCGGGCGGGCCGTCAGCTCAAACGGGTCCTTCGGCGCGGCCTCCTCAATCTGGACGAAATCGACCCCCGGCACCCACAATCGGACGCCGGTGATCTGCCGGCGCTCATTGGTCTCGGCGTCGCACACGCCGTGCAGCCGCAGAATCGAACCCACCGGGGTGCCAAACTCCGCCGTCGGCGGCAGCAGGGCGGCGAAATCACCGCCGGCCGCGGCCAGATCCAGCCGCAGCCACGGGCCGCCGCGGCTGACCTGCCGCAGATACCCGCGCATCTCCACCCATTGCGCCTCCTCCGCTCCGGTCAGCGCGTGCTCCAGCGACGCCACCTGGGCGCGGGGCATGACATAGTCGCCGAGCTTGACCATTTCGGATGACACCACCACCGGGGCGAATTCGCCCATCGCCGTGCGGCCCTGCACCTCGATGTGGCGGCCCGGTGGCCGCGGCGCCGACGCGTCGTGCCCGCGCTGGATGCAGATTCCCCCGCTGGCATCCTGCAGAAAAAGGAAATCCGCATTCGGATTCGACCAGGTCACCACTCCGGTGAGCCTCACGGGATGGCCGCGCGCCGCCTCGTCCGCCGGCAGCTCGTGCACCTGGCGCGCGAGGCGCAGAGGCACTTCCGCCGAGGCGACCGCCGCGGGCCCGGCCACCGCGCCGACCACCGGGCGGAAAACTCCCTCGCGCAGCCGCACCTCAATGCCATCGCCAGACGGATACCCGACGGCCTCGACCCGTTCGTTGATGCCGCAGGGCCGGGATTGGCCGGTGAGGACGTCAACCTGTCCGGTGTCGTCCCGAATCCGCAGGAGCCGCCCGGATTCCTGGCTTTGCACCGTGCCCACAACGTGCACGCGCTCGTCCGCCGGCCGCCTCGCAAGTGCCTCGACCTTCGTCACGGGAAGGTCAAACAGCGGATCGTCATTCAGCCAATGGAGGACCGTGATGTCGTCTGGACTCGCGATCTTGAACTCCAAGGCCGAAATGTCGCCATCCGGCGTCCGCGACGGCGAGAAGACGCCGCGGAACCGGACCACGGCGTTGGTCAATACTGGCGGCGGACGCTGCGGATCCAACAGCAGCCACGCGAAGGCGGGCTGCCCGGCGATGGCAAGGAAGAGCCGGACATGCGTGACGTCATTGGCCTCTTGACGGTCGACCACTCCTTCGATTTCCAGCAGGCGGTTGGCCAGACCCTCGGCGGCGACAAAGCGCTCGCCGATCTGCTGCGGCCGCACGCGCGAGACGCCCATGACAGCAATGGCGGCGTGCTCGAAACTCAGGTCCCCGCTGGGAGAAAGCGACATGCCGGTGAACCGCACGTGCTGGCCCGCCTTGATCGGCAGAACCGCGTCGCCGGTTGAAATATAGGCCGCGGCCGTCTGGTCCTGAATCCAGAGCAGTTTCCACGCCGGGTCGTAAATTGTCACGTCCGCCTCGATCGCGTACGCCTGCGGCTCGCGTCGCTGATCAGGCAGCAGATTCCAAAAATCTTGAATTGAGTACAGCACGGCGTTCGGAGCCGCAGTCTGCTCTTGGGCCGGCGCGGAAGGCAGCGCGCCCGATGACAGCGCGATGCCCGCGAAAATCCGCATCCCCTTCATTGTGAAATGATGAAGCAATTTTCTGGAGTTTGTATTCGTCATCGGTGCACCTGCAGCAGGCAAACCTTCTCAATCACTGCTGCATCCCTCTGGTTTAAAGGACTTTTGCGCAATTTCGTCCCGGAGTTCACCCCCAGTCCGCATCAGGAAAACCCCCTAGGCCAATGCCCCCCACGGCGCTCGATTGCCGCAATGCAACCCACGCAATCGCCCCTGGCAAATCTCGTCGAGTAATTGCCGTCTCGCCCCAAGAGGGACCCGCCGGCATTTGCGTTCACCGCTGGAGATCTCATGCCGGGCGCTGCCGCCCTTTCGGCGTGACTCGGCCGGCGGCGCGGTTTCTCCTGCTCCCGACACCCGATGCCCGAAGCCGAAGCCCAGCCTTCCTGGACCCGCGACCTCCTCCTGCTGGCGCTGGCGTTCGGCGTGCTGTTCGGATTCCGCCTCGGCAGCTACCCGCTGACCAATCCGGACGAGGGACGCTATGCGGAGATTCCACGCGAGATGCTCGCCGCCGGCGACTGGGTCACGCCCCGGCTCGACGGCGTGAAGTATTTTGAAAAACCGCCGCTGATGTACTGGGTGGTGGCGGACTGCCTCAAGCTCTTCGGGCCGGGCGAGTGGTCGGCGCGGGCCGCTCCCGCCCTGTTCGCGTTGGGCGGCGTGCTGCTCACCTACGCGGCGGGGCGCCGCCTCTATGGGCGCGCCGCCGGCTTGGGCGCGGCGACCGTCCTCGGAACCTCTCTGCTCTATTTCGCACTGGCGCGCATCCTCCTTCTCGACATGGCCGTGTCCGTGCTGATGAGCGCGACGCTCGTTTGTTTCCTCCTCGGCGTGCGGGAGCCGCCGGGCGTCCGTCGGCGTTGGCTCTTTTACGGGCTCTACGCCAGCGCCGCCCTGGCCACCCTCGGCAAAGGCTTGATCGGCTTCCTCGTCACCGGCGCCGTGATGTTTTGGTGGCTCCTGCTCTTCAACCAGTGGAAGCGGCTGCGGCCGCTGTACCTGCCCACGGGCACGCTGCTCTTCCTGGCCGTGGCGGCACCGTGGCACGTCCTGGCGGCCGCGCGCAATCCGGAATGGCCGCGATTCTATTTCGTCCATGAACACTGGGAGCGGTTCGTGGCCACCGGCCACAAGCGCACCGAGCCCTGGTGGTTCTTCCTCCCCATCGTCTTTGTCGGCCTGTTTCCGTGGATGGGCCTGGCGTGGTCCGCGCTCCGCGACGCGATCGCACCCGCCGGGGCGAGATTCGCCGACGCCTGGGCCCGGCGGGGCGAACGCGCTGACGCCTGGTTCCTCGTCACCTGGGCCGCGTTCATCCTGCTGTTCTTCTCGGCCTCCCAGTCGAAGCTCGTCCCCTACATCCTGCCGTTGTTTCCGCCCGTGGCGGTGCTGGCCGGCGCGTGGCTGGCGCGGGCGGGGTCGGGAAACCCGCCCCGCGGGGTGCCCACCTTGTTTCGCGTGTTTTCCTTTGGGTGCGGACTCCTGGCGGCCGCGCTGGTCTTCGCCGTGCTCAAGCCCGGCGTGATCCGGGAGGCGGGGCAGGCGGTCCTGCTCCGTCCCTACGCCTACGGGATGGCGGCGGTGCTCGTGCTCGGGGGTGTGGCGGCGCCTTGGGCGGCGCGGGTCCGGGGCCTGCGGGCCGGCCTGGCGACGCTGGTTTCCACCGCGCTCGGCCTCTACTTCCTCCTGACGTTCGCGGCGCCGCTCATCCAGCGGCCGGGCACCAAGGAGCTCGCGCAGCAAGTGGCCGCGCGAATCCAACCCGGTGACCGCGTCTACCACTACCACGGTTTCTTCCACGACTTCACCTTCTATGCCCGGCGCACGGTGGGCACGGTGGCGTATCAGGACGAACTCGAACTGCCGTTCCTCGACCCGGCGGAACGGGCTGCGCGCTTTATCGACGACGCCGAGTTCCGCCGCCAGTGGGCCGGCCCGGCGCGACTCTTCGCCGTCGCGCGCCGGCAGGACGTCGGGGAACTCTTCGCCGACCCGGCGTTCCATTATCATTTGCTCGGCGAGACCCGCGGCCATTACCTCTTCAGCAATCAACCCTGACATGCCCGCCCCCGTCCGCCCCCAGCCCACCCGTGCCCGGCCCGGCACGTCCGCCCGCGGTGAGCCCGTCGAATCCGCCCGCGGCCAGCCTCGGAAGACCGCCCGCGCGCCCGTCGCCGCTGCCGCCGCCGCGTTCCTGCCTTTCGCCCGCCCGGCGATCGATGAGGAGACCATTGCGGGCGTGGCGGCCGTGCTGCGTTCCGGCTGGATCACCTCCGGACCGCAGGTGAAGGCCTTCGAGGCGGAACTCTCCAAGTACGTCGGAGGCCGCCCGGTGCGCGCCTTCAATTCCGGGACCTGCACGATGGAAATCGCGCTGCGCATCGCCGGAGTCGGTCCGGGCCATGAGGTGATCACGACGCCCCTCTCCTGGGTGGCGACCGCCAACGTGGTGCTCGAGGTCGGCGCCCGGCCGGTGTTCGTGGACATCGACCCGGCGACCCGCAACCTTGACCTCGACCGCGTCGCGGCGGCCATCACCCCCGCGACGCGCGCGATCATCCCGGTGGACCTCGCGGGCCTGCCGGTGGACCGCGATCGCCTCTACGCGATCGCCCAACGCCGCCGGCTGCGCGTGGTCGAGGACGCGGCCCAAGCCTTCGGCAGCGAATGGCGGGGCCGGCGCATCGGCGCCTTCGGCGATCTCGTCTCGTTCAGCTTCCACGCCAACAAGAACATCACCACCGCCGAGGGCGGCTGCCTGGTGCTCAACGATGAGCGCGAGGCGAAGCTGGCCGAGCAATACCGCCTGCAGGGCGTGGTGCGGACCGGCCACGACGGCATGGAGGTCGAGGTGGTCGGCGGCAAATTCAACCTCACGGACATCGCGGCGCGCATCGGCTTGGGGCAACTGCCGCACCTCGCGGAGGTCACCGCCAGGCGCCGCGCCCTCGCGCGCGCCTATTTTGAGGCGTTCGGCGCGCCCGCCCCGCGCGCCCTCGGACTGCATCTGCCGGTCGCCGACTTCGCGAACAGCAACTGGCACATGTTCCAGGTGGTCCTGCCGGAGGAGCGGCTCAACATCCGGCGTGCCGAGGTCATGGAGATGATGCACGCCGCCGGCGTCGGCACCGGCGTCCACTATCCCGCCATGCACCTGTTCGCCGTGTATCGGCGGCGGGGGTGGAAGCCGGGCGATTTCCCGCATGCCGAGTATGCCGGCCGCAATATCCTCACCCTGCCGCTGTTCCCCGCCATGACGGTGGCGGACGTGCGGCGCGTCGTGACGACGCTCACCGGGATTCTCGTGGCGCACCAGAAGACGTGAACCCGCCACGCTCGGTCGAAATCCCGGAATCCAATAGCCAAACACCAACGGCACATCACGTCCAATGCTTCAACGCGCGCACCATCAATCCGATCGCTTTGGAGTTTGGCGCCTTGGCGTTGGGGATTTCAAGCGTGCGGTGGCGCGGCCACCTGAGTAGACTCCGTCCCCGAGATGCCTGACCCCGCTCCAGCCGTTTCCGTGTCGGTCGTCATCCCCGTCTACAACGAGGAGCCGAACCTGCCCACGCTCTTCTCCCGCCTCTATCCCGTGCTCGATGGGCTCGGGCGGCGGTACGAGGTGATCTTCACGAATGACGGCAGCGCCGATCGGTCGCTGGAACTGCTCCGCGCCCAGCACGCGGCGCGACCCGACGTCACGCGCGTGATCGATTTCAACGCCAACTACGGCCAGCACATGGCGGTCATGGCCGCCTTCGAGCGCGTGCGCGGCGAGATCGTTGTCACCCTCGATGCCGACCTCCAGGATCCGCCCGAGGAGATTCCGAAGCTGCTCGAGCAGATCGACGCCGGCCACGACTATGTCGGCGGCTACCGGCTCAACCGACGGGATTCGGTCTTCCGCACGTGGGCGTCGAAGTTGGTCAACGTGGTCCGCCGCCACACCACCAACATCGCGATGCGGGACCAGGGCTGCATGCTGCGGGCGTACCGGCGCCCGGTGGTGGACGCCGTGGTGCGCAGCGGCGCCATCAACACCTTCATCCCGGCGCTGGCGTACAGCTTCGCGGGCAATCCGGCGGAGGTCGGCGTCCGCCACGACGAGCGGCATGCCGGCGTGTCCAACTATTCGTTCTACAAGCTCGTCCGCCTCAACTTCGACCTGATCACCGGCTTCACGCTCGCGCCGCTGCAGTTGTTCACGCTGTTCAGCCTCCTGTGTTCGGCGGGCAGCCTGATCCTGGTGGCCCTCCTGCTCTACCGCCGCTTCGTGCTCAACCTCGATCGCGAGACCTTCGGCGTGTTCACGCTGCTCGCCATCGTGATCTTCCTCATCAGCGTGTGCATGATCGGCATCGGCCTGGTCGGCGAATACGTGGGCCGCACCTACCAGGTCGTCCGCACCCGCCAGCAATACCACGTGCGGGAGATGCTGGAAACACGGTGAAGCGGGCGCGCCATGGTTTGACGACCGCCGCCGGCGGCCGCCGCTTTGTCCGCGCCTGGCGACGCGCCTGACCGCCATGGCCACCCTGCACCTGATCCATGGCCCGGTCGGCTCGGGCAAGACCACCTTCGCCCGCCAGCTTGAACGGCAGATTCGCGCCGTCCGGTTCACGCCGGACGAATGGATGCTCGTGCTGTACGGCGACCGCGGGCCGGAAGCTGCCTTTCACGAAACCCTCGGCCGGGTCTTCGAGCTCATCTGGGAACATGCCGGGCGCGTGCTTGGCACCGGCACCGACGTGATCATGGACTGCGGCTTTTGGAGCCGGGCTTCGCGCGACGACGCCCGCCGGCGCGCGGCCGCGCTCGGCGCTTCCTACCGCCTCTACGCCCTCACCTGCCCTGCGGACGTGGCGCGACAACGGACCCTCCGCCGGACGGCGGAGCTGGCGGGCCGGACTCTCTGGATCAACGAACCTGCCATCGACGGGCTGAACCGCCGGGTCGAACCTCTCGGGCCGGATGAGGATCACGTCCAGGTCGATGGCGAGCACCTGCCGGCGCCCTGACCATGGCCAAGCCCCGCATTCTCTTCTTCGGCTACAGCGAAGTGGGCTATGAATGCCTCGAGCTGCTCCTCGCGCGCGGGGACAACGTTGTGACGCTGATCACCCACGCGGACGACCCCCGCGAGAAGATCTGGTTCAAGACGCCGGCGCTCGCGGCGCGCGAGCATGGCGTGACCGTGCGCACCCCCGCCAGCGTCAACACGCCCGAGTGGATCGAGAAGATCGCCGCCCTCCGGCCCGATCTGATCCTGTCGGTCTATTACCGCAACCTGATCTGTGCGCCGATCCTGGCGCTGCCTCGGCGCGGCGCGTTCAACCTGCACGGCTCGCTGCTGCCGAAATACCGCGGGCGCGCCCCGATCAACTGGGCCGTTCTCCACGGCGAGCCGCGCATCGGGATGACACTCCACCGCATGGTCCAGCGGGCCGATGCCGGCGCGATCGTCGACCAGGAGGGCATCGAGATCGGCCCGCGCGACACCGCCGAGCAGGCGTTCCGCAAGGTGCTGCCCTGCGCCCGCCGCATTCTCGAGCGCCAGATCGACGCCCTGCTCGCCGGCACCGCCACGGAAACGCCGCAGGACGAGTCGCAAGCCACCTATTTCGGCGGACGCAAACCCGAGGACGGCCGCATCGACTGGCGGCAGACCAACCGCGACATCTTCAACCTCATCCGCGCCGTGACCGATCCCTATCCCGGCGCCTTCACCGACGTCGGTCCCGTCCGCCTGATGGTGTGGTGGGCCGAGCCCGATTCGCCCGCGGCGCGCGGTCTTCGCGGCCGGCCGGGCGAAGTCGTCTCGGTGAATCCCCTCGTCGTCGCCACGGGTGGCGGCTTGCTTGAACTCACCCGCACCGAATGGCGCGGCGCCCCGGCGCCGGCGCTGCAGATCGGCCAGATCTTGTAGGGGCGCAAGCTCGTTGCGCCTTTATTAATCGACGGGCGCACCAAGGTGCGCCCCTCCGGGCCATGCGGCGCGGTTCGGCGACCGCGCCCTACAAAGTGCGAATTCGCGGATTCGCCGCTCGCACGCCAACCGCCATTTTGGTGTTCATTCGTGTCCATTCGTGGTTCAATTTCCGCCTCATGCCTCTTCGCGTATTGATTCTCGGCGCCAATGGTTTCATCGGCAGTTCGCTCACCCACGCCATCCTCAAACAGAAGGACTGGGAGGTCTACGGCATGGACGTGGGCGACCACAAACTGGGCAACTGCCTCGGCCATCCCCGCTTCAAGTTCGTCGAGGGCGACGTCACCATCTCCCGCGAATGGATCGAGTACCACGTGAAGAAATGCGACGTCGTGCTGCCTCTCGTCGCCATCGCCAATCCCGCGCAGTACGTCAAGGACCCCCTGCGGGTGTTCGAGCTCGATTTTGAGGCCAACCTCGAGACGGTCCGCAAATGCGTGAAATACAAGAAGCGCATCATCTTCCCGTCGACCTCCGAGGTTTACGGCATGTGTCCCGACGCCGAACTGAACGAGGAAACGAGTACGCTCGTTTATGGTCCGATCGACAAGCAGCGCTGGATCTACGCCAGCTCCAAGCAGCTGCTCGACCGCGTCATCTACGCCTACGGGGTCCGCGATGGCGTCGATTACACGCTCTTCCGGCCCTTCAACTGGATCGGCCCGAAGCTCGACAACGTGTTCGAGCCCAAGGAGGGCAGCTCGCGCCTGTTCACCCAGTTCATCTCGAACGTCATCTTCAAGAAGCCGATCCAGCTCGTCGACGGCGGCCGGCAAAGCC
Organism: Opitutaceae bacterium; assembly: GCA_035519475.1. Taxonomy (GTDB): domain Bacteria; phylum Verrucomicrobiota; class Verrucomicrobiia; order Opitutales; family Opitutaceae; genus Fen-1467. The sequence continues at coordinate 18,865 of DATIWI010000080.1, forward strand.
GGTCGTTCACGTTCATCGACGACGGCGTGGACGCGCTGCTGCGCATCATCGAGAACAAGAACGGCTGTGCCTCGCGGCGCATTTTCAACCTCGGCAATCCGAAGAACAATGTCAGCGTCGCGCGTCTCGCCCGCCTCATCATCACCGCGTTCAAGGAATATCCCGAGTACCGGCCGCAGGCCGAGCAAGCCAGGATTGTCGTGGTGCCCTCCGGGAAATACTTCGGGAAATATTATCAGGACATCCAGAAGCGCGTCCCGTCGATCGCCAGCGCGCGCATGTTTCTCGGCTGGAGGCCGAAGGTCGATCTGCCGACCGCCATCCGGCGCACGCTCGACTATCACCTCGCGCACAAGGACTACCAGCTGGCATAGTCGTCACAACCAAGACACCAAGTACGCAAAGAAGCCCGAGTTGATCTTGGCGTCCTTTGCGTCTTGGTTGCGAGAAAGCCCCGGCCATGTCCGCCATCCGCCTCGCGCTCAAGGTTGACGTCGACACCGACCGCGGCACGCGGTTGGGCGTGCCCAGCCTCGTGGCCGATTGCCGCACGGCCGGCGTCCCGGCCTGCTTCCTCTTCTCGCTCGGCCCCGACCAGACCGGTCGCGCGATCACGCGCATTTTTCGGCCCGGCTTTTTCCAAAAAGTCAGCCGCACCAGCGTGGTCTCGATCTACGGCGTGCGCACGTTGCTCAGCGGCACGCTGCTGCCCGCGCCGCACATCGGGCGGCGAAACGCGGACGCCATGCGCGCCGTGCGTGACGCCGGCTTCGAGGTCGGGATTCATTGCTACAACCACTACCGCTGGCAGGACCACGTCCAGACGATGAGCCTCGACGCGGTCCGGGCCGAGTTCGCGGCCGCCCGCGCCGAGTTCCGGCGCATTTTCGGCGCCGCCGCACACGCCGCCGGCGCTGCCGGCTGGCAGAGCAACGCCCGCAGCCGGGCGGTCTACGACGAGGCCGGCCTGCTCTACGCCAGCGACACCCGCAACGGGCCGCCGTTCTTTCCCCGCCTCGAGGGCCGCGTCTTCCAGACGCTGGAGATCCCCAGCACGCTGCCGACCTTCGACGAGCTGCTCGGCCGGCCCGAGTTTCCCGACAACCACATTGTCCCGCACTATCTTTCGCTCCTGCGCGAGGAACCCGTCAACGTGCTCACCATTCATGCCGAGATCGAGGGCATGGGCAAGCGGCCCCTTTTTCAGGCGTTGCTGCGCGCCTGCGTCGAACGCGGCGTGCAATTCGTCCGGCTCGACGACTACGCCCGCGCCCTGCTCGTCGATCGCGCGCGCCTCCCGGTGCGCGATCAGGTGCTTGCGGCCATCGACGGCCGCTCCGGCGTCGTGGCCATGCCGGCCACCTGACTGCGGCGCCGGTTGCTCCGCTGGCGCCACGACGGGCGTCTGTGGACATTCGTTTCGCGGTCCCCGATCCGGGGACAAGCCCTCCACCCTGCCGGGACCACCCGGCGGCGTGCATCCCACCGCGCGATGTCACGCTTTACGTGACATCGCGGCGCCCACTCGAATCGAGGACGAGTAGACCAACGTCACGCAATACGTGACAATACCCCCCTGGCTGCAGAGGAGGGCTGGCATGCCGCCGCTGAGTTTTGAGCCACAAACCCGGCCACCTCAGCGATCAACCCTTAACGCGCTCTTGTCACGCAACAGGTGACATTGCGGCGCCCACCCCACAAACGAGGGCCGGTAAGCCAACGTCACGTAATACGTGACATTGTTGCCCCGCCCCCCAGCAGGGGAATGAC
>DATIWI010000081.1:0-3968 GCA_035519475.1 Opitutaceae bacterium
TGTGACCACACGGATCCCCACACGGGACTGACCCGGGATCGAGCGCCCTTCGACGGATCGCCGAGCGATGCGCCGGCCAGCATCGCCGCGTCCGGATTTGCCCTGACGGCCTGGTGCATCGGCGCCGACCGCGGCTGGCTCGGCCGGGAAGTGGCCACGCGGTACGCGCTGACCCTGCTTCGTTTCGTGGACCGATCCGTGGCTCACGAGCGCGGCTGGATCTATCACTTCGTCGGCATCCACACGGGCGCGCGCGAATGGCAGTGTGAAGCATCGACGATCGATACGGCCCTGTTTCTCCAAGGGGCGCTCCTGGCGCGGGAATATCTCGATAACGCGGAGGTCAGTCGGCTGGTGGACCGGCTCTATGCGCGGATCGACTGGATCTGGGCGCTCAATGGCGGCAGCACGCTATCCCACGGCTGGTTGCCGGAGACGGGGTTCCTCGACTATCGGTGGGATAGCTACAGCGAACTGCTCGGGTTATACCTGCTCGGGATCGGGGCGCCCAGAGATTCCCTGCCGGCGGCGTGCTGGGACGCCTGGCGGCGCGAACCAGTGACGGTCTATGGCGTTCGTACGTTCGTCAATTCCCCCGCCTTGTTCACGCACCAATATTCTCACGCCTGGTTCGATCTTCGCGGGCAACACGATCAGTTCATCGACTACTGGCAGAACTCCGTGGACGCAACGCTGGCCCAGCGCGAGTGGAGTGCGACGCTGTCGACCAGATTCAATCATTGGTCAAGCGATCTGTGGGGTCTGACCGCGTCGGATAGCGCGCGGGGTTATGTCAATTGGGGTGGCCCGGAGGTATCAATCGACCATCTGGACGGCACGGTGGTGCCTTCTGCTCCGGGTGGTTCGATGCCCTTCGCCCCCAAGGAGTGTCTCGATGCGCTGCGGCGAATGCTGGCGATCGGAGGGACGCGGGTATGGGGCCGCTATGGCTTTGCCGACGCCTTCAATCCCCAGACTGGCTGGGTTTCGCCCGACGTCATCGCGATCGACCTCGGCATCACTCTGGCAATGGTGGAGAACCTGCGCAGCGGCTTCTGCTGGAAATACTTCATGCGGGCACCCGAAACGCGGCGCGCGTTGGCCCTGGCGGGTTTCGAGCGGGAGTCTCCATCGCGTCCCTTCAACAGCCCGGTACTCGCGAAAGCGGCCCGCGAGATCAGGCGCGTGGATTCAGTGCATCTGCCAAACCGGCCGGCAACGTCGAATCGGGACCGCCGCGACGCTCTCGGCCCGGCGGCTTCCAACACTCGACACCTCCACCCGCCGCCAGCCGATTCACGGGAATAGGGTGCCGCGGCCGCCAACTGGCCCTTTAGCGCCAGGCCACGCGAAGGCTGGCCGTGCCGAGCCGCAGCTCGCAAAGCGAGCGAAGGCTGGCGCGGTGGGCGGGACTCGAACCCGCGACCGACGGTTTAGAAAACCGTTGCTCTATCCGGCTGAGCTACCACCGCTTGAAAGCTGTGGCTGACGGGATAACCGTGCCCCCACGCATCGACAAGGGAAAAGCCCGTGCCCCCGCGCTTCGTCAACGTCAGGTGTCCGTCATGTTTGCAGCGCTTTCAAATCGCGGCTCCGCCGCCGGAAGAACTGCCGGCGGAGCTCGATTACGACTGCGAGATCTGCTGCCGCCCGATGGTGATCTTCATCGAAGGCGATGGACAGGAGACCTGGGCGGAAGCGCGCGGCATCAACGAATAATGGCGGCGGGCGACCGCTGCCCCCGCCGGCACAGACTGCACTTGACTTGCCTATCTCGCGATCTACGTTCGCCCTCCTTTCCGGCACGGGGTGGTAGCTCAGCTGGTTAGAGCGTCTGCCTGTCACGCAGAAGGCCGCGGGTTCGAGTCCCGTCCATCCCGCCATCCCTCGCTCCTGCGGAGCTTCGGATGGAGCAGCCTTTCGGGTCTACACCAAAGATTGGGGAGAGGGCGCTCAGGATGGCGGCCGATGGCCGGTGTGAGCGTGAACGGCTCGCGGGCGCCTGCGTCAGTTCATTGGCTCGGGCCAGATCGTGCGACGGGCCGGCGTCGCGGGCGCGGATCCGGCGCTGGCCACCTCGGAGGCGCTGCGACCGGAGTTAACTCGCGAGAAGATCTCCCGGTGGGTCGGGTACGCGAATTGCAGCCGCGGGTCGCGGGCAAAATCATTGAGAATGCGCCAATGCAGCCGGTCGCGCATCGTGCTCTTGGCGCTGTACTCGGCGACCGCCAGCAAGCTGAACATGACACCCGAGTCGGCGATGGCGCAGTAAACCTTCGGCTCATAGACCGCGTCGATCCGACCGTACCGGTGTTCAAACGCGGCGGCGTCCCGCCGGGCGGCCACAAACGCCTCGGCGGTGGTCTCCTCCAGCGCCTTCCGAAGGACGGTGGCCGCCTCCGCCAGCGGCGTCTCAAACGTGACGGTGATGTCGGTGCGCAGCCACACCCAGCGGTGGTGGCGGGTGGAGTTGTGCACGCGGCTGCGAAAGATGTAGCTGTTGGGAATGGCGATGATCCGGCCCGTCGGGTGATCGAGGCCGATCCCGGTTTCGACCTCGTTCAAGGTGGTTCGCATCAGCTCAATCTCGATCACGTCCCCCTTTTCACCATCGATATCCACGCGATCGCCCACGCGGACCTTGTTGCTGATGACGATTGCGAACCAGCCGGCGATGGACACGAACACATCCTGCAGCGCGATGACGAGCGCGGCGCTGACGATCCCGAGCGTGGTGGCCAGCATGCGCAGATCGTCCAGGAAAAAGCCGGCGACCGCCACGAGCAGCGTCGCCATCATGAAGTAGCGGTTCACCCGCCGGGCGCTGACCAGCATCTCGTGCCGGTAGAACCGGGGGAGCACGAAGCGGCTGGCACCGAGGAAGAGCAGGACGATTGCGACCATCACCGCGGCCGGCCAGGCGAGCCAGCGAAGCAAGCGTTCGGTGAGCGCGCGCTGCCGCTCGCCCAGCCAGCTCCGCTCCGCACTGAGGAGATCGGTCATCTGGACGGTGCTGGCCGCCGCCTCGGTGAGGGCGGTATTCTGCGCCTCGAGGGAAGGCAGGCGGGCCGCGAGCGCATCCTTGTCGCGCCGGGCGGCTGCCAGCAGCTGGTCCACGCCGGGAGTGGAGCGGAAGATCCCGGTCTGCGGAGCCAGCAACGCGATCTCTTCGTCGATCTGGCCGAGCTTTTCCTTCGCGAGGGCGAGGACGTCCGCCGCGGCGCTGCGGCGCTCCTCGACCGAGCGGGCGGTCTCGCTGGCGGAAGCCAGCCGGCCATTGACGGCGGTCAGTTCGCGCTGCTTTTCCCACCACGTGCTGAGATGCAAGGGCGGCACCGCCGGCTCGTCGCGCAGCCGGGTGGCAACCGCCGCCACCTCCGTGGCCAGGGCGAGCCCGTGGGTGATGGCTTCGCGCTGCAGTTGGAGCGCTTCCATCTCCTCGGTCAGGTTCAAGAGCTCTTCGTTGGACGCCGCCAGTCGGGCGTCGCGATCGGCCCCGGCGGGAAGCTTGGCGGCTTTGTCGATCTCGACCTTGAGGGCGTCCCGTTGCGCGGCGGCGTCGCGGAGCCGGTCGCCGAGCGTCTCCATTCGCGTCTGCAGGGGCTGGGTGTGCGGCTCGAGCGTGCGGAGGAGGCCCTGCAGCTTCATGGCCGGGCTGTCCTGCCGCCGCCGGTCGAGCGCCTGCTCCTTGGCCTCTAGGAGCTGACGGGCCCGGAGGATGTCGCGCTCGCGTTCGAGGAGCGCACGGCGCTCCTCGAGTTTCTTGCGCTCACGCCCGGCCGGAAGTTTCTGCACCACGGTCTGGAGCGTGGCCAGTTCGTCGGTCACCTGCTGGAGGCGCGAGACGTCGCCAGCGGCGAACGGCAGCGTGCAGAGGAGGGCGCCGGCGACCACGGCGCCGCGAAGCAGAATCAATTTCACAGGGGGGCTTGGGAAAGCAGCCGGACTGGGGTGACAGGTCGCGCGGG
>DATIWI010000082.1:0-12445 GCA_035519475.1 Opitutaceae bacterium
GGCGGCTGGACGATCGTGGCCGTGCACGATTCCAAGGCGAGCTGGGTCCGGTTCCGCGACAAGATCCTCCGACCCCGGCTCAAGCGGGGCATCAAGGGCGGCTTCAAGGCGCCGCCGCGGGAGACAGAAATCAAGGTCTACAATCTGCAGTCGTAGCGGCCGACTCGGGCGCCGCCAGGCCGGGAAACGGCTGTGAGCGCGCGATTCGCCCGCGGATTTCCACGATGCGTCTCCTGCCTGCCTGATGGAATGGAGCAGCGGAGACGGGCTACGGGCCGCCGAGCATACCATAAAACTGGAGGTTCCCATGAGGAGAATAGCCGCCCTGACTACATTACTGATCGCCGGTCTCCCCGCGCTGGCGGAGAACAAACCGGCCACGACAGGCCCCGCTCGCGCCGCCCAAGTGGTGCAACGGGATCTTGCGCTGGAGCAGACCGTCTTCGCCAGGGCTCAGAGCCTCCAGGCGGCCCTTCACCCCGGGGTGCGAGCCAAGCTCGATCTCGCGGCCCGCGGACTGCTCACCCGCCTGGCCACGAGCTCCGAGAATGTCGATGCTTACGGTCTCGCGCAGCAGGAGGTGCGCGGGAAGTTCGCTCACCTTTCCGGTGAGCAATCCGATCTGCTCAGCTTCTACGTCCTGGCGGAAGCCGCCCGGAGCCTCGCGAATCCCAATGACCTGAAGGGCAAGCTCGACGGCATGGGCGAGTTGTCGGAGATGACCTCCCTGCGTCTGCAGATGATGATGGACCGGCGGTCCAAGTTCGTCGCCACGCTCAGCAATATCATGAAGTCGACCGCCGACACGCAGAACACGCTGGTCCAGAATCTCAAATAGGGCGGGTCTTCAAAATGCCGTGTCATCGCGAGGCCCGCCCGGCGGGCCGTGGCGATCCAGCTATCAACATCGTAGGGCCGAACCTTGCCCTCCCGCCGTAGGTCCAAGCGTGGGCGCCGGCGCGAAGGCTGGGCGTCCGGGCCGCCGACCTCAGCCTGCACGGGACTGCGGGCTCCACCCCTCTGGCTACCTGGCTTCCGAATTCCTCCGGCGACCGGCGGGCGGCCCTCACCGGAACAGCAGCACCGGCACCTTGCAGCGGCGGATCATCGCCGTCGTGGTGCTGCCGATGATCAACTGCCGGATGCGGCTGTGCCCGTAGGCGCCCATGATCAGCAGGTTGATTGCCCGCCCGTCGACGTAGGAGGCGATCTCGTTGTCCGGCTGGCCCACCAGCATCTGCGCGCGCGGCTGGTAGCCCGACGCGCGCAGCACGCCCTCCGCGCCCTGCAGGGTCTTGAGCGCCGCCTCCTCGTCGTGGTGCGCCGCCACGGCCACGAGGTGCAACTCGAGATCCTTGAAGGCCGACGACGTGGCCAGAAACTCCAGCGCCTTCTGGCAGCTCTTGCCGCCGTCGTGGGCGAACAGGAGGCGCTCCACCGTCTTGAACGCGCGCGAGGTGACCAGGCAGGGCTTGTGGCTCGCGCGCACCACCCGCTCCATGGTCGAGCCGAGGTGCTCGGTGGCGAAATTGGCGTTCTCGCCGCGCTTGCCGAGCATGATCAGGTCGACGTGCACCTCGAAGTCGTGGAACGTGTCGACGAGGAAGCCGAGCTTGTGGGCGAAGGTCGCCACCACCGCCGGCGCCTTCGCGGCCAGGTGCTTCCGCGCCTGCTCCAGGATCGCCTTGGCGCGCTCCTGCTCGAATTCCTGCAGTTTGCCCAACACGGCCTGGTACGGCTGCACGCCGAGGCTGCCGCTGAGGTCCGCGACCATCGGCACCTCGAATTGCCGCAGGTCGGACACATAGAGGACCTCGAGCGCCGCCCCCGTGCGCTGGGCCATCCAGGCCGCGTAATCATAGCAGACGAACGAGTAGGCGGAACCGTCGGTGCAAACGAGGATCTTGTTCATGGCGCCGTCCTCCGCAGAAAGGTCGAACTGACGGTAAAGGTTGCGTTCGGAACCGTGCGGATGCTGACACCCCGGCCCGCCGGCGTCAAATCGTCGTGCCAGCCGGCACGGTCACCCCTTTCGGCACCACCAGCACGCCGTCGCGGATCATGACGCCGTGCGGGTAGTCGCCGTTGGGCTTGCCCTCGGGCGAGAGCACGCAGCCGTCGCCGATGCGCGCGTTCTTGTCGATGATGGCGCCGCGGATCTGGCAGTTGTAGCCCACCCCGACGTTGGGGATGCCCTGGGCCGCGTTCTGGCGGATCTCCTCGTCGCCCTCGTAAAAATCCGCGCCCATCATGACCACGTCTTCGAGATGGGAGCCTTCGCGGATCATCGCGCGGATGCCGATGACGCAGTGCTTCAGCGTCGTGTCCGTGATGATCGAGCCGTCACCGACGACGACGTAATCGATGAAACACTTGTTGATTTTCGAGGCGGGCAGGAAGCGGGGATGCGTGTAGATGGGGGCGGTATGCAGGTAAAAGTTGAAAGGCGGCAGCGGCTGCGCGAGCGCCAGATTGGCCTCAAAGAAGGAACGCACGGTGCCGATATCCTCCCAGTAGCCCTCGAAGACATAGGCGAAGAGGCGCTTCTTGCCCAGCAGGCTCGGGATCACCTCCTTGCCGAAGTCGGTCATGGTGTTGTCCAGGGCGCCTTGCAGCACGTCGCGGCTGAACACATAGATGCCCATGGAGGCGAGACAGTGTTTCTCGGTGGAGGGCGTGGTCAGGCGCGCCTCCAGCCCGGGACTGAGGGCGAGGCTGCCGACGACCGCCGGATCCTTCGGCTTCTCGACGAACTGTTTGATTTCAAGATTGTCGTTCACCCGCATCACCCCGAGGGATTCCACCTTCGAGACAGGCACCGGGATGGCGGAGACGGTCACGTCGGCGCCGGTGGTGATGTGTTGCGCGATGATCCGGCGAAAATCCATCCGGTACAGCTGGTCGCCCGCGAGGATGAGCAGGTAGTCGTGCGGGTGGGTGCGGAAGTGCACGAAGTTGCGGCGCACGGAATCGGCCGTGCCCTGATACCACTCTTTGTTCTGCTCCGTCTGTTCCGCCGCCATGATGTCCACGAACCCGTGGCCGAAGGAATCAAAGTGGTAGGTGCTCTGCACGTGGCGGTGCAGCGACGCGGTATTGAACTGGGTGAGCAGGAAGATCCGGTTGATGCCCGAGTTGAGGCAGTTGCTGATCGGGATGTCGACCAGGCGGTACTTGCCCGCCAGCGGCACCGCCGGCTTGCAGCGCTCCTTGGTCAGCGGATAGAGGCGGGTGCCGCGGCCTCCGCCCATGATCACCGCAAGCACGCTGGGGCTGATGTTCATGGCATTAATCCTGCACGGCGCGCGGATCGGCCACCGAGTCGACCGCTGCGGCGCTCAATTACCTTGCCCCAATTTCGCCAAACTCCCTAAAATCGCCAGACTAAAGAGAGCAACCAAAGTAACTTATGTGTGGCATCGTCGGCTATGTCGGCAAGCAGAAGGCCTCCGCCATCCTGCTCGAGGGACTGAAGCGCCTGGAATACCGCGGCTATGATTCCGCCGGCCTGGCGGTGGAACATAACCGCACTTTCGAGGTGGTGAAGAAGACCGGGCGGGTCGAGGGCCTGACCCAGCTCGCGGCGCAGCACCGGCTCAGCGGCACCACCGGCATCAGCCACACGCGCTGGGCCACCCACGGCGGGGTCACGGACGCCAACGCCCACCCGCACGTGAGCAGCGACGGCAAGTTCGCCATCGTGCACAACGGCGTGATCGAGAACTACGCCGGCATGAAGAAGTTCCTCGCCGGCAAGGGCTACACCTTCGCGTCCGAGACCGACACTGAGGCGCTCGTCAATCTCATCGCCTACCATTACCAGAAGGAAACGGCCCGGGCCGACGCCAACCGGTTCCTGGAGAGCGTGCGCAAGACCCTCCACCACGTTGAGGGCACCTACGGCATCGTCGTCCTCTGCACCGAGCATCCCGGCGAGATGGTAGCCGCCCGCAAGGGCTCACCGCTGATCCTCGGCGTCGGCGACGCCGAGTACATCCTCGCGAGCGATGTCGCGGCGCTGATCAGCCGGACGCAAAATGTCGTCTACCTCAAGGACGGCGAGATCGTCCACATCACGCCCAAGAACTTCCTGATTACCACGCTCGATCTCACCGACGTGTCGCCGGTGATCGACCGTGTCACCTGGACGGTCGAGGACGCCGACCTCGGCCGTTTCGCGCATTTCATGGAGAAGGAGATCTTCGAGCAACCGGCGGCGCTCGAGAACGCGATGCGCGGCCGCTTTTCCGAGGATCAGAGCACGGCGAACTTCGGCGGACTCAACCTGACGCCGGCCGATTTCCGCCAGATCGACCGCTTCCAGTTCTGCGCGTGCGGCACGGCGTGGCACGCGTGCCTCGTGGCCGAGCACCTGATCGAGCGCTTCGCCCGCGCGCCGGTCGAGGTCGATTACGCGTCGGAGTTTCGCTACCGCAACGCGCCGCTCTACCGCAACACCCTCTTCTTCGTCATCAGCCAGTCAGGCGAGACCCTCGACACGCGCGAGGCCCTGCGCGAGGCGAAGCGCAAGGGCTACCGGGTCATGGCGATCTGCAATGTCGTGGGTTCGACGATCGCGCGCGAGGCCGACGGCGGCATCTACCAGCACGCCGGCCCGGAGATCGGGGTGGCCTCGACCAAGGCCTTCACGTCGCAGCTGCTCATCGCCGCCATGGTCGCCCTCTACGTGGGGCGCATGCGGGACATGAGCTTCAGCGGCGGCGTGCAGTACGTGAACGCGCTCAAGCAAGTGCCGGACCTCGTGCGGAAAACGCTCGAACAGGCGCCGCGCATCCGGGACATCGCCAAGCGGTACGCCCACTTTCAGGACTTCCTCTTCCTGGGCCGCCTCTCGCTCTTTCCGATCGCGCTGGAGGGCGCGCTCAAGCTCAAGGAAATCTCCTACATCCATGCCGAGGGTTATCCGGCGGCCGAAATGAAGCACGGCCCGATCGCCCTGGTGAGCGAGAAGTGTCCGACCGTCTTCTTTGCGCCCAAGGGCGAGATCTTCCCCAAGGTCGTATCCAGCATCCAGGAGATCAAGGCCCGCAAGGGAAAGACCATCGTGATCGCGACGGAGGGTTGCGAGTTCCCCCCCGGCCTGGCCGACGAGATCATCGCCATCCCCGACTGCCACGAGGCCGTGCTGCCGATCGTGGCGGCCGTGCCGGTGCAGCTCCTCAGCTACTACATCGCCGTGGAGCTCGGCCGCGACGTCGACAAGCCGCGCAACCTGGCCAAGTCGGTCACCGTCGAGTAAGCGCGGGTGCCATGGTCCTGCGCTAAGCCAGGCCATGAAATTCATAGCCATCGCCGCGATTTCGCTCGTCGTTGCCGGAGCCGCACCCGCGCGGGCGGACAATCCCGCCGCCACCGTGCGCGTGGATGCCAGTGCGAACCGGCACCCCATCAGTCCGAACATCTACGGCATCGCGTACGGCGACGCACACGACGTGGCGGCGCTGAACGCAACGCTCAACCGGTGGGGCGGCAACGCGACCAGCCGCTACAACTGGCAAATCGACGCGCATTCCGCCGGCGCCGACTGGTACTTTGAGACGTACTCTGACGGCAGCGGCACGCCGGGCGGTTCGGCCGACGCCTTCGTCGCCATCACACGCTCGGCCCACACCGGGGCGGAGCCGATCTTCACCATCCCGATGGTCGACTACCTGGCCAACCTCGGCCCCGGCCGCACGACCCTGGCCGGGTTCTCGGTGAAGAAATACGGCCCGCAGACCGCCACGGATCCCTGGAACGCCGATGCGGGCAACGGCGTCAGCACGGCCACCGGCAAGAACATCACGGGCAACGATCCCCGCGACACCGGGGTGCCGAACAGCCCGTCCATCCAGCAGGCGTGGGTCCAGCATTTGGTCGCGACGTTCGGCGCCGCCTCGACTGTCACCGGAATCAAATACTATCTCCTCGATAACGAGCCCTCGCTGTGGCACTCGACGCACCGCGACGTCCAGCCCAACCCGGCCTCGTACGACGAGATCTTCGCCAAGATCAAGGACTATGCCACCGCGATCCGCGCCGCCGATCCCACGGCCAGGATCGGCGGGCCGGAGGAATGGAGCTGGTGGGCGTTGTACGACAGCGGATTTGACCAGGCCCACGGCATCGGCGCGAGCAACTCCGACTACCACACCCACGGCCAGACCTACTACTACCCGTGGCTGCTCCAGCAGCTGGCCGCCTACAGGCAGCAAACCGGCGTGCAGCTCATCGACATTCTCACGGTGCACGCTTACAACGGAACCCCGGACGGCGAGGACGATTCGCCCGCGGCGCAGTTGGTGCGCAACCGCGAGACCCGCATCCTCTGGGACCCGAACTTCCAGGATCCGTCGTGGTACGGCGACATCGGGATCAACGGCCGGATCGTCAACTATATCCCGACGCTGAAGGCCATGATCAACCAGTACTGTCCGGGTCTGCAGATCGGCCTCACCGAATACAACTGGGGGGACGAGGCGAACCTCAACGGCGCGACGACGCAGGCCGATGTGCTTGGCATCTATGGGCGCGAGGGAGTCGACCTCGCCACCCGCTGGGGCGTCGGCAAGGACACGAGCACGACGCCAGCCACGTATTACTTCACCTATCTCGCCAGCCAGATCTACCGCAACTACGACGGCCACGATTCGACCTTTGGCGACACCAGCGTGGCGGCGGCGGTGGCGAATCCCGACACTCTCTCGGCGTTTGCGGCGGTGCGCAGTGGCGACGGCGCGCTCACAGTGATGGTGATCAACAAGCAGACAGGGAGCACATCGGTCACGGTGAACCTGGCGAACTTCACCGCGGGAGGCGCGGCGGAGGTGTGGCAGATCAATTCGGCCACGCAAACCGCGATCGCGCGGCTGGACGATGTGGGCGTTTCCGGCAACGCCATCGTCACTACGGTTCCGTCGCAGAGCATCACCCTGTTCGTCGTGCCAGCCGGCCAGGCCGCGCCGCCCCCCTCCCCTCCATCCGGAGGCGGTTCGTCGTCCGGTGGTGGTGGCGGTGGATTCTTGGGGGGGTGGGTTGTTGCCGGGCTCGCCGCCCTGATCGCCCTTCGGCGGACGGCACGCCGGCCGGGGGTTGACAGATAGACCGCGCCCCGGGCATCGACGTCCCAGGAGCAGAATACGGCAGGGCGACCGCACCTTCCGCGAAGGTGTCTTCCGGAGCTTTGGCGGCCGATCAAGTTGCCGACTTTGTTATCCGAATACACCCGTGTATCCACGCAATATGTCACGGCCCTTCAGGAGCCCGATCCAGGGTGAGCAGGAGGCCGGTCCGGGCGTCCCAGACCCGAGCGGTCGTGTCGTCAGACGCCGTGACGATGCGCGAACTGTCCGGACTGAAGGCGGCTGAATGGACCCCGTCGCGATGCTGCAATGGGGCGCGAGCGAAGAGGGTCAGGTCGAAACAATTGCGATTGATGATTCGCTCCGGCTGATCTTTTGCCCTCAAGCTGCGGCGGAAATTCCCTGAGGTCGTTGTTCACATCATCGACTCGGGCATTGTCGAACACTGCCGTCCACAAATGGAATAATGCCGCCCGCTGGCCGAGGCCATCCGGTTTCCAGCCCAAAGCGGCGGAAGGCCCTGCCGGCCGCAAGCAAGCGACCCTTTGCCAGCCAATCACGGTTTGCTGTCTTGTTTCGCTTTCCCGGCGGCCGTCTTGGCGTCAAGAATCGGCCACTGGCCCGAATCGAGGTACTCCTCCACCTTGGGATTGCCGATCCGGATGTCGGGTTTGAATTTATCGGAGACCTTCATCCACACCGGCCGCGGGGTGTCGCGGCCGATATAGGGGCCGGCGGTGGCCAACATCGTGGGCAGAGTGTCGGCCAGCGCGAGGCGGCGCGCCGGGCAGCTGATCCTGGTTCGCCAAAGGAGCTCCGCGCCTTTCGGCGGGTGCGCGGGATACGCATAGCCGGCGAGCGTGATCGCATAGAGGTCCTCCTGCGCCAGGTTCGCGATGGCGGCCGCGTCGGAATCGAAGCGCGTCATTCCCGGCAGCAATCCCCCATCGCGCCACGGTTCGGATTGCTTCGACACCAGCCCCAGCTTGGCGCCGCCCAGAAACCCCAGCATCGCCGGACGGTTTAGCTGCTGGTCCGGCTGGTCGATGCCCCAAGGGCTGGGCGTCGTGATCCTGTACAGCGTGCCCCAGTAGAAGATGATGCACTGCGTCGGCGGGTGCTGACTGTCCGCCTGAACAAATCCCACGTTGGCCAACACCCGCACCACCTCCTGGATCATCTTTTGCGGAACGGGCGGCTTCTCGCCCCAAGCTTCCCGTCCCAGATCATGATACCCGGCGCTTACCCCAATATAGTAGATTGGATGCTCGGGCGAGGCCGGTCGCCGCAGGGCGCCCGCCGGCGTCATCTCGGTGGTTGTGATCACATGCACATCGCGGCGGAGCAGCCAATCGAGGAGCCCTTCCGCCGGCGCCGGCGCCGTCCCCAGCAGCAGCACGCCCCCAGCCAGCGCGATCTGCCGGGCGCGGCGTGAGACCGGGAACCGGGTCCGATCCGGGTTCACGATCGCGCGCAGCCGTCGAGCCATGGCGGCAAATCGCGGTGGCGCACAAGGGGAGCGCGGCATGCTCGCAGGAGGTTAAGAACGTCGCGATCCGCTGCCAAGCCGCAATCGGCGCGATCGCCTTGACCAGCCTCCCGATCACGGCCAGGGCGGCGAAACCATTGGCAAACGAGCGATCGATGGTGACCGAGTCCGTTGCCTCTTCGTCACGCCCGAAGGTCACGACCAGGAGCCAGGAGATTGTGGCGCTTGGTGCAGATGCGGCCCTGGTCATCTGGCACGGAGCGCCAAATTTCACCCAGAAGTTCACGCGCCCTATCCGGTGTGAGCAGGGCGCCGGTCTTGGCGTCCCAAACCCGCGCGATCCCATCCCAAGACGCCGTGACGATGCGCGAGCCGTCCGGACTGAAGGCGGCCGACAAGACCGGGCCGCCATGCTGCAATGGCGGCATGAGGGGCTGGCCGGTTCTAGCGTCCCAGACCCGCGCGGTCTTGTCCAATGACGCCGTGACGATGCGCGAGCCATCCGCACTGGAGGCGGCTGATTGAACCCCGTCGTCATGCTGCAATGGCGGCGTGAGCGGCTGGCCGGTCCTGGCGTCCCAGACCCGCGCGGTTTTGTCCAATGACGCTGTGACGACGCGCGAGCCGTCCGGACTGAAGACTGCGGAAGTGACCCAAGCGCCATGCTGCAATGGCGGCGTGAGCGGCTCCCCGGTCCTGGCGTCCCAGACCCGCGCGGTCCCATCCCAAGACGCGGTGACGATCCGCGAGCCGTCCGGACTAAAGGCGGCCGATATGACCAGACCATCATGTTTCAATGGCGGCGTGAGTGGTTGGCCAATCCTGGCGTCCCAGACCCGCGCGGTAAGGTCCGACGCGGTGACAAGACGCGATCCGTCCGGACTGAAGGCGGCCGAATTGACCAGGTTCTCATGTTTCAATGGCGGCATGAGCGGCTGGCCAGTCCTGGCGTCCCAGACCCGCGCGGTCTCATCCCAAGACGCCGTGACGACGCGCGAACCGTCCGGGCTGAACGCCGCCGACCAGACTACGCCGTCATGCCCTAATGCCGGTGTGAGCGGCTGGCCGGTCGTGGCGTCCCAGACTCGCGCGGTCCTGTCGGCAGACGCCGTGACGACGCACGAACCGTCCGGGCTGAACGCCGCCGACCAGACTACGCCGTCATGCCTTAATGCCGGCGTGAGCGGCTGGCCGGTCGTGGCGTCCCAGACTCGCGCGGTCTTGTCCCAAGAAGCGGTGACAACGCGCGAGCCGTCCGGACTGAAGGCGGCCGACCAGACTACGCCGTCATGCTCTAATGCCGGCGTGAGCGGGTGGCCGGTCCTGGCGTCCCAGACTCGCGCCGTCTGCCCAGACGCTGCGACGTTGCGCGAACCATCCGGGCTGAAATCCGCTTGCACTACCTCTGCGGTGCGTCCTGTCAGCACCATTTTTGGAACTGGCCATGCTTGGGCTGTCAGCAGGCTGAATGCCAGACCCGCGAGAGCGCCCACAACGTTACTGCGCGCATCCGGCGATTGGCGAAACTCAGGACTCCGAAGCCGCGCACGCAGGTGCTTAAGCTCGGCAGGCTTCTCGTTGGGAGTCATCGCATGATTTGATACCAAACGCGTTCACCAGCGCGAAGTCTTTTCAGCTATCCGTCCTTCCCTGCCCTCCGCGTCAAAGCCGCCTCTCAGTGTCCGACCTTGTCTGTCATGAACAAGGGCGGCCTGTTTTGGGATTCAAGCACTTGGTTCCCGCTCAGGTTTCCGACTATAATATCCGAATACAGGAGCTGAATCCGCAGAATACTGTTGGCGGCCGACCGGTTGAGTCGGCCACTGGAAAACCATCTTGGCGACTGGGAGCCTTTCAGATCGCGCCCAGCAAACAGAAATGCCAGCTGTTGGCGCAGACGCACCCATCGGGCCGAATCGGGCGTTTTTCCATGCCAGCCGGACGTTCGCGGAGGGAGGGTGCCTCCACATTCGGGCCCCGAAGCGCCCCAGCTCGGGCTTGGGGCGCTGCCGGCGGAGACACGCCACCCACGGACCGATGCAGAGAAAATCCCAACCCGCATCGGGAAAATCCTCACGCCCGATACCGAGGCGGCTCTATGATCGATTGTCACTGGATCGTGCGGCGCCCTGACGCCAACCGCTTTCAAGAACTCCCTTTCATCCGACGCGTGCTCTCGTCCTGGCAACACCCCCCGGCGGGTCGTACAAATCCAAACGGAGAACGGGTCCTCTCGCCATTGCTCCATCAGTCGACACGTCCGTCGAACACGTCCAGGCACGGCCGCCGGGTTCCAGCCGGCCGCCCGGCGATCATTCGCGGCCACGACCAAGCGAGCGGCAGGCAATCCCGGCTGCTCCCATCCGCTGCCAGGAATCGACACGGGCTTCCCGCCGTCCATCGCCGAGACTCACCCACACCCCGCCGCCAAACCGGTTGCGCATGAAACGGAATTCCCCATTGCTCCTCGTGCTCTGCGGCATCGCCCTTCCCCACGCTGCGGCCGTGATCCCCCTCCCTGACAGAATCCCCGTCGCGATCCCTGACCAGCAGGACAGCCAAGTACCGGACCGGGTGCGTCTGAGCGGCTGGATCGGCGCGCGGGTCGATGCCAGCGAACGGAACCGCCTCGTGCGCCTGGAGCCCGCCCGGCTGCTTGAGGGCTTCCGCCAGCGACCGGGCCGGCAGGTGTGGGACGGCGAGCACGTCGGCAAATGGCTGCACGCGGGCACGCTCGCCTGGGTGAACACCGGCGACCCGAGTCTCAGGGCGAAGCTCGATCTGGTCGCCACGGAACTTTGCCGCTGCCAGCTGGCCGACGGCTACCTCGGCACGTACCTCGAACAGGACCGTTGGACCGAATGGGATGTCTGGGTGCACAAATACGACCTCATCGGTCTGCTCACCTACAGCCGGTATACCGGCAACCCGGCTCCGTTGTCGACGTGCCGGCGGATCGCCGACCTGCTCTGCCGGACCTTTGGTGACGGGCCGGGCCAGCGTGACATCATCCAGGCCGGCTGGCATGCAGGCATGGCCCCCACCAGCGTCCTCGAGCCCATGGTGGTACTCTACCGGCTCACCGGCGAGCCGCGTTACCTCGATTTCTGCCGTTACCTGCTCCGCGCTTGGGAGCAGCCGGGGGGGCCAAGAATCCTCTCCACCCTGCTCGCAGGCAAGGGCGTGGACAAGGTCGGCAATGCCAAAGCCTACGAGATGCTCTCGTGCCTGAACGGTGTTTTGGAACTCTATCGCACGACCGGCGACCGCCCCCTGCTGGACGCCTGCCTGAATGCGTGGAAGGATATCGTCGACAAACGGCTCTATGTCACCGGCGCGGCCAGCTACCGCGAGTATTTCCACGAGGACTACGACCTGCCCAACGCCGACAAGGTCGGCGAGACCTGCGTCACGGTCACGTGGCTCCAGCTCAATGCCCAGTTGCTGCGATTGACCGGCGAATCCCGCTTCGCGGAGCAACTGGAGCGCGTGATTCTGAATCAGTTGTTCGGCGCGCAGCGACCCGACGGCACTTCTTGGGGCTACTTCGTGCAGATGGAGGGACAGAAGCCCTACGCCGACTTCGGCGATGTCACCTGCTGCCAGTCGAGCGGCCCGCGCGGGGTGGCTTTGATCCCGACTTTCGCCCTGACGACCGACGCCGACGGCGTGATCATCAATCTGTTCGCCGCCGCCCACGCCGCCCTCACTCTCCGCGACGGGTGGAAG
The DNA here is from genome assembly GCA_035519475.1 of Opitutaceae bacterium. Lineage (GTDB taxonomy): Bacteria > Verrucomicrobiota > Verrucomicrobiia > Opitutales > Opitutaceae > Fen-1467. The sequence continues at coordinate 12,301 of DATIWI010000082.1, forward strand.
GTGGCGCTGGATCTGGACACGGGCTACCCGGCGGACGGGGTGGTGCGAGCTCGACTGCACGCGGCCGCCCCGCACCCATTCGCGGTCAAGCTGCGAATCCCGGACTGGTGCCCCAAAGCCGAGCTGGCCGTGAACGGCCAGGCAT
>DATIWI010000083.1:0-4310 GCA_035519475.1 Opitutaceae bacterium
CCGTGCGACTCTTTTCGAGCGCATCGGACGGGTAGACGGATCATTGCTGACCACCGTGCGCCCATGGTATCTCGAGCGAGAGACAAGGCAAAAGATGACATGACGCAAAGTGAGGACGCGAGACGCCAGACTGCCCGCGGACGACGACGAATCATGGATCGCGCCCAGCGCGACGAGCCGCCGGTTCGCTGCGCGGTCTGCGGCGCATCCTGAGGGCGGGACGCTCCGCATTTCGCATCACCCCGGCCCTCGATTCCGCCGGTCACTCCGCCAACGCAACCTTGACGTGCGCCGCGCCCGCGCCGATTTTCGCGCCGTGAACACACGCATCGTGGCGACAATCCCCTTCGCCCTCTCGATCCTGGTCGCGCTGGCGGGGTGCGCGACCAACATGCACGTGGTGCCGATGGGCAACAACACCTACACGATCACGCGCGAGGCGGTGCTGACCTTCGTCGGAAGCACCGCGACCCTGAAGGATCAGGTCAGGGAGGACGCGGAGCAATTCTGCGCGGCCAAGGGCAAACAGCTGAAGGTGCTGGAACTCACGGCGGAGAAGCCGGGCCATTCCTCCGGCTCCGCCCGGGCCAGGATCGTGTTCGCAGCGGTCGACGCGGCGGCTCCCGCCCCGGCGGGCGTTCCGGCCCCGGCCGCGGAGAAGCCGGTCAACGTGGATCTGCTCTACCGCGATCTGATGAAGCTCGATGACCTGCGCAAGAAGAGCATCCTCAGCGACGAGGAGTTTCAGGGAGTGAAGAAGAAGGTCCTCGACCAGCCGCAGTGAGCGGGGATCACCGCCCACCGGGGATCGGAGGACGGACGCGGCGGTCGGATGGCAGCGCCGGCCGGCGCACCGGCCCGAGGTCCGCCCCGAAAAACGGCTTTGCCGTTGTCAACTGAAACGCTTCGTGGGATAGATGGCCCCGGCCGAATCTTGAGCGTGCATCCTGGGTGCGGACCAAGCCTCCCGGCACCGGCCCCACCCATCCATCTGCGCCCATTTGCCCGGCCTCCCGAGCACCCATGGCCGCCGCGGATCACAGCCGAATTCAGAGGAACTATGACACAGTGCGGGTCACCATCAAGCAGGTGGCCGAGGCGGCCAAGGTCCATTATTCGACCGTCTCGAAGGCGCTCCGCGGCAGCGGTCGCATCCCCGTCGCGACGCGGACGCGCATTCAGCGCATCGCCGAGCAGATCGGCTACCACAAGGACCCGGTCATGCTGGCGCTCGCCGCCCAGCGGACGCGCTGCAGCGCTCTCCACCGCGAACCGCGGATCGTCTTTGCGACCAACCGGTGGTCGACGGACGACGTCTACAACATCGCCTTCATGCGCAAGTTCGCGGACGGGGTCCGCCACCAGACGGAACTGATGGGCTACGCCTGCGACCTGCTGCTCCTGGACAACGAGGGGCCCGGCCCCGCCGAGATTGAACGCCGGCTCGACGCCGCGCGCACCGATGGCATCATTGTCGGCGCGTTCGATCCGCAGCTGCGCCGCCTCGAGGTAGACTGGTCGCGGTATGCCGTGGTGAAGATCGACTCGGCGTTCATGGTTCCGGGAGCCACCCTGGTTGCCAACGATCAGATGCAGATCGCGCGGACGGCTTTTCACAACGCCTACCGCCTGGGGTACCGCCGGATCGGCATGACAGTGGGGCGGGCGGAAGAGCAGACCACCCAGGATCTCTATTCGGCCGGCTGCTACCTCGCCCGGGATGAGCTGGCGCTGCCCAGCATACCCATCCTCTATTGCCGGGAGGGATACAATTACGCGGTGACCGCCCACCGGGTCGCGGAGTGGGTCCGGGCCCACCGCCTGCAGATCGTGCTGAGCACGTGGGGCTCGGTGCGCGAGCTCCTGCGCGTCGGCGGGCTGCAGGTACCCCGAGAGATCGCGTGCATGTGCCTGTGCCTCAACGACCCCGATCCCGCGCTCGCGGGGGTCATCCAGCACCATTTCGTCGTGGGCCAGAAGGCCGCGGAAGCCTTGGCCCTGCTCATCATGCGCCGCAAACGGGGGCTGACGTCGCCGAGCGCCGCCACCTACGTGGCCGGATCCTGGCAGGATGGCACATCGGCTCCACCCTGCGGGACCCGCTGAAATGGATTCCCCCGGCTCCGATCATCGGCGGGTGACGATGTCCGACGTGGCGGCGGCGGCGCATGTGCACAAGAGCACCGTCTCCCTTGCCCTGCGGAACCAGCCGAAGCTGAGTGCCGCCACCGGCGACCGCATCCGCCGGATCGCGGCGGAGCTGGGCTACCGGCCGGATCCCATGCTCGATCTCTTCAACCTCTACCGGCGCACCTTGGAACCGCCGCGCACGCTGGGGGCGATCGCCTTTGTCAGCGACCTGTCCAATCCCGCGGCGTTTGCCCGCTCGGAACGGCACGAGACGATCTTCGCGTCGGCCCGGGAGGAGGCGAAACGGCTCAATTTCACGCTCGAGCTGTTTCTGGTGGGCCCGGGCCAGCTGTCGCCCGCCCGCCTCGCCCACGTGCTCGAGGCGCGGGGCATCACCGGCATCCTGCTCGGGGCGCTCTCGCCCGTCACGCGCTCGCTCGACATCGATTGGAAGCAGTTCTGCGTGGTCGGCATCGAGTCGATGCAGCTCGAGCCCCCCGTGGACAACATCTCCACGGACTATTGCCACGCGGCCCGCCTCGTCGTCCGGGAGCTCCGTCAGAGCGGTCGAAAAAGCGTGGGCTTCGTGGTCGCGGAGGATCTCGGCCACGAGATCGAGGGCCAGCTGCGCGCCGGGTATCTGGTGGAATGCCGCGCCCAGACTCCCGTCCGGGCCGCCTCGTTCTGGCGCCTGGACCAGGATGCGGGCACCGGCTCGTTGCGGCAATGGATCACCACGCAGAAACTCGATGCCGTGGTGGGCTGTGGCGTCGATATCCCGGAACTGAGAGCCAGGCTATCGGCGCGCGAGGCCCGCCGGATCGGATGGGCATCAATCGACATCCGCGGCGCGCAATCCAAGTGCCCGCGCGTGCCCGCGCTTCACCACGATCTCGGGCGGCGGGCCATCGAGCTGCTCATTATGCGGCTGCAAAACAATCTCCGGGGCCTGCCCTCCAATCCTGCGACCACCCTGCTGCCGGTCGAGTGGAGCGAGTACCGCGCCTGAGGCCGCGTCAGGTCACCGAACGTCCGCCCGTCGCAGCGCGCGGCGAGGCCTGTTCTTCGTGCGGGCCGGGAACCCGCCGCAAGTTTGGTCAAATGGATGAACAACACCCCGCTGTGCAGCCCCGACGCCGCGTGTATAACTCGCCCCTGGATATCACCAAGTCACCCCCCCTGAAGTGCAAATCACCCTGTCGGGGAGAAACCGCAGTAACTTACCCGGAATCCGCCGATGCTACGCATTCGGTGCGTAGGGCATTGGCTGTTCCTCTGAACCGTCTCTGTTCCTAACCCCCACCAAATCATGAAACGACTGACTGCACGGCTCCTTGCCGTAGTATCGGTCACCTCTGTGACCTGTCTCGTCGCCGGACTGCGCCTCTCGGCGCAGGCCACCCCTCCCGCCCAGGGCCAACCCAAGGCTGAGAGCGAAAATGTCGTGGTGCTCTCGCCCTTCGTGGTCGAGGCCAGTGAAGACGCCGGCGGCTACCAGGCCAGCGCCACCCTGGCCGGCACGCGCGTCCGCACCGACCTGAAAGACCTCGCGTCTTCCATTTCGGTCGTGACGCAACAGTTCCTCCAAGACACGGGGGCGAAGAACAACGCCGACCTCCTCGTCTACACCCCGAGCACGGAAGTCGCGGGCATCCGCGGCAATTTCACGGGTGTGGCGGGCACGGGCGTCTTCCAGGAGAACACCACCAACACGTCCACCCGCGTGCGCGGTCTGGACTCGGCGGACAACACCCGGGACTACTTCCTGAGCGATATCCCGTGGGATGGATTCAACGTGGGCCGCGTCGACCTGCAGCGCGGGCCGAACTCGATCCTCTTCGGTACGGGCAGCCCGGCCGGCATCATCAACACGAGCACCAACGATGCCTCGTTCAAGTCGGCTTACAATGTTGAGAACCGCATCGATCAGTACGGCTCGGTGCGCAATTCGATCAACTTCAACAAAGTTCTCATCGACGGCCAGCTCGCGATCCGCATCGCCGCCCTGAAAGACAACGAGAAATACGAGCAGGCGTTTGCCTATAACAACAGCACCCGCTATTACGGCGCGCTGCGCTATGATCCCCAGCTTTTCGGCGAGGGCAACCACACCTCCCTGCGCGCCAAGTTCGAGAAGGGCGAGGTTCGCTCCAACAATCCCCGCCAGCTCCCGCCGGTCG
>DATIWI010000084.1:0-3200 GCA_035519475.1 Opitutaceae bacterium
CGCCCGGAGGGATCGCCATAGGGAAGAAGCATAGGATTGCCAGGGCCACGAGCAAGCTCGGGCCCTACGAAAAGGATTCATGTAGGGCGCCCCGCCGCCGCGGCGGGGCCTCCGTTTGGCCACGAGCACCTGTCCGCCGAAGCCCTGCGAATGCGGGGCGAAGGCGGAAGCTCGGGCCCTACGGGAAAATTCATGTAGGGCGCGACCTTGGTCGCCGCCTGATTGGGCAAAGCGAGGCGTCCGTCATCGGCTACGAAAAGGGGGGCCACGAGCAAGCTCGGGCCCTACGAAAAGGCTCATGGAGGGCGCCCCGCCGCCGTGGCGGGGCCGCCCCGGCCAAGATATGCGGCGGCGCGATGGCAATTTATGCGCATTCTCCGGCAAAAGAATGGTAGTCGGCCGGCGCGAGATGACCGATACTTCCCCCGACGGTCCGCGCGGCCGTCATTCCTCAGCCTCACTCACAACCACCGACCCGAAGGAGACAGTGCGATGAAGAAAACGCTGCTGCTTGCAGTCATGACGCTCGGCGCTCCGGCGCTGACCGCGTTTGCCGCCGATGCCAAGTCCAACTGGGACGACAACTGCGCCAAGTGCCACGGCGCGGAGGGCAAGGGCGACACCAAGATGGGCAAGAAACTCAACATCAAGGATCTCTCGGACGCCACCGTGCAGGCGGGTTTCACGGACGCCGAGGCCTTCAAGGCCATCAAGGAAGGTCTGCAAGACAAGGACGGCAAGACCCGGATGAAGGCGATCGAGGGCTTGTCGGACGACGACATCACCGCGCTGGTGCAACACGTCCGCAGCCTGAAGAAATAGGCGGGGCGGACGCCCACCCCCGACGGATCGCGCGCATCAACCCACGCGCGCGGGCAACCGGGGCGGACTGAAAACATGGATGACAGGCAGCGCACGGACGGCCGGAGCAGCCGGATCAAGGCCTCCCTGGTTCTGCGGGGCCTGGTGATCATGTTCGGCGCCCTGGTGGTGGCCTTCCTGCTGAATTCCTGGGGACGACAGCCGCCCCTGCCGGCGATTCCGCTGGTGGATCCGGCGTTTCTCAGCACCGCCACGAACCGCCGGTCCTACGCCGACCTCGTGCGCGCAAAGGAGGACCTGTCCGATTTCGACTGCTATGCCTGCCACGAGAAGGGCAAACCACCGACGCTGCGGTTCGACGAGCACCAGAACCTGATCATTCCGCAGGAGCATTCCGACATCGTGATGGGCCACGGCGAGCACGGCCGGAACAACAACTGCTTCAATTGCCACAACGAGAACAACCTGGAGCTGCTGCAGACCCGCGACGGGCGAGCGCTGAAGTTCCAGGACAGCCCGCAGCTCTGCGGCAGCTGCCACGGCCCGACCTACGAGGATTGGGAGGCCGGCGCCCACGGGCGGATCAGCGGCTATTGGAATCGCCAGCTGGGCCCGATCAAGCGCCAGGATTGCGTGAACTGCCACAATCCGCACTCGCCCACCTTCCAAGGGCGGAAGCCCGCGCCCGGGCCGCACGCCCTGCATCCGCTGCCGCCGGTGCCGGCCGGCGCCGAAACCGCGCCCTAGCATGCTCCCGCCCGAATCCAGCCCGAATCAGGCGGCGCCCGCGCCGGTGCCGGAGATGAGCCGCCGCAGTTTTCTGCGTTCCTCGGCGGTCCTGGCCTCCGGTCTGGCGGCGCTCGCGGCCAGCCTGTCGCCGCTGCGCGAGCTCGGCGACTACGTGTCGCTCGAGCGGTTCATGCAGAAGTACTACAAGGAGCTCACGCCGGAAGACATGGCGAAGGTCCTCAAGCGGATCGAGCTCGAGGTCGAGCGGCAGTACGGCATCCGCCCGCACGTCCGGGACCTGAAGCCCATGGACGGCGTCGAGTTCGTCTACGCGCTCAACCTCACCCGTTGCATCGGCTGCCGCAAATGCGTGCACGCGTGCGTCGCCGAGAACAACCAGTCGCGCAACCCCGAGATCCAGTACATCCGGGTGCTGCGGATGCCCCACGGCTCGCTCGATATCGAGAAGGCCACACACGACTACGCGCCGGAATCGGTGCCGGAAAAGGGTTACTTCTACATGCCGGTGCAGTGCCAGCAGTGCCGCAATCCGCCGTGCGTGAAGGTCTGCCCGGTCCACGCCACCTGGCAGGAGACCGACGGCATCACGGTGATCGACTATGACTGGTGCATCGGGTGCCGGTATTGCGAGGCCGCCTGCCCGTACTGGGCGCGCCATTTCAACTTCACCCAGCCGTCGATCCCGAAGGACCGGCTCAATCCCGAGATGGCGTACCTGGGCAACCGGCCGCGCCGCCAGGGCGTGATGGAGAAATGCCACTTCTGCATCCAGCGCACCCGGGCCGGCCGCTATCCCGCCTGCCTCGAGGTCTGCCCGGCGGGCGCGCGCAAGTTCGGCAACATCCTCGATCCCGCCAGCGAGGTGGCCTACATCCTCCGCACCAAGCGGGTCTTCATCCAGCTCAAGGAGGAGCTGGGGACCTCGCCCCGCTTCTTCTACTACTTCGACGTATGAGGCGCGCGACCCGCAATTACCTGGTGTTCCTGCGGCGCTGCGCCCTCATCGCGTTCGTCGGCGACAAGCGCTACTACCTCTGGATGGGCGTGCTGACCGTGTTCTGCCTGCTCGGCCTCAATGCCTACGCCAAGCAGCTGGTCCACGGCCTGATCACCACGGGCATGAGCGACGAGGTCTCCTGGGGCGTCTACATCGCCAATTTCACCTTTCTCGTCGGCGTGGCCGCCGCGGCCGTGATGATGGTCATCCCGGTCTACATCTACGACAACGAGGAGCTGCACGACCTCGTGATCTTCGGGGAACTCCTCGCGGTCGCGGCCATCCTCATGTGCCTGGCCTTTGTCACGGTGGACCTGGGCCGGCCCGACCGCTTCTGGCATCTCATTCCCGGGCTCGGGCAGCTCAACTTTCCGGCCTCCATGCTGAGCTGGGACGTGATTGTCCTGAACGGCTATCTGCTCCTGAACGTGCACATCTGCGGCTACCTGCTGTATTGCCGCTACCGGGATCGGAAGCCGTCGAAGTGGTTCTACATCCCGTTCGTGTTTGTCGCGATCGGCTGGGCGGTCTCCATCCACACCGTCACCGCGTTTCTGTACGTCGGCCTCGGCGGCCGTCCGTTCTGGAATTCCTCGATCGTCGGGCCGCGTTTCCTGGCCTCCGCCTTCAC
>DATIWI010000085.1:0-7450 GCA_035519475.1 Opitutaceae bacterium
AGGGGCTGATGGATCATTGGCGTCATTTCAGGAGAAGTTGATAGAATTCTTACGCTCAAACGGCTCGCTATCTCCCTAAATTGAAAGAAATCAACGGCTTTCGTCTGAAAGCCATTTGTTTGATGCGCGGAAGGCTCTGAAAGAGCTGATCTCGACGGCAAACGGGATAAGGAATCCGATTTCCACAAATGGGAACCGCTCAGCTCGATGTACTCGTGGACCTGTTGTTATTCGCGGATTTTCGTGAGCAGTGGGGCAGGTAGCTTCCGACCGGAGGAATATGGAAAAAAGTATGTTCGACAAAAATCACAGGTCAAGCGCGGCGCCGGGAAACCTTGATCAGCTCTCTTCTCGAAGGTTCTCAGTATTTCGAGTCAGAACACTCTCCTCGCAGGGGACTAGGGGGTGACGGAAGGGCTCAGGCTTCAAGTCTTCCAGTCGTGAGTTTTTCACGGCCGGGCGCCTACCTGCCGCCGCGGTGGAGATCGGCGGGGGAAGTTCCCGGTTCCCGGTAGCGCGGGTGCCAGCGGGTCGGCGTGCGGGGAAAAGCGGGAGGGCGGAAAAGCGGGAAAGCGGAAAGCGGAAAAGCGGGAAGGCGGAATGGCGGAGAGCCCGTGCGGATTCCGTTCTGATCAACCACTGATGCCCACTGATGGGCACTGATGGGATTTTGCGGTGCGGATCGCTCCGCGCCCTCCTGTGAAAGTGATCCGTGCCGATCCGTGCGATCCGTGGCGAAGAGTTGTTTCCCGGAGATTTCACAGGAGCTCGCAGGGGCAGCGGAGGACGACGGAAGGCGAAAGGCGGGAAAGCGGAGAACTGGAGCCTATGGCTTTCCGCTTACGGCTTTCCCTTCCGCTTGCCGTTCGCAGCAGAACAAACTTGTCCGGGACCGGGGGAGGGAATCCAATGGCCACACCATGAGGTCGCGACGGTTTGGAGGATGGCTGCTGATGGCCGGCGGAATGATGGCGGTGGGTTTCGCGCCGCCGGCTGCCGCTGACATCACCGCGCAGCGGAGCGCCGACGGCGTCACCTTCAAGCTGGAGGGCGCGGTGCTGCGGCTGCAGGTGTGGTCCGATCGGATCATTCGCGTCACGTATGCGCCGGGCGGTGCGCTGCCGGAGTTGAAAAGCCTGTGTGTCGTCGCCCGACCGGCGGCGGTGAAATGGGACTTCCGCGAGACGCCGGCCGGTTTTGTCGTGACGACCCGGGCCGTGCAGGCCCGCGTCGACCGCGGGAGCGGCGCGGTGTCGTGGTCTGATGCCAGGGGCGAACCCTGGCTGGCGGAGACCCCGGGCGGCCGGGTCTTCGCGCCGACAACCGTCAAGAACCTCGCGGCCCGACAGGCGGAGCAGGAATTTGTCCTCGCCCCGGACGAGGCCATTTTCGGGCTCGGCCAGCAGGAGAACGGATCGTGGAACTACCGCGGGCAGACCGTCCATCTCCTGCAATCGAACAAGAACATCGCGCTGCCGGTGCTGGTCTCCAGCCGCGGCTACGGGATCTTGTGGGACAACCCGGCGATCACCACCGTGGCCGTGGGCGCCGCCGGCCGGGAGAACGTCGTGGCGTGGATCTCCGAGGTGGCGCGCGCGATCGACTACTATTTCCTCGCCGGACCGGACCTCGACCAGGTGGTGGCGGACTACCGCGAGCTGACCGGCGCCGCGCCGATGTTCGGCAAGTGGGTCTTCGGCTTCTGGCAGTGCCGCGAGCACTACGAGACCCAGGCGGAGATCCTCGGCGTGCTCGCCAAATACCGCGAACGCGGCACGCCGATCGACGGCGTGATCCAGGACTGGCAGTACTGGACGCCCCGGCCGTGGGGCTCGCACGAATTCGATCCGGCGCGCTATCCCGATCCGGCGGGCATGGTGGCGCAGATCCACGCGCAGCACGCCCACGTCCTCCTCTCGGTCTGGTCGCGGTTCGACGTCGGCTGCGAGAACCTGCGGCAGCTCAAGGCCGTCAACGGCGTCTTCGATCCGGTCTACCCCAACGTCTGGCCCAAGGGCGAGGGGCAGTGGTACGATGCCTTCAGCGCCGACGCCCGCCGGGTCTACTGGCGGCAGATCTCCGAAAAGCTGTTCACGCTCGGACTCGACGGCTGGTGGCTCGACGCGACCGAGCCGGAGCTGGGCGGAAAGTGGGGCGAGATCCGCGACCTGCGCACGGCGATGGGCCCCGGGGCCTGGGTCGCGAGCGCCTATCCGCTGCTGAGCACAGCCGGCATTTACCAGGGCCAGCGGGCGGAGACGTCGGCGAAACGGGTCTTCATCCTCACGCGCTCGGCGTGGGCCGGCCAGCAACGCAACGCCGCCATCAGCTGGTCGGGTGACATCCAGGGCACGTGGGAGGTATTCCGGCAACAGATTCCCGCCGGGCTGAACTTCAGCCTCTCCGGCATTCCGTATTGGAACACCGACATCGGGGGATTCTTCGGCGGCAAGACGTCGGATCCGAAATATGCCGAGCTGTTCACGCGCTGGTTCCAGTTCGGCGCCTTCTGTCCGCTCTTCCGGGTGCACGGTTCGGGTGCCGGCAAGGAGATGTGGCAGTGGGACGCGGCCACGGACGCGATTCTCGTGAAATACGACCGGCTGCGCTATCGTCTGCTGCCCTACATCTATTCCACCGCCTGGCAGGTGACCCACGCCCACGACACGATGCTGCGCCCGCTGGTGATGGATTTCCGGACGGACGCGACGGCGGCCGGCGTGGCGGACCAATACCTGTTCGGCCGCGCGATCCTGGTGAATCCGGTGACCACGCCGGACACGACAAGCCGGAAGGTGTATCTGCCGACGGGCGCGGACTGGTATGACTTCTGGACCGGCCGGCGCGCCGCCGGCGGGCAGAGAGTCGAGGCGCCGGCGCCGATCGACACCCTGCCGCTCTACGTCAAGGCCGGCGCGATCCTGCCGCTCGGGCCGGTGGTCCGGCACGCGGAGGAGAACCCGGCGGCGCCACTGGAATTGCGCGTGTATCGCGGTGCGGACGGGGCGTTCACGCTCTACGAGGACGACGGCAACACCTACGACTACGAAAAGGGCGCCTGCACCGAAATCCCGATGATGTGGAACGAGGCTGGGCAGAAGTTGACCGTCGGCGTGCGGCGCGGATCATTTCCGGGCATGGTGGCCGAACGCGAGTTTCATGTCGTCTGGGTGCGAGACGGAATGGGCGCGGGACTGGCGGAGATCGAGACGCCGGATGCGAACGTGAAGTACACGGGCGCGGCCGTGGAGGTTGCGGCGCCGTGAAAGGGGCAGAGTTTCACGGGAGGAAACGGCGGCAACGGAGAGCCTGGGAGGATTCCATTTTGGTTAACCACTGATGCACACTGATGGGATTTTGCGGCGCGGAACGCTCCGCGCTCTCTGCGGCCTCCGGTGAAAAAGACCAGTGCCGATCCGCGTGATCCGTGGTGAAAAGTTGTTTCCTGGAGTTTCACAGAAACTCGCGGAGGCATCGGAGGTGCCTTGGCCACAAGAGGCAAAGAAGGCGCAGGGACCTGCTGGTGGCGGACAACATCTCCTGCGCTTCTTGCGCCTCCTGTGGCTATTCCCCGGGATTTCACAGAAGGACGCAGAGGCAGCAGAGAGCCGGAATCCCCGGGAAACCTTACAGAGACCGACCTGAACGGGTCATGCTGTACTTATTGCCCTCGGGCTGGCGCTGTCAGGCGACTTCGCGGGTGGCACCATGGCTCGTCGGCGGAGGTAAATGGTACAGCAGGACCCCTTTTCTCAGGCTCTATTCGGTCCGGAGGGCGATGATGGGATTCACCCGCGCGGCCCGGCGGGCCGGCAGCCAGCACGCGACCAGCGTCACGCTGACGAGCAGGACAGAGCAGCCGGCCACCACCAGCGGATCCTGACCCAGCATGCCGGGCATGAAGTTGCGGAGCAGGCGGGCCAGCGCCCACGCGCCGGCCACTCCGATCACCATCCCCGCCATCGCCAGGCGCATGCCTTGTCCCAGAACCAGCCCAACGACTTCGTGCAACTGCGCCCCAAGCGCGACGCGGATGCCGATCTCTTTGGCCCGCTCGACTACGAGGTTGGCGATCACTCCGTATAATCCGAGGGCGGACAGCAGCAGTCCGGAGATGGCCATGACCAGAAGGCCGTTCGTCAAGATGCTGCCGCTGCTGTTGATGCTGGCGAGCATCTGATCGACCGAGGAGATATCCGAGATTGCCTGGTCGGGATCGACGCGGAACACCGCGTGGCGGAGCGGCTCGGCCAGCGTTTCCGGCGCCACCGACGTGCGGGCCACGATGGCGAAGTAATTCCCGCCGGTCTGGGCCATGGGCCGATAAATCTGCCAATGCGTCCCGGGGTTGGGGTTGAACTTGAAGGCCACCTCGTTGACGACTCCCACCACCTCCAGCCAGTCGCGATGGCTTGGATCGGCTCCTCCGATTCTCTTGCCCAAGGGACTTTCGCCCGGCCAGAAGTGCTGGGCGAGGGGCTGGTCGATGATGACGACGGCGGGCGCCCCGGGTCGGTCGGAGGCCGTAAAATCCCGCCCCTGCAGGATCTGCATGCCGAGCACTTCGAAGTAACCCGGCGTCACCGTATTGATGTAGGCGAGTGGTTCCTGTCCCGCCGGCGCCGGGGCGGCCCCTTCCGCGACCACCGCGCGTGAATTGAAGAAACCGCCCAACGGGAGCACGTCGCAGGTGACCGAGTGTTCGCATCCCGGCAGCGCCGCGACCTCGGCGTTCAGGCGATCATAGAAGGTCCGGCATTTTTCCGGATCGCCATACTGGCTCGCCGTCAAAGCGAGCCGACCGCTCAGCAAGTGATCGGTGCGCCAGCCGGTCTCGCGCTGCAGCAAGCGATGAAAACCGTGGAGAAAATAGCCGGCGGCCGAAAGCAGGACGAGGGTGAGGGCAACTTCAAGGACGATGAGCGTCTGCCGCAAACGGCGTCGCGACCGGTCGGAGGACATGCCACTGCCCGCCTGCTTCAGGCCGGTGTTGGCGTCGACCCCGGAGGAGAACCAGGCGGGGGCGATGCCGAAGAGCAGCCCGGTGGCCAGGGCGGCCAGCAGGGAGAAGACCAGCACGCGGGCATCGAGCGCGACCCGCATGCCGGGGTCTTCCATCAGGTCCGCCAGCCGGCTGGCGAGCACCCGGTTGGTGCCCCACGCCCCGAGCACGCCGCAGCTGCCTCCGATGACGGCCAGCAGCAGGCTTTCGGTCAGCGCCTGACGCAGGAGCCGGAACCGCGACGCGCCCAACGCGATCCGGATGGCGTAGTCGCGGGCGTGGCCCGAGCTCCGCGCGAGCTGCAGGTTGGCGAGGTTGGCGCAGGCGATGAGCAGGACGGCCAGCGCCAGGCCCATGATCATCGCGAAGAACCGCCAGGAGTTCTCCTGGCCGAGCCGGACGACGGCAAAGCCGCTCCCCGCGTTGGTCAGGGGGTAATCGCGGCTCAGCCGCCGCGCGATGAAGTCGAGATTGGTCTGAGCCTCGGTGAGTGAAAACCCGGGCTTCAAGCGGGCCACCGCGCGCAGCCAGTAGCCATTGCGCACACTGGCCACGCCCGGGTTCATCGCCAACGGCCTCCAGAGCTGCAGCGAACCCCACAAGAAGGGATAATCGAATCGTTCGGGCATGATCCCGATGACCGTCACGGGTTCACCATTCAGCCGCACGGTGCGTCCCACGATGCCCGGCTCTCCGGCGAACCGCCGCTGCCAATACTGGTAGCTGAGCACGATCACGTTGTTGCGGCCGGGCTGGTCTTCCGCCGGACCGAAGACCCGGCCATGCAGCGGGGGGACCCCCAGCACGGCGAAGAAATCGCCGCTCACCGCGCACGCGCCCACGCGCTCGGCCGGCTGGCCCGGCACCGCCAGGCTGAAGGTGGGCAGGTCGACGATGGCGAATTTCGCGAAGACCTGGTTCTGCGCCTTGAGGTCCAGAATGTCCGCGGGGGAAAACGTGCCATAGGAGGTGATCTGGGGAGAGAAGCGATAGACGTTGACGAGGGTCTCGGGATCGGCGTACGGCACCGGCTGGAGGACGACCGCATTGATGAAGCTGAAGGTGGTCGTGTTCACCCCGATGCCGAGGGCGACCGTGAGGGCAGCCACCGCGGTGAAGCCGGGGCTTTTTCCGAGTGAACGGAAGGCCAGACGCCCATCCCGCAGCAGCTGTTCGACGGCGGGAAGGCCGCGCGCGGCCCGGCAGGCTTCCTTGATTTGCCCGACGCCGCCGAACGGCCGCTGCGCCGCGGGTTGCGCCTCACTCTTCCGCCGCCGAACGAGGGTCTGCAGACGGAACAGGAACTGTCGGAGCCAGCGCATGCGGTCAGGCTTTCAGGTGGTCCGGAGCATGAGGTTGATGATGGTCGAGAGCTTTTCCCATTTGGCCGTCTCCGCCAGCCCTTTCTGGAGGTGACCAGGAAGCGGCCGGCGGCGTCCAGGATCCCCGCCCGAGAGTCTGGCGCGGGGTAAAGATGTCATTGCGAGGAGCCCGGCTACCGCGGCGGCGGAAAGCGCCCGCTGCTGCGGCGAAATTGACTGCGCGCCGCTTGACCCAACGGACCGGGTCCTTTCGTTGCGTCATGGAACCCGCCGCGCGGCCGTCGGCCGGCTCGGCCCGAACCGGAGCCAGAGTCATGAGCGCACGAACCGCGAGAACCGCCTCCCCCAAGGCCGCGCCGCCGCCGGCGGACGCGCGACAGATCCAAGCCTATCTCTTCCTGGAGGGCCGTTGCGATGAGGCGATCGAGTTCTACCGCCGCGCGGTCGGGGCCGAGGTGGCGATGCTCATGCGGTACCAGGACAGCCCGGAGCCCGGCTCCATGCCGCCGGGTTCGGGCGAAAAGGTGATGCACGCGGAAGTCCGCATCGGCGGGAGCGCGGTGCTGATGTCCGACGGGCGGTGCGCGGGCCCGGCCAAGTTCGAGGGCTTTGCGCTCTCGCTCACGGTGCGCGCCGCGAGCGAGGCGGAGCGGTATTTCCACGCCTTGGCCGAAGGCGGTCAGGTCCAGATGCCCATGGCCAAGACCTTCTTCTCCGAACGGTTCGGGATGGTGACCGATCGCTTCGGGGTGCTGTGGATGGTCTACGTGGCGCCGCCCGGGCCCTGATTTCATCCGACGTCTCAGGGCCGCGCGCTCCGGCCCAGGCTTGCGGCGCCCTAACCTGCATTTTTCACACTCGCAAATAGCCGATCCCCACACCCCGTCGCTTCGCGCCACCCCTCTTGGTAGAGGGGACTTGGAGCGCCGCCTGCAAAATCCCCTCTCGGAGAGGGGTGCCTGTCAGGGCGGGGTGTGTCCACGACCATCGGCCGTGTGAAATGTCCAGGTTAGAACCGGATGCGCTCGAGCGTCTTTTCCTTGAGAATATCCGCCATCGTCCAGAACACCGCCTCGCCATGGGCAATGCGGAAGACCTGGTGGACCGGGTCGGCGGGCCCGTGACC
>DATIWI010000086.1:0-22186 GCA_035519475.1 Opitutaceae bacterium
CGCGGCAAACAGCCCATGGCCCGTGCCGGGAAGCGCGGCGAGCGTCGCCTCGGCCTCGGGCCGGTTCTTGCGGAAATGCACCGCGAGGCGGAGACCGCGCGCGGCGAGTGCCTGGGCGATGGCGCGGCCGATGCCGCGGGATGCGCCGGTGACGAGCGCTACGGGATGAAATGCGGGGGCCATCGGAGGAATTCGAGCCGCGCGATGCGATGCCAATTGGCCACAATGATGACGAGCCAGATCACGACGCAATTCACGTAGCTCAGGAAAACCGCGGCGCTCGCCATGTCCTTGGCGCGCTTGGCCAGCGGATGCTCCTCCGTGGAAATGTAGTCGATGGTCCACTCGATGGCGGAGTTGAGCAGCTCCACGATGATGATGAGGAACAGCGCCGCGATCATCACCGCCGTGGACACGGCGTTGACGGGCAGAATCACCGCGAACGGCACCAGGATGACGACGAAAATCAGGTCCTCCCGGAACGAGGGCTCGAGGCGGAGGGCGGCGAAGAAGCCCTCGAGGGAGAACCACAGCGAGCGGAAAAAACTGCGGAAACGGCGGCGCTTGAACGACGTTGGTTCCGCGGGGAGGTTCACAGGACGGCCAACGTAGGCCGCCGGTTGCGCCGGAGGAAGCCTGAAGTTGGCGCGGAGCGCGCGGGCCGATGTAGCGAGCGTGGTCTAGATGGAACTGGCGCCGCTCCCTTTCGATTGTCATCGCGAGCCCCGCCGCCGCGGCGGGGCGCGGCGATCCAGAGTCTCTGGATTGCTTCCGCCGTCGCCCCCGCATTCACGGTACTATGGCGGACGGGTCGTCGCCCGCCTTAACGGCGGGGCTCCTCGCAATGACAGGCTGTGGGCTGTGACATTGCTTAATCCACCCTAGCCGGCGGACGCGCCCGCCCGGGCTCCGCGGGCCAGGGGGCGGCGGACGCCGATCACCCCGCAGGCGAAATCGACGATCTCCTCGCGATATCCGATGAACTCGAGCACCCGCGACAGGAAGCGGCGCTTTGTGGCCGTATCGATGTTCATGATCGCCCAGTAGTGGGTGCCGGGAATCTGCCGGGCCTGATTGTGGCGGCACTGCTCGACGATCTCTTCACGCGTCCGGCCGAGGTAGCGGCGACCGCTCGGACCGCTGGTCAGGGAAAGGATGAATTCGCTGAAATCCGAGGCGTGACGGCCGGCGATCCATCCGAGGATGGCGAGGTATTTGTCCGCGTCCGTGAACTTGGTGCGGAATTCCGCGCCGAGCATGTAGGCGACCAGGGGTTCGCTGGTGGCCGCGATGGTGGGGGGAAGGTTCAGCAGTGCGGCGAGCACGTCGTTGGGGCTCTGATGAAAGTCCGTCGTGAGCTTTTTGAGCGTGTCGTAGACTTCTTCGCTGACCTCGATATTTTTCATCGTCGACAGGTTAAACCGGTTTATCAGGTTTGCCAAGCAAAAAGTGACTTTGTTGCTCAGCTCCAGATGCTTGCGGGCACCACCGCCCGCCGTCAGCGGGCGCGGTCGAGCTCTCCCGGTTCCTCTTCTCCTCCCGGCAAGTCGTAATCGGTGAAGTCGTTCAGCACGTCGCGGTGCCGGCGGTCCTGCTTGTAGATTTCCAGAATTCGCGCGTGCTCGTGATCGGATGTCGCGAAGATCCTCGCCGGCTCACCCGGCAGGAAAAGTGCGGTGTAGCTGCGGCGGCTGTCAGTCATGCGGCGGACGACCAGCATGCCGGCATCCTGAAGTCTCGGTGCCGATTTGCCAATCCTGGTTGCCGGCGGCGACAGCCGGTCCATAGTGATCGCCGCCTTCGGACGGATGCCACCTGATGAGCAACGACAGTCCCGATCAACCCAAACGAAACTGGCCGCTGATACTGACCGGCGTCGCCGCCGCGCTGCTGCTCGCCGGCATCGTCCTCGGCCTCGTGGCGATGTATGTCGCCGATTTCAATTTGCTGGAGTGGACGGAGTAGCCTGGCGCCGGCCCCGGCCGCGCCGTGGCCCGGCCTGGATCAGGACCAGTTGTAGTTGAAACTGATGCTGATCCTTTCCCCCGGCGCCGGATTCGGCGCGACTTCGTGCCGCAGCCAGCTTTCAAAGAGGATGACGTTCCCCGCCGTCGCGGGGTAGATGACATGCTGCCGATTGGCGGGCCGGGCGTTTGATCGCCGCGGCGGCGCGGCCATGAAGCGGTCGAGGCGCGGATCCTCAAATTTCAATCCCGGGCAGCCGGGAGGAGTGCGCACGTAGTAGGTGCCGCTGATGAACGACAACGGGTGCAGATGCAGCGCGTGCGCCGCGTGCTCCGGCATGATGTTCACCCAGCAATCGGTCATGAAGATCTCGCGCCCGCGAAGATCCAGCTCGAGCCGCCGGGCAAACCGGCGGACGTGGCGGGTGATCTTCGTTTCCGCGGCCGCAAACGTCGACGACGTCTTGTGCAACTGGGCCATCGACGCGTAGCTGGTGTAGCCGCCGCGATAATTGCGGGCTGACCAGCGGCGCCCCGGCGCATCGTAGTCGCGGATGCGGCGGCACTCGTCGGCCAGATCGTCGTTCAGGCGCGCGAGACCGGACGTCTGCAGCGGCTCACAGTAGATCAAGGTGGAGAACCAGGCGCGAATCGGCATATCCAACCCGATACTTCGTGCCGGGGAGATCGGAAAGGCGAAAGCGAACGGCCCGAATCGGCGCAATCGCCTCGGCTGGCGCGACGACGGCCGCGGCACCGGCAGGCCGCATGGCATTGGCGTTGTAGGCCAGTTGCATGACGAGGGGCTTGGGACTGAAGCAGATCTGATTTGTCGTGGAAAAACTGCGAACTTCTTTCGCGTTTTTCGGTCAATGCCGACGCGCACATTCGAAGAGCAGCCCGATCTTCCGGCCGGCTGCCGATCTCCATACCTAGCCTCGATTCGAAACCACCATGAAAACACGTTCGCTTATTCCCACCGGCGCTCTCGTGGCCGGAGCCGCCGCGCTTTCGCTCTCACTGGTCAATCTGGCCCGGGCGCACGTTGACAACCCTGCGGCGATTGACGCCGTCTCGCTCGGCGCGATGGCCGGCATGCCGGACAACGCGCAGGTCACGGATTCCCTGGGCGATTTGTTTGCGACCTTTGTCGGATCCGAAGACAACGCCCAGGCCTTGGTCACCGGCTTGCATGACGGCACCGCCGTCAATCTGACGACGACGGTCGATGGCCAGACCTCCACGAGCACGATCACACCCGCCACCAGCAAGCTTGGTTACGGCAACATCTTTCTGGCACTGGCGCTCGCGCAGGAGGAATTGACCAAGCTCGGCATCACCCAGCCCACCGCCGCGCAGATTCAGGCCGCCCTCGACGGCGGCAGCGTCACGACCGGCACGGGCGCCACCGCCGTGACTACGCAGCTGAGCGGCGTGCTCGCGCTGCGCGATCAGGGCATGGATTGGAAACAGGTCGCCCAGTCGCTGAATGTTGACCTCGCGACGGCGATCCGCGATTCGCGCAGCAGCGGGGCGCTGGTGATCGACCGCCTGGGCGATCGCTTTGAGACTTTCGCGGGCTCCGAGGACAACGGCGAGGCGCTGGTCAAGGCCCTGCATGACGGCACGGCGGTCACCCTCACGACCACGGTGAACGGCCAGACCACGACGGTCACGTTCACCCCGGCGACCGGCACGCTGAGCTATGGCAACGTCTCATTGGCGCTCGCCCTCGCCCAGGAGGATCTTCTGAAACTGGGCATTACGCAGCCCACCGCCGCGGAGATTCAAGCGGCGCTCAATGGCGGCAGCGTCACCACCGGCACCGGCACCACCGCCGTGACCACGCAACTGACCGGCGTGCTGGTCCTGCGCAACCAGGGTCAGGGCTGGGGCCAGATCGCCCAGACGCTGGGGGTGACCCTCGGATCGGCGCTGCGCGACGCGCGCATCGCCGAGACGATTGATCACCTCGGAGATCGTTTTGCGACCCTCGCTGGATCCGAGGCGAACGCCGATGCGCTGGTCAAGGGCTTGCACGACGGCACGGCGGTCAGCCTCACCAGCACGGCGGACGGCACGACGACCACCGTCACGATCACCCCGGCGACGAGCAAGCTGGGGTTGGGCGGGGTGGCGCTTTCGCTCGCCCTGGCCCAGGAGGAACTCACCAAGCTGGGCATCACGGACCCGACGCTGGCGGATATTCAGGCCGCGCTTGATGGCGGCAGCGTCACCACCGGCACCGGTGCCACCGCCGTCACCACCCAGTTGACCGGCGTGCTCACGTTGCGCGACCAAGGGATGAACTGGAGGCAGATTGCCCAAACGCTGGGTGTGAACCTGGGTCCGGCGCTGCGCGACGGGGTGCCTTTCGCCCCGGGACATTTTGGCGAGAAGCTCGTCTGGCATGACCATCTCGGGGACCTCGCACGAGCCGACTCGGCGACGCCGCCTCCGGCCGCCTCCGGCGCGGCGACGGCGATGGCCGCATCGTCGAATCTGGGCCATCCCACTAAATTCGCGTCCGCTCTCGCTGCCCAAAGCAACACCGCGGTCATGAATCGCCCGGCAGTTGTCGCCGCGGCGCGGCCGCCCGCAGTGGCGGTGGCGGCGGCCCGTCCGACTGCGACCACGGTCGTTCGCCCGAACGTGCCGGCTGTTGTCCGCCCGGTGCGCGTGGACCATTTCGTGAAGCCGGACATTCCCGTCCGTCCCGCCACGCCCACGCATCATTAATCGGAATCACACAACCTCCAGCTCAACATGAAGACACGCTGGTTCCTTCTGCTGGCTGCGACTGTGGCGCCGTGGTGCGCCTCGGTTGCGGCCGACACCACCTCCTCGGCTGCCCCGGTCGGAAAATTCACCGGGTCGGCCGGGTTTGACTACAGCACGGGTGACTACGGCCAGACGACAAACACCAACGTTTTTGCGATCCCGGTGATCACCCAGTGGGAGATCGATCATTGGACGCTGAAACTGGTCGTCTCCTATCTCCACGTTTCCGGCCCGAGCAACGTCGTGTCGGGTCTGGGCGCGGTGCTGTCCCCGGGGCAGGCGCCCAGCCAGTCGCGTTCCGGTTTTGGTGATCTCATCACGTCCGCCACTTACAACGTCTACAGTGACACGGCCGCCGGTCTGAGCGTGGATCTCACCGGCAAGGTGAAATTCGGCACGGCCAGCCGGAGCAAGGGGCTCGGCACCGGTGAGAACGACCTTGGTTTCCAGGTCGACGTCTACAAATCGGCCGGACAGTTGACCCCCTTCGTCTCGCTCGGGTATCGGACGCTCGGCAGCCCCCCCGGGATCGATCTCAAGGATGTCTTCTTCGGATCCGTGGGCATCGACTACAAGACTGACGAGCACACCAATGTCGGGGCGTCGTTCCTGCTGCAGGACCGGATTGCCACCACCATCGATCCCACGCGGGAGCTGTCGGTTTACGTCTCGCACCGGCTCTCCAGCGAATGGCGCCTGCAAGGGTACCTCGTGACAGGTTTCACCAACGCCAGCCCCTCGTTTGAGATCGGGGGGCAGGTCGGCTACACCTTCTGAAGCGCCGTCACCCGCGCAGGGGAAACTCCCGCTTCAGCACGTGCACGGCGCCGGCCGGATGCAGCGTGCTCGCGTAGAGGCGGAACGACTCCGCCCGGATCGGCGCGGCCTCGAAGTCCCGGTGGCGTTTGAGAAACTGCGCGACGGCGCCCGGCGGCACCCCTTCCTTGACCCGACCCAGCGTGATATGCGGCTGGAAGAAACGCACGTCCAGCGGCAGGCCGGCCGCCAGCAGCCCGTCGTCGATCTGCTGACGGAGCTGGTAGAGCCGCGGATGGCCCTGACCGACTCCCACCCAGAGGACGCGGGCCGGACCCCGCGGCGGAAACGCCCCGACCCCCGCCACCGGCAGCACAAACGGCTCCACCGCCGCCCGCGCCAGCGCCTCCTCGACCGCGGCTTCCAGCGCCACCTCGACATCGCCCAGAAACCGCAGCGTGAGATGCACCTGCTCGGGTCGCGTCCAGACAATTCCCCTTACGGGCTGGTAGAGCGCCGTGAGCTGCTCGCGCACGGGCGCGGGCAGCGCGATCGCGAGAAAAAGGCGCTCGGTGGACATCGCGGCGCTGTCAGTACGACATTTCCGGCCGGAGTGACACGATCAAAATCGCGCCCCTGCAGCCGCCCGGGGCAACGCGGCCGCCGCGGTGCCGCCGGCGGGTTCACCTGGCTCCGGCCGCCGGCTCAATCCGCGCGGGCATCGGGCGGCTTGCGGATCACGAACGGCGCAAAGAACGCGGACTGTGCCGCGGGGAAGCGGCCCTGGATGCGGATGCCGTCCTCGCGCAGCTCCTGCGCATGGATGTGGCCGACCTCGTAGAGGCGGGCAATGACATCGTAGCGGTCGGGCGGCACCAGCAGCTCGGTGGCGCCGAATTCGCGGGCGATGAGGCTGGCGCAATGCTCGCGCAGTGCGTCGAGCCCCGCGCCGGTCTTCGCGCTCAGATAGAACGCATCGGGTGCCCGCAGGCGCACCGATTCGAGGGTGACGGGGTCGGCGATGTCGATCTTGTTGAAGACGGTGAGAATGGTCTTCCGGTCGGCGCCGAGTTCGGCCAGGACGCCGAGCGTCGTGACGTGATGGCGGGCGACGTTGGGATTGGTCACGTCGAGGACGTGGATCAGGAAATCGGCGAAGACCACCTCTTCGAGCGTGGCTTTGAACGCCTCGACGAGGTCGTGCGGCAGGCGGCGGATGAAGCCGACGGTGTCGGTGATCAGCAGCTTCTGATTGTTGCCCAGCGCGAGCTGGCGCGTGGTGGGATCCAGCGTGGCGAAGAGCTTGTCCTCGACCAGGACGCGGGCGCCGGTGAGGCGGTTGAGGAGGCAGGATTTGCCGGCGTTGGTATAGCCGACGATGGCGCAAGTGGACACGGGCACGCGCAGGCGGCGCCGGCGCTGGACGTCGCGGTGCTGGCGCACCGCGGCAAGGTCGCTGCGCAGGTGGGCGATGCGGGCGCGCACGGTGCGCCGGTCCTGCTCGAGCTGCGTCTCGCCCTCGCCGCCAAGCGCGCCGCGGCCCCGCTGGCGCGAAAGATGGGTCCACGCGCGTGTCAGGCGCGGGAGGAAATACTCCTGGCGGGCCAGCTCCACCTGGAGCATCGCCTCGCGGGTGTGGGCGCGGTCGGCAAACACCTCGAGGATGACCTCCTGCCGGTCGATGACCGCGAGCCCGGATTCCTCCTCCCAGTTGCGCTGTTGGGCCGGCGAGAGGGTTTCGTCGATCACGATGACGTCGGCGCCGGCCGCTTTGGCCTCGGCAATGAGCGCATCCACCTGGCCGTGGCCCAGCAGGAAGGCGGGCGCGGCCCGGCGCAGCCGCACCAGCTCGCTGCCGGCAATCACCAGGCCGAGATTCTCGACCAATTCCCGCAGTTCGCCGAGGAGCTCGGCGCCCTCGCCGGGTGGCATGGACGGCGTCTGCACCCCGACGAGGTACGCGGTGAGGATGCGTTTGTTCTTGTCGAAGAGCTCAGCCATGGGAAATCGACAGCCTACAGGAGGGCGCCGACGCGAGTCAAACGGCGGCGGCCCGGGGGAGGTGGGCCGAACCGAACGCGGATCGACACCCGCGCGGCATTTGTTTTCATCACGAGGTCTATGGCCGGCTATCGATTCGTCCTCGTGGCGTTTGGGTGCCTTGCGGCGGCCCTCGCCGGGGCGGCGAAGCCGGCGCCGCCGTTCCGGCACGAGCCGCTCAATGTGGCCAACAGCTGTCTCGTCGAATCGATCTACTTCTACGACCAGTTTCGGGAGCGCTTCGGCGAGGACGCGTGGGTGCGCGTGCTGCAATGGGGCGCCAAGGAGGACGAGGAGGTCGTGGCCGGGCACGCGGTCGCCGTGTTTGAATGGAAGAGCCGGCTGTGGGCGTGGGACGTCAACCACGGCTTTCTGCCGCTCGACGTGCCGCCGGCGCAGCGCGAGGACATCGACCGCGTGTCGCCGCCGATCCTCGCGAAATACCCGCGCACCACGGCGCGCTATCCCCTTTATCGCTTTGATTTCGCGCAGGCGCCCGCGGCGGCGCCGCCCGCGGCGCTGCTGCTGGACGAGAACAGCGCCGTGCGCGATGCCAGTGTGGTGGCGGAGAAGCTCGCGCGGCACCGCCCGGTGAACGTGCTGCGGTATTCCTACGTCGCGGACGGCGAAACGAAATCGTCGGCGGTCGCGGTCTTCCTGTTTCACGGCCGCTTCTGCCTCTATTTCCCGGAGAGCGGCACCATCCCGTTTCGGGCGCGGCAGAATTCGGTCGAGAACCTGCGCCAGATCCAGGAATGCCTGCGCCGCGTTCATCCCGGCGCCTTCGGGCTCAAGCCGCCCTAGCAAACGCGGAACCCGCGCCGGAGTTCAGCGCACCGGCAGAAACCGCTCGCAGAAGGGAAAGGGCACGGGGACCGGTTCGCCTGTCCGGGTCATATGCCCGGTGGCTTCGTCCACGCGGAAGACCACCGCGTTGTCACTGTTGTGGTTGGTGACGAGCATCCATCGCCCCGAGGGATCGAAGGCGAAATTGCGGGGCCACTTGCCTTGGGTGGGCACGTGTTCGACCAACGTCAGCCGGCCGCTGGCGGCATCGATGGCGAAGATGGCGATGCTGTCATGGCCGCGATTCGAGCCGTAGAGAAACTTGCCGTTGGGATGCACCTCCACCTCGGCGCAAGTATTGGTTCCCCTGAAATCGGGGGGCAGGGTCGGGATGGTCTGGAACTCGGCCAGCCTGCCCTGGGCGGCGTCCCAGTTGAAGGCGGTGATGGCACAGCCCATCTCGTTGATGAGGTAAACCCAGCGGCCGTTGGGATGAAACTTCACGTGCCGCGGACCGGACCCCGGCGCGACGGCGGCGAAGGGCGGATCGTTGGGCTGGAGCGAGCCGTCCTTCGCGTCGAAGCGGTAGACGAACAGCCGGTCGAGGCCGAGATCGGCGACGAGGACGAAGCGGTTGGTGGGGTCGATGATGATGGAGTGCGCGTAGGGGTGCGTCTGACGTTTGGGATCGACGCTCCGGCCGGTATGCTGCGCAAACGCGGTGCGCGCGCCGATACTGCCGTCGCTCTTGAGGGCAAAGGCGGCGATGTTGCCGCCCTGGTAATTGGCCACGAACACGTAGCGGCCGGTCTGGTCGAGGCAGACGTAGCTGGCATCATCGCCGCCCGAGAGCTCTTTGTTGAGAAGGGTCAGCTGCCCGGTGGCGCGATCAATCGCATAGGCGCTGACGCCGCCGGGGGCGCCGGAGTTGCACGTGTAGAGGTGCCGGCCGTCGGGATGGATCGTGAAGAAGGCCGGCTCCACCGCCTCCACGAGGAAGCGCGGCGGGGTGAGCACGCCGGTGTCGGTGTCGAAGTGGGCGATCGAAAAACCGATCCCGGGGCCGGAACGATGGGTGCCGAAGTAAACGTACAGGTCGGCGGCCGCCAGGGGCGGAACGAGCCCGGACACGGCGATGGACAGGACCGTGAACAGTCGGAGACGGGGCATGGTGGCAGCTAAGCCGCGGCCGGGCCCGACGCAACGAGAGTTTTCCCGGGTCCGGCGGTCACGCCCGTTGGGGTGGCGGAATGGCAGTTGCGTCGGCGCCGGAGCTGGCTACTGGAGTCATTCGTGAGCACACCACCGCGCATCCTCGCGTTCGCCGGCAGCGCCCGGAAGGAGTCCCTGAACCGGAAGCTGCTCGCGGCGGTCGTGGCGGCGGTGCGCGCGGCGGGCGCCGAGGTCACGCTCATCGATCTCAACGACTATCCGCTGCCGCTCTACCATGGCGACCTCGAGGATGCGCAGGGCCTGCCCGCCAACGCCGCGAAGCTGGTCGCGCTCATCACGGAGCACCCCGCGCTGCTGGTCGCGTCGCCGGAGTACAATTCGCTGATCACGCCGCTGCTGAAGAACACCATCGATTGGTGCACGCGCGCGGAGCCGAATCCCTT
Organism: Opitutaceae bacterium; assembly: GCA_035519475.1. Lineage (GTDB taxonomy): Bacteria > Verrucomicrobiota > Verrucomicrobiia > Opitutales > Opitutaceae > Fen-1467. The sequence continues at coordinate 9,944 of DATIWI010000086.1, forward strand.
CGAAGGGAAGGTGGCGGCGGTGGTCTCCGCCTCGCCGGGCCAGTTTGGCGGGGTACGGTCGGCGCAGGTGGCGCGGCAGCTCCTGCTGCACCTGGGCTGCCACGTCGTGCCGGCGCAATGCACCCTCCCGCGCGCCGACGAGGCCTTTGATGACGCCGGCCGCCTCAAAGACGCCCGCGCACAGAAAGCCGCGCAGCGCGTCGCAGCCGAACTGGTGCGCACCACCGCCCGCCTGCTCCCATGAAGCCAATCGCCAGGCTCGGGTGGATCTGGTCGTCCGCCCTGCTCGCGCTCCTGCCCGTGCCGGCGGCGGAATTTCCCGCCCCCGTCGAGGGCGATTTCATCGCGCACGATTTCGCGTTTGCCTCCGGCGAGCGGCTGGCGGAGTTGCGGATCCACTACCGGACGATCGGGCAGCCGCAGCGGGACGCGCGCGGGGTGGTGTGCAACGCCGTGTTGATTCTGCACGGCACCACCGGCAGCGGCGCGCAGTTTCTCCGCCCCGAATTCGCCGGCGAGCTGTTTGGCGCCGGCCAGCCACTGGACGCGGCGCGGTTCTACCTCATCCTGCCCGACGGCATCGGCCACGGGCATTCGGGCAAACCCAGCGACGGCCTCCGCGGGCGGTTTCCGCACTACGGCTATCTCGACATGGTCGAGGCGCAGTACCGGCTCCTGACGGCCGGCCTCGGGGTGGGGCACGCGCGGCTCGTCATGGGGACCTCGATGGGCGGCATGCACACGTGGCTGTGGGGCGAGCGGCATCCGGACTTCATGGAGGCGTTGATGCCGCTGGCCAGCCTGCCGACGCAGATCTCGGGCCGCAACCGCGTCTGGCGCCGGATGATCCTGGACGCGATCCGCTTCGATCCCGCCTGGCAGAACGGCGACTACCAGGCGCAGCCGCCCTCGCTCCGCATTGCGGCGGAGATGCTGTTCTTCATGACCAGCAACCCCGGGCTGCGGCAGCGGGACGCGCCCACGCTCGCCCAGGCCGACACCGCACTCGATGCGTTTGTCGCGGGCGTCCTGAAAACCGACGACGCCAACGACGTCCTTTACGCGGTGGACGCGTCGCGCGACTACGATCCCGGGCCGGCGCTCGAGCAAATCGCGGCACCGCTGCTTGCCGTCAATTCGGCGGATGATCTCATCAATCCGCCGGAGCTCGGCATCCTCGAGCGGGAGATCCGGCGCGTGCCGCGTGGCCGGGCGGTGGTTCTGCCTTTGAGCGACCGGACCCGCGGGCATGGCACGCACACGCTGGCCACCCTGTGGAAGGACCAGTTGGAACGGCTCCTCGCCGAATCGGCGCATTGAGGCCTCCCGCGCGGCGGCGTCCCCCTGAACCCGCAGCGGCCGGCCCCCCGATCCCGCCGCGGCAGCCCGAATTCGTAGCGGCGCCAATCCAGCGACACCCGACCTTTGTGCCCATGCCCTTCCCAGTCCGACGGCTGGAATCCGATGTCAACCAATAGTTGACATTGCCAATTCACGCAGCGAGACGGGATTGCGAGGAGGCCCGGCCTTCGCAGAAACGCCGGCGCGGGCCGTGATGCGGGCGGGGAGGCGGTCCCTCGGGCGCCACTCAGCTTCTCTTCAGAGTTTCTGAGAAGAACCGATGTCAACCAATAGTTGATATTGCCAATTCACGCCGCGAGACGGGATTGCGAGGAGGCCTGGCCGACAGACCTCCATGCCCATGCCCTTCCGAGCCCGCCGGCTGGAATCCGATGTCAACTAATAGTTGACATTGCCTTTTCAGATGCAAGGCGGGTTGGGGATGAGCGGGTGCCGCAGGAGGCCTGGCCGTTGCAGAAACGCCGGCGCGGGCGATGACGCAGTACCTCGGGCGTCTCACCCAGTCCCTCTTCAGACTGTCTGAGAAGAGCCGATGTCAACTAATAGTTGACATTGCCAATTCACGCCGCGAGACGGGATTGCGAGGAGGCCTGGCCGACAGACCTCCATGCCCATGCCCTTCCCAGCTCGCCAGCTGGAATCCGATGTCAACTAATAGTTGACATTGCCTTTTCAGACGCAAGGCGGGTTGGGGAAGAGCGGGTGCCGCAGGAGGCCTGGCCGTCGCAGAAACGCCGGCGCGGGCGCTCACCCGGCCGCCTACCGCAGTCGGGCAAACGAGGTCTGCAGCAGCTCCAGGTCCGAGGCGCCCTTGGTCCGCTCGCGCGACCGGGCGACGAGGTCGGCCTCGAGGCGGTTCTTGGTCGGGCGGGCCGCCTCGTAGAACACACCGAAGACGCCCGGCCACGGCAGGGCGGCAAGGCGGAAAGCCGCCACCTCGTCGGCGGGATCGTGCCGCGCCTCGTCCTCCGGGGAGCCGTCGTGCTTCTTCTCCTCGATGACCTTGAAAGCGCCGCTCTTGCGGGGGTTGGCCGCATCAAAGGCGCCCGGAAAGAACTCCACGCACTCGGAAAGGATCTCCACCACGGAGAAGCCGTCATGCCGCGCCGCGCGCTCCATCATTTCCGTCATGTGGGCGACCTGGGCGGCGTGGCTGCGCGCGACAAACGTGGCGCCGCTGCTGATCAGCGCGCGCATCGGGTTGATGGGCTGATCGATGACGCCGGTGGGATCGGTCTTCGACTTGAAGCCCACGGGCGAGGTCGGCGAGGTCTGTTTCTTCGTCAGGCCGTAGACGAAGTTGTCCATGATGATGTAGGTGATCCGCACGTTCTTCCGGGCGGTGTGGACGAGGTGGTTGCCGCCGATCGAGAAGCCGTCGCCGTCGCCGCCGAACACAAAGACGTGCAGGTCGTCGCGGCTCAGGCTGACGCCGGCGGCGATGGGCAGCGCCCGACCGTGGATGAAGTGACCGCCGTGGGTGTTGACGAAGTAAGGGAAGCGCGACGAGCAGCCGATGCCGGCGAAAAGCACGATGTTCTCCTGCGGATATTGCAGCTTTTCGAGCGTGCGCTGGAAGGAGGCCAGCACCGCAAAGTCGCCGCAGCCGGGGCACCACGTCGGATGGTCGGCGGCGAGCGACTTCCGGGTGAGCGGGGGACGGCTGGCGGCCGGCACGGTGGCGGCGGGAGCGGCGGAGGCGGCGGAAATCATGAGGGCACCGGGAAGAGGCTGGGCGATGGGTGGTGGCGCGTAGGCCGGACCGGGTTGCCTCGTCAGGCCGCCGAGCTCAGCGGCGGACGGGCGAGCTGCCGGGTCACGCCATCGACGATCTCCCGCACTTTGAAGGTGAGGCCGTCGGTCTTGTTGATGCCGCCGATGGCGGGATTGGCATAACGCGCGCGCAGCAGCATGGCGAGCTGGCCGAAGCCGTAAAGGCCCTCGTCGTTCATCTCAACCACGAGCACGCGGCCGTAGCGCGCGAAGATCTCGTCGAGACCGGAGGGCGACGGATGCAGATGACGCAGATGGAGCTGGCCCGTCGCAATGCCGCCCCGACGGAGGCGCTCGACCGCCTCGCGGATCGGACCCCACGTCGAGCCCCAGCCCACGAGCAGCACCTCGCCCGCCTGGTCGCCGTAGATCTCGGGCAGCGCCAGTTCCGCGCCGAGCGCCTTGATCTTCTCGCGGCGGCGGGCCGTCATTTGGGCGTGCATGGCCGGATTGCCGGAAGGATGGCCCTCCTCGTCGTGCTCGAGGCCGGTCACATTGGGGAACTTGCCGGAAGCGATGCGGGTGCCGGGCGGGGCGTGCCGGGTGAGACGATCCAGAGGGTAGGGTTTGAAATCGGCGGGGCGCTCGGTGAGATCGGGCCGGGCCGCGACGACCAGGCCGGCAAGTTCGGGTTCGTCGAAAGCCTCGATGCGCGTGGCCAGCGACTGGTCGGTGAGAATGAGGACCGGCGTGCTGTACTGGCGGGCGATCCGCCCGGCCTCGAGGGCGATGTAGAAGCAGTCCTCGACGTTCTTCGGCGCGAGCACCACGCGCGGGGTGTCGCCATGGCTGCCGAAGATCCCTTGGAGCAGATCGCTCTGCTCCACGCTGGTGGGCAGACCGGTGCTGGGGCCCCCGCGCTGGACATTGACGACGATGAGCGGCATCTCCGCCATCACCGCCCAGCTCAGGGCCTCCATCTTGAGCGAAAGACCGGGACCGGAACTGCCCGTCACGGCGAGATGGCCGGCGTAGGCGGCGCCGAGCGCGTAGGAGATGGCCGCCAGTTCATCCTCCGCCTGCACGAAGATGCCGCCGTACTTGGGCAGCTCGGTGCGCAGCAGCTCCATGATCGAGGACCACGGGGTGATCGGGTAGGCCGCACCGTAGCGCACGCCTGCGGCGATCAGGCCGTAGGCAAGCGCCTGGTTGCCATCCATCGTCACCTGCGGGCGCGTCGAGGGGCGCTGCACCGGCTCGAATCGGAAAAAGCAGTCCCGGAGGTTGTCGGCCGGATAGGCGTAGCCGGCGTCGAACGCGAGCATGGCGTTGCGGACGACGTCCTCGGTGCGGCCGCCGAAGCGCTCCCGGACCAGCCCGGTGAGCTTGGGGACATCGAGCTGAAAGATGCGCGCCAGCAATCCCAGGACGAAGATGTTCTTGCCCTTGTCCTTGGCGGCGCCGCCCACGGCCTCGATCGTGCGGCTCGTGATGGGCACGCCGATGGCGGTGAAGCGCTTGTCGTCGGGGTTGGGCTTGACGTGATCGTTGTCGTACAGCAGCACGCCGCCCGGCCGCAGCGATTCCAGATGATCCTCGTAGCTGTGCTGGTAGAACGCCACCAGCACGTCGGCGCGGTCGCCGGCCGAAAGAATGTCGCCGGTCCCCATCCGCACCTGGAAGATGGACGGCCCTCCCGAGATGGTGGACGGGATCGTCATGTAGGTCATCACGTCCTGGTCGGAGCGGCCGGCGAGCCGGGCGAGGAACGCGCCGACCGTCTGGATGCCGTCCTGCGAGTCGCCGGCCAGACGGATCACCACGTCCTGGATGGACCGTGGATCTTCCGCCGACACGCAGCCCTCGCGCGAAGGGGCGACAGGATTGGAACTGACCATGAGCTCGGGGTTTGCCGCAAAGGTGCCCCCGATGCGGCGTGAGTCAACGGGCCCCGGAGCGCAGACGGCGGTAATCAGAATCCGACGCGCGGCGCGGTCATCCTAAAAGCAACAGTTATGTTGCTTGCGGGGACTTTTCCATGATCGCCAGCGGGATGCAGAGTTGCCAGTATTTGGGTCGCACTTCTGGTCACGATTTATGAGCGCCCGCGGGCATCGCCATGGCATCCCCCGTCCGCCCATCGTCCTCGCAGCGGTCGTCTTGCTCGCGGCGGCGCTGCGTCTGCGCGGGGACGTTAGTCTGCCGCGGATTTTCGGCGACAACATGGTCCTGCAACGCGACAGCCCGGTGCCGGTCTGGGGTCGGGCGGCTCCCGACGAAGAGATCACCGTGCGCTTCGCCGGCCAGGAGCAGCGGGTCCGCGCGGATGCGGACGGCCGCTGGCGGCTGACGCTCGATCGAACGGCGGCGTCCGCCGCGCCGCAGGAGATGGTCGTGGCAGGAGCCAATCTCGTCCGTTTCCAAAACATCCTGGTCGGCGAGGTGTGGCTGTGTGCCGGCCAATCAAACATGGAGTATGCGGTCGGCGTGGCCAAACCGTGGGCGCCACCGGCGGCGGCCACGGATCGCGAACTGGCGGAGGAGCTGGCCGGCCGGCCCCTGCCCGCCCTGCGCCTCTTCCGGGTGGAGAAGCAACGCGAGCCGCCCGAGGTGGTGTCCGCCGGGTGGAGCGAGGCGGCCGGCGCCGCACGCGATGAGTTCTCGGCCGTGGGCTATTGTTTCGCGCGCCGACTGCTGCGCGAACTCGCCGGGCCCGTGGGCATGATCCAGGCCGCGTGGGGCGGCAGCCGGATCGAGGAGTGGACGCCGGCGGACGCGTACGCCCGGCTGGCGACGGTTCTCACAGGGCCGGCGGCGTCATCGCTGGAAAGGGATCCCGCCTGGATCGGTCGCAACTTCGACGCGATGGTCCAGCCGCTGGTGCCGTACGCGCTGCGCGGCGTCATCTGGTACCAGGGCGAGTCGAACCTCATCGCGTACAACGACGGGCTACACTATGCCGATAAACTTCGGGCGCTCATCGACTCCTGGCGCACGGCGTGGCAGGGGGCGGTGGCCGACGCGAGCGAGTCGCTGCCGTTTTATTCCGTGCAGATCGCCCCGTTCCGTTACACCGGACGCACGGATCCCCTGCCGCATTCAGCCGAGGATCTCCCCCGATTGTGGGAAGCCCAGGCCGCGGCCCTGCGCATCCCGCGCACCGGCCTGGTGCCGACGACCGATCTGGTCGACGACGTGGGCGACATTCATCCTGCGCACAAACGCACGGTGGGGGAGCGGCTGGCCGCCCTCGCCCTCAATGACACGTATGGCCGCAAGGGGCTCACTTGGGCGGGCCCTCAGTTTGCGGGCCTGGTGATCCGCGGCGCCGAGGCCGTCATCCATTTCAAGAACACCGGCGCCGGCTTGATGTCGCGCGATGGGAAGCCGCTGACGGATTTCGAGATCGCCGGCGCCGACGGGGCCTTTGTGCCCGCCACGGCGGTCATTCGCGGGAGCACGGTCATCGTGTCGAGCCCGCGGGTGCCCGTGCCGGTCGCGGTGCGCTTTGGCTGGAGCGAGACCGCCCGGCCCAATCTGATGAATCGCGCCGGTCTGCCCGCCTATCCGTTCCGGAGCAACGCCCCGATCTGGCCGGGCGATTCCTGACTCACCGCACAGCGAAACATGTCACGTAATAGGTGACATGTAGACCCGCTCCAAACGACGAGCCGGTCAGCCATTTTCCACTCATTCGACGAGAGACGGGCGATTCGCCAGACGCGGATACAGAGCACCGATGTCGCGGAACACGCGACATGCGCATCGCCCGCATCGAGGGATCCGCCGAACAGCCTGTCCGGTATCGGGTGACAAACGGGTGCCTATTCAGCGGAGTGCGCAAGGCGCCTTTGTCATGAAAGGGGTGGTAGTCGAGGATTGTCTCGGCGAGGAGTCCCGGCGCCGATGTCACGTATTACGTGACATTGCCCTCCGAGGCGCGACGCGCCGAAGCAGCCCGAGCGCGGCCCCCCAAGCATCTCTGAAGGGATTTCCGCCGATCTCTCGCCACCGCCTCCCGGCGGATAACGTCCCCAGACTCTACACCTAGGCGCGGCGCGCCTCCGCGCGCGCGAGCCGGGCGCAGGCGGCGTGGCGCGGACAGGTCACGAGGTGGTCGTTGACCATGCCGGTGGCCTGCATATGCGAGTAGCAGATGGTGCTGCCGACGAACCGGAAGCCGCGCTGCACCAGGTCGCGGCTCACGGCATCGGAGAGCGGCGTCCGGGGCGGGATCTCGCGGAGGGAGCGCCAGGCGTTCTGGATCGGCCGGCCGTCGACGAACCGCCAGATGTAGCGGTCGAAGCTGCCGAACTCGCGCTGCACCTCGAGGTAAGCCCGCGCATTACCGATGGCAGCGGCGATCTTCAGGCGGTTGCGCACGATGCCCGGGTTGGCGAGCAGCGCGGCGACCCTGCGCGCGCCGTAGCGGGCGACCTTGGCCGGATCAAATCCGTCGAACGCGCGCCGGTAGTTGTCGCGTTTCTTGAGGATCGTGAGCCAGCTCAGTCCCGCCTGCGCCCCCTCAAGAACGAGAAACTCGAAAAGCAACCGATCGTCGTGCAGCGGCACGCCCCATTCGTGGTCGTGATAGGCGACGTATAGCGGCGTGGTGGCCCACGGGCAGGGGGCGGCGGCGACAGGCATAATCACAGGGAGCTAGGGGCGCGGTCCACCCGCCGGCGGTTGCCCCGTCAATCCGGGGACAGGAACGTCGTCTCGGATTTCCTTGTGGAACCGGGCCCGCATGTCGCCCAGCCATGGGTCCACGAAGCGCTCCGCTAGGTTGATGGGGATGGTCTTGTTCACGCCGGAATCGTTCGTCGCGAAGAGGACCGTGCCGGTTGGGTCGATGATCGCCGATTCCATGCCGTATCCCGACGAGACCACGTAAAGGTGGTTTTCCAGCGCCCGGGCCTTGAGCAGCGTGAGGTATCCGCCGGCGGAGGGCACGAACAGGATCTCGGCGCCCTGGACTGCCATCGCCCGGGCTCCATCGACGTATTCGTTGTCCCAACAGATCATGATGCCGATCTTGCCGAAATCCGTCGCGAAGACCGGATAGCTGTCGCCTGGAGTCATGCCACCCTCGATCTCTTCGCGAGGAAGATAGACCTTGCGGTATTTGCCGGCCACCCGGCCCTGCCGGTCGATCAGGACGGCCGCGTTGTAGACGACCCCGCCTTCCCGCTCAGTGAGCCCGGCGACAATGTACAGGTGATACTGGCGCGCTTTTTCCCCCAAGCGACTCGTGCTCGGGCCGGGAATCGGCTCCGCTACGCTGGCATAGGAACGCGAATTGCCCTCCACCAGGATCTCCTCGCCCAGGCACACGATGTCCGGCTGGTCCCGCGAGATCTGGTCAATGGCCCGCAGAAAGGCCCCCAAGTTGTCCGGGTCGTCCTTGGGGTGCAGGCTGATGGTGCCGACACGGACCCACCGGGCCGGCGGAGGCTCGGTTTCCTCGAGGGTGATATCGTCCCACCAGACGGTGCCCCGGGGAGCCCAGCCGAGGCTGAGTTCGATCCTGACCGTGGTGCTCATCGGGGGCGCCGGCACGGAAAAGGTGACGCACGTCCAGTCGCCGTCGGCCGTCTCCTCGAAGGCGTAATCCGGCTGGCCCACCCGCCCGCCGTTGGAGTCGCGCCAATCGAGCCGGGCCACGACCTGCCGTCGCGCGTCGGGAACTGATTGGGTGCGGTAATAAGCCCGGAGCCGATAATAGTGCCCGGCCTTGATGCCCGGCGCCGTACAAACCCAGCCGCCGTATTCCGCGGGGTTGCCGTTCCCCGCGATGGCCAGTGCGTCCGGGCCAGATCGAAAATGAGCGGTGTCGACCGAGCAAAGCGGCTGAATCTCGTCCCGCGCGGCCCACGAGGTCCAGCCCGCTGCCGTGCGTCCCTCCTTGCTGAAGGTGTTCCATTCAAGCCGCAGCCGTCCTTCCGATTCCGCCCGGCACGGCGCCGCCAGGGTGGCAACGAGGCATCCGGCAACGGCGGCCAGCACCAGGCGCAGGACCCGGCCGGGCGACCGGACCTTGGTTCTGGACGGCGCTTCGTGCGCGTGCGGCGCGGTCAGCCGGCTGGCACCCGCACGTTTGGATTGATCGAGGCGGTCGCGGAAAGTATGCAGAGCCAGCGGTGGGGGCGTCACGCGCCCAACATCGGGGAATTGGCGACAATGGCAAGAATCGGCCGCCGGCCGCCCACGGAGAATCCTACGCGCCGCGGCCGAACACCATGCCCCAGCAGCGGCATCCCGGCGGCCACGAGGCCGGCGTCGGTCAGGGCCGCCCCAAAATCCATGGCCACGGGCAGCCGCGAAGTGGCGCCCGGCCCGCTGTTGCTGCAGACCCCGCAGTTTCCGGTCGACTATGAGGACATCGCCCTGGCCCATCTCCATGCCGTCGGGCTCCTGCGGCAGACCCTCTCGCTCGACTGGACGGTCGTGAGCCCGCCGGCGTCCATTGCGCCGCGCGGGCGTACGGGCCGGTTCGGCGTCGGCGGCGATCAATTGCCGGTCAACGCGGCGGGTGAGCGCCGAATCTTCGGCGAGGATTTTGCCGTCGCGGCGCTCGGTGAGGTGGAGAAGCCGCGCCACCTCCGCCGATGGTTGACCGTGGCCTACTGAAGCCGGCGCAGCCCGCGGACGGAACCGCAGTTCTCATGATTCCCTCGAAGACGAGGTCAACAACCTGCCGCAGGCCCTCCGCGCGCACGCGGGGATCCGCCAAGTTCATGTTCAGCGCCTGGGACAGCGAGTAGCGATTGGAATGGTAGATGAAGCAGAGGCCGATGAAATGAATCAGCAGGTGCGGGATGTGGAGGTTCCGGCGGAACTGCCCGGCGACGATACCCTCCCGGACGACCTCGCGGAAGCGCTCGAGAAACGGATTCTTGGACAGGAAGGCGCCCCGCCCGGCGGTGCGCCGCGCCGGCTCGACGTTCTCCCACAGCAGGAACCGGGTGAACTCCGGGTTCTCGTCGAGGAATCGGAAGTAACCTTCAAGAAGCCGCCGGAGCTTGTCGGCGGGCGATCCGGCCGCGGCGACGGCGTGGAATTCGACGGTCTCAATGCGACGATAGACCTCCACCAGGGCCGTCCGATAGATGGCCTCCTTGTTGCCAAAATAGTGATAGGCCATCCGCTTGTTGAGCCGCGCGGCGGTCACGATCTGATCGACCGACACCCCGTGGAAGCCACGGGCGGAGAAAAGCCTGATCGCCGCCTGCAGAAGCCGGCGGCGGCTGCGATCGGGATTGCGGACAAGCGGGGAGCGGGCGGGCATGGGATCAGCGTTTCAAGAAGTAGAGGCGTTGGGATCGAAGGTAGATGTCATCGGGCTGAATCCCCGGGCGGCGCCGCGACGCACGTTCTTGTGACCGGTGGGATTACGCGCCGCATAGGAAACTCCGGAACGCCGCCTCCCCTGCCTCCAATTCCGACTCGAGGATGTATTCGTCGCGGGTGTGCGCCTGCCGGATGTCCCCCGGACCGAACGCGACCGCGGGAATCCCATGCGCGGACGCGATATTGGCGTCGCAGAACCAATCGACGGCATCCCATCCGCGCCCGACGCGCCGCAGCCGCCCCGCCCAGGGATTCCGGATCGGCGTGACAAACGAGGGAGCCGACCGGTGCACGGTCAGCTTCGCCGACGGGCAGTGCTCGGCGATGAGCGCGCGCAGGCGGGAAACCACCCTGGCGGCCGGGAGTTGGGGCGGCAGCCGGATGTCCAGGCCGAGGCGGCACCGGTCCGGCACGAGGTTGAATTCGGCGCCCCCGCGGAACACGCCCAGATTCACCGAGCCTCGTCCGAGAAGCGGATGGCGATGGGCCATCAGCCAGGGGGCGAGGCGGTCGCGGATGGCCTCGGCGAGGGGAAGCGCCCGGTAGACGGCGTTGAGGCCGCGTTCCGGCTGCGCGCCGTGCGCCGCCTTGCCGGGCACCTCCATCCACACCCGCAACAGGCCTTTCGCGGCGCGCACGACCCGCAACCTCGTCGGCTCCAGGGCCACGACGAAATCCCCCCGCAGGCCTTCCGCGAACAGGGCTTCCGCCCCCAGCGATCCCTGCTCCTCGCCGGCGCTCGCGGCAATAACCCAACGCGTCCGCCCCCGCAGGATCGCCCGCGCGCCCGCCGCGGAGGCGAGCGCCGCAAGGAGCGCGGCCGTCGGCCCCTTCGTGTCACACGCACCGCGGCCGTGGAGGCGGCCGCCGGCGCCCCGGGTCAATTGAAACGGCGGAACCGACATGCCGTCGACCCCGACGGTGTCGAGATGGGGCATGAGGATCACCGTGGCGGTGGCGCGCGCGGCCGGTTCGAAGATGGCGACGACGCTGGGGCGGCCCGCGGCCAGGGGGTGCAGCCGCACGGCAGCGCCCAGGCGCCGGAGCCGGTCCGCCATCCAGGCGGCCATGGCCGCCTCGCCGGGCACGGTCCGGCCGGCCGCGGCCTCGGGATGGACGCTGGGCAGGGCGACCAGCTCGGCGAGAAGCCGGCGGACGCCGGTCCGGCCGCGGCCGCCCCGGGATTTCTGCTTGCCGTTGGGCACAAAAGTAACTGAACAGTTACCTCATGCCGGTCAACACCGAACGCCCCACCGCCGCCGGCCGGCTGGCCTTGCCGTGCGCGCCGGCGCAGGTGGACGACTGGCTGGGGGAGCCGGCGGCGGGCGTGATCGCCTGTGTCGTCCGCCACCCCGGGCCGTTCGTGGTGCTGGGCGCGGGTGGCAAACTGGGGCTGCATCTTTGCATGATGCTGAAGCGGGCCCTGGTGGCCGGGGGCCGGGACGACGCGGTGATCGCGGTCTCGCGCTTCCGGACGCTGCGCGACCGCGGCGAATTCGTGCGCCGGGGAATCGAGGCGCGGTCGGCGGACCTGACCGACGCCGCCTTGGTGGCGGCTCTGCCCGAGGCGCCGACGGTGTTCTTTCTGGCAGGCGTGAAGTTCGGAACGGCGTCGCAGCCGGAGCTGCTGGCGGCGGTCAATGAGCGGATGCCGCAGATGGTCGCGGAGCGCTATCGCCGGTCGCGCATCGTCGCCTTTTCCACGGGCTGCGTGTACCCGTTTGTCACGCCGGAGAGCGGAGGAGCCACGGAAGCGACGCCGCCGGCGCCCCCCGGCGCCTATGCGCGATCGTGCCTGGAGCGCGAGCGCGCCTTCCA
>DATIWI010000087.1:0-21978 GCA_035519475.1 Opitutaceae bacterium
GCCGGGGACCCGCCGGAGGCGAAGACAGACCACGCCGCCGAACTCGAGCGGAAGTTCGAGGCGCTCAACCACCGGCTCGACGATCTCGAGAAGGCGGTCGACGACGTGCTCTGGTCCGACAAGGTTGGCGACGTGGCGGTCATCGACAAGGTGTTCATCGTCGGTCCCCCGCCCGCGCACGTGAAGGACCCAGCCGCGCTGGGTGCGGCCAACCCGGTGAAGTTCTGGACGTACGTGTTCTTCCCGCGCCAGCTCGACCGCAGCAAGAAGGCGCCGCTGATCGTGCTGCCGCACGGCGGCGTCCACGCCGACTTCACCACCTATCACACCCACATCATCCGCGAGATGGTGGCCCAGGGCTACGTGGTCGTGGCGCCGGAATACCGCGGCAGCACCGGCTACGGCGCGGACTTCTACCGGCGGGTCGACTATGGCGGCCGGGAAATTGACGACATCCAGGCCGCGCGCGCCTGGATGATCGAGAACTACGCCTGCGTCGACGCCGCGCGCGTCGGCATCGTCGGCTGGAGCCACGGCGGCCTCATCGCCCTGATGGCCGTTTTCAGCCATCCCCGGGACTACGCCGTCGCGTTTGCCGGCGAGCCCGTGAGCGACCTGGTCGCGCGGCTCGGCTACCAGACCGACGACTACCGGAAGGAGTTTTCCGCCGACTACCACCTCGGCAAGACCGTCAATGAGGACGTCGAGGAGTACCGGCGGCGCTCGCCGGTGACGCACGCAGGCGAGCTGCAAACGCCCCTGCTCATCCACGGCAACACCAACGACGACGACGTCCACGTGCTCGAGGTGCAGAATCTCGTCAGCGCGCTGAAGGCCGCCGGCAAAAAGTTCGACTACGAGATCTTTCAGGACGCGCCCGGCGGGCACAGCTTCGACCGGATCGACACGCGCCTGGCCCGGCAGACGCGCGTCAAGATTTACGCCTTCATCGCCCAGTACCTGAATCCCCCGACCCCAATCCGCACGCTCGAGGAACTGGAAAAGGCGGGCTACCGCTGAGGCCGGCCCGTGTGTCCGGCGGCGCGCCCACCGACGCGCGATCGCCCATCCGCAGATTTCGACCGCCTGTCCAAGAAGCGTCGCGGGCTGTGCCGGCCCGGGGGAGGGGTTATTTCCTCCCATGAACACCCTCGTCCTCTATGCCTGCGGCGTCATCAACGCCCTGTTCGCCCTCTTTCACCTGGTGCTGGCCCGGAGCATCCAGCACTTGACACTGCTGAGCCCCGGCCACCGGGCGCTGCTGCACGCCCTGAACTTCGGCGGATTCCTGTTCCTGGTCTTCCTGGCGGTGGCGTTCCTCGCCTGCCAGCCGGACCTGCGCACGCGACTGGGGCGCGCGACGATCCTGCTCGGGGCGGCGATCTACCTGAGCCGGGCCCTCGAGGAGTTCGTCCTCTTCCCGCGGATCGGCTGGGTCGTCGTGGTCCTCTGCACCATCGCGGGGCTGCTGCATCTCGCGGCGCTGCGCGCCGCGCCCGCCCGCGCTTGAGTGGCCTCGGCGGCCGGCGGAAGGGCCGGCCGACGGAAGGTGGGGGCACGCGTGGCGCTTGACCCGTCTACCGCTTCACAGTGCACACTGCGCGAATCATGCAAACGCTCACCCGTGCCACGCACTTCACCGTCCCCGCGGCGCCGGAGCAGGTCTTCCCCCTGCTCTGCCCGGTCCTCGAATACCGCTGGATTCCCGGCTGGCGCTGCGAACTGCTGCACTCCGCCTCGGGCGTCGCCGAGGAGGACTGCGTCTTCGCCACCGATTTTCCCGACACCGGCCCCATGCTGTGGGTCGTCAGCCGCTACGAGCCGCCAGCGCGCATCGAGTTCACCTGCTTCGTCGCCGGCTCGCATGTGCAGCGGCTGAAGATCGCGCTGAGCGCGGCGGACGGCGGCACCCGCCTCGACTGGACCAACCGCTGGCTCGCCGCCGGCCCGCGCGGCGACGCCTGGATCGCGGCCTGGTCCGCCGCCGAGGACGCGAAGAAGATGGACAACCTCCGGCGCCTGCTCACTCACTATCTCGCCACTGGAACCATCGCGCCGTCATGACCATCAGCCAGCTCGCCCGCCGGCACGGTCTCTCCCGCTCGACCCTGCTCTATTACGACCGCATCGGCCTGCTCCGGCCCGGCGGCCGGCTGGGCAACAACTACCGGCACTATGACGCCGAGGCCGAGCGGCGCCTCCGCCAGATCCGCCTCTACCGCCAGACCGGCCTGCCGCTGGCCGACATCCGCCGCCTCCTCGAGCGGCCCCGGAAGGACCTCGCCGCGGCGCTCGAGCGCCAGCTCTACGAGGTGCTGACGCAGATGGAGGCGCTGCGCGGCCGCCAGCGCGTCATCGTCGAACTGCTCAAACACCGGCGCCTGCTGGAGCAAGTCCGCAACATGGATCGCGAGAAGTGGGTCAAGCTCCTGCGGGCCTCGGGCTTCACCGACGAGGATCTCGGCCGCTGGCACCGCGATTTCGAGCGCACCGATCCCGCCTACCACCAGCGCTTCCTCGAATTCCTCGGGATTTCCGCCGGAGAAATCCGCGCGATTCGCGAACACTCCCGGCAGACCTGACGCGCATCCAGCCCGGAGATCGACCGCCCCCTCCCCGGGGAACCGCCGGGTGCCCCAGGCGTCCGGCTCACCCGCGGTCTTCCGCCAGCCGCGCCACAAACGCCGTGAGCTTCGCCGGGTCCTTGACCCCGGGCGCTGCCTCGATGCCGCTGTTCACATCGACATAGCGGGCGCCGGTCGCCTTGAGTGCAACCGCGATGTTTTCCGGGTTCAGGCCGCCCGCCAGGATCCACGTCGTGTCCGGATACGCTTCGCGGTGGCGGCGGAACTTGGTCCAGTCGGCGGTCTGCCCCGTTCCGCCGAAGCTGTCCGCGTGAAACGCATCGAACAGGACCGTACCGGTCAGGGCCAGCAACGCAGCCGGCACCTCCGCCGCGGGCGGGAGCCGTGGGGCCAGCCAGAGCCGGCCCGGTCCGGCCGCCTTGGCCCAGGCCGCCACCGCCGCCGGCTGGCGGTCATGCGGGAAATGAACCTGCGCCAGATCGAAACCCGCGGCCAGTGCCTCCGCCAGCTCGGCGACCGAGGGCTCCACCATCACGGCGACCTTCTTGCGATCCGGCAGGCGCGGCGCCATGGCGTGGAACCGCGCCAGCGTCATCGACCGCGGCGATTTCGCGTGGAGCACGAACCCGAGAAAATCCGCCCCCGCGCGGTCGGCCAGCTCGGCGTCGACGAGCGAGGTGAGTCCGCAGACCTTCAGTCGGATCCCGTTGATCATCGTGTTGCTCCCCGCGGCGGGCCTAGCCGCCCGCCAGTTTCGCCACCAGCGCCGCGACCAGCGCGTCCAGGGTGGCCGCCGCCGCCTCGAAGTCCACCGGGATGTGCGCCTGGCGCATCGCCTCGCTCGTGCGCGGGCCGAGGCTGCCGGCCAGCGGATGGCGGGCGCCCGGACCCAGGGCCAGCGCCGCCGCCTGCGCGGCGAATGCCTGCACGGCCGAAGCGCTGGCAAAAAGTATCGCGTCCCCGCCCCGCTGCCGGAAATCCTCGGCCGCCGGATCGTGCCCCAGGTCGGCGCGGACGTTTTCGTACACCTGGATGCGGTCGACGATGGCCCGCTCGTCCTCGAGTCTGGTCACGAGCGTGTCGCGGTTGAGGTTGCCGGTCACCACCAGGATCCTGGCGTTGTCGAGGCTGCCCGTGGCGACGAGGGCGTCGGCCAACGCCTCCGCCGTGGCGGTCTGGGGGCAGATCTCGACCTCCAGGTGCAGGGCGCGCACCGCCTGCGCGGTGGCTTCGCCCACGCAGGCGATCCGCATCACACCAAGCCCGCGGAGGTCGCGAAACGCTTTCAGGAACAGGTCGAAGAAATGCCGCACGCCGTTGGCGCTCGTGAAGACCAGCCAGTCGTAGTGCCCGATCTCGGCGAACACCTCCAGGGTCATGTCGCGATCCACGAAGGGCTTGATCTCCACCAGCGGCAGCTCCAGCACCTCGGCGCCGAGCGCCTCCAGTTTGCGGCGCAGCTCTTCCGCCTGGTCGCGGGCGCGGGTCACGACGACGCGGCGACCGAACAGGGGCAGCTGCTCAAACCAATCGATCGCCTCGTGGCCGCGCACGACTTCGCCGACCAGAATCATGGCGGGCGCGCCGAGATGGCTCTGGTCGGCCAGGCCCGCGAGCGTGGCGGCCGTGCCGGTGGCGCTGCGCTGACGCCCGAGCGAGGCCCACTGCACCACGGCCGCCGGCGTGTCCGCCGCCAGCCCCCCCGCCATGAGTTCGGCGAGAATCTGCCGCAGGTGCCCCATGCCCATGTAAATGGCGAGCGTGGCGTGAGCGAGCGCGCCGTACCGGCGCCAGTCCACCGCCAGCGCGTGCGTCTCCGGGTCCTCGTGCCCGGTGAGGAAGATGAGCGCCGAACTCGTGTTGCGCTGCGTCAGCGGAATCCCGGCGTACGCGCCCGCGGCCAGCGCGGCCGTGACGCCCGGCACGACTTCGAACGGGATGCCGTCCGCCGCGAGCCGCCGCACTTCCTCGCCGCCCCGGCCGAAGACAAAGGGATCGCCGCCCTTGAGCCGCACCACCCGGCGGCCGGCCTTCGCCTTGGCCACCAGCAGCGCTTCGATTTCCGCCTGCGGCTGGGCGTGCCATTGCGGCCGCTTGCCGACGTAGATCTTTTCGCAGTCCGGCCGGCACCAGGCCAGCAGGTCGGGATGGACGAGGTAGTCGTAGACAACGACGTCGGCCGATGCGATCAGCTCCTTCCCGCGGAGCGTCACGAGGCCGAGGTCGCCCGGGCCGGCGCCAACCAGATAGACGATGCCCGTAGTCATGAGAATAAGTGCGTCCAGCCGCGTGGCCCCAGTGCACCCGGCTTCGAGCCGTTGCAAGCCCGGCGCAGCCGGGGCGCCCCGCGGGAAGTCTCCGACTCCCCCGACGGCGCGCGCGCCTCGCAATGACCGTGGGCCCGATGTCCCAGAACGCGGACGGGGGATTAAGGCGGCCCCGCCGCCGGGATGCCAAGAACTTTCTGCCCGGCCCCGGGGGCGGCCCGCGACGCGGCCTTGCCTGCCCACGTCCGACTGGCCAAATTCGCAAACCCTCGTAACCCTTCCCTCCATGGACTATCGCAATCTCGGCCGCAGCGGCCTCAAGGTCTCCGAGCTCTGCCTCGGCACGATGCAGTTCGGTTGGACGACGGACGAGACCGCCTCGCTGGCGGTCCTCGACGCCTACCGGGAGGCCGGCGGCAATTTCATCGACACCGCCGACATCTACACCACGTGGCACGCGGCCGGGCTGGCCGGCGGCGGCGTCTCCGAAACGATCATCGGCCGCTGGCTCAAGGCGCGGGGCGGCCGCGCCGACATAATCCTCGCTTCCAAGGTGCGGGGGCGGATGACGGAGGGCCCCAACGGCGAGGGCCTGTCGCGCCAGCGGGTGCTGCGCTGCTGCGACGATTCGCTGCGCCGGCTGCAAACCGACTATCTCGACCTCTACCAGTGCCACTGGGTCGATCTGACGACGCCGATCGAGGAGACGCTGGGCGCCCTCGACGACCTCGTCCGCGCCGGCAAGGTGCGTTACATCGGCGCCTCCAACTACCCGGCGTGGCGCCTGATGGAGGCACTCGGGCAGAGCGACCGGCACGGCTACGAGCGTTTCATCAGCTACCAGCCGCAGTATTCGCTGATGGAACGCGCGGGCTTCGAGATCGAGGCCATGCCGCTCTGCCGGCACCACGGGCTCGGGGTCATCCCCTACTCGCCGATGGCGTGCGGCTTTCTCACCGGCAAATACCGGCGAGGCCAGCCGCCGCCGATCGGGGCGCGCACCCAGGAGATCCTCGATCTTTACTGCCATGAGACCGGCTGGGCCGTCATCGATGCGCTCGAGGAGGTGGCGCGGGCGCACGGCAAGACCGTCGGCCAGACCGCCCTCGCCTGGCTGCTCACCAATCCGGTGGTCACCGCGCCCATCATTGGCGCCAACACCGCCGGCCAGCTCCGCGAGCTGCTCGGCGCCGCCGGCTACCGGCTGGATCCCGGCGAGATGGCCCGCCTGCACGACCTGACGAAGTACCCGCGGAACTGGCGGCCGATCTGGGATTGAGTGGACACCGGAACGTCCCGCAAGGATCGCGATGAGCGCACCCGACGCCAGCCCCTACAACGCCGCCCTCGTCGGCCGCGAAGAGATCAACGCGCAACTGCAGATCATGCGCGTGCAGCCCGACGCACCGCTGTTCGATTTCAAACCCGGACAATTCGCCGTGCTCGGCCTCTTGGGTTGCGAGGCCCGGGTGCCCGAGGCCGATGATGAGGAGCCGGTCGCCCCGCCCGACAAGCTGGTCCGCCGCGCCTACAGCATCGCCTCCTCCAGCGTGGAGCGGCATTACGTGGAGTTCTATGTCACGCTGATCACGAGCGGCCAGCTGACGCCGCGCCTGTTCGCCCTCCCCTATGGCGGGCGGCTGTTCCTCGGGCCCAAGGCAACCGGCATGTTCACGCTGGACCGCGTCGCCCCCCACAAGGCGCTCATCCTGGTGGCCACCGGCACCGGCCTGGCGCCGTACATGTCGATGCTGCGCACGCTGCTGGTGAGCGAGACGACGCGTCCGTTCGTCGTGCTGCACGGCGCGCGCTACAGCTGGGATCTCGGCTACCGCGGGGAACTCGAGAGCCTCGCCCGCATCCGGCCCAATTTCACCTACATCCCCTCGATCACCCGCCCCGACGAGGATCCGCATTTTCGCGGCCACACCGGCCGGATCCAAACCCTGCTGGAGAAAGGCATCGTCGACCTCCTCGCCGGCGTGCCGCTCGATCCGGAACGGGCCGATGTTTTTCTCTGCGGCAATCCCGACATGATCAAGGTGGTGAAGGAGATTCTGCAGGCGCGCGGCTTCACGCCCGACCAGGGCAAGGTCGCCGGTACGATCCACGTCGAGGAGTATTGGTGAACCGCGCTGGCTCCGCCGGGTGCGCGGCCCGGAGGCCCCTGGTCCCTCCTTTGCCATTTGCTGGCGTCCCGCCAGCCGCGGCCTATCCTGTCTGTCGCTGCCAGCCGCCCAAGGCGGCGGGAATCGATGCCATCTGACCTGCCAACTCTCACCCTCTATTCGTCGCCGGGCGGCCCGCGCCCCCGGGCGACGCGAATCGTTCGGATCATCGCGCTGGTCCGCGGCGTGGGATGCTTTCTGGCTGCCTGGGGCACCGCCGGGGCGGCGCCGGACGAAGCCCCCGGCCGGGATGCCGCCGGAGGGCCGCCCGCGCTCCGGCCGGCGGCGCCCTACACGTTGCCCGCCGTCGACGGCGATCTGCTCGCGCTCGACGACGAAATGCGCCGCTTTTTCTCGGCCCGCATTGACCTGACGGCGAGCCAGGACACCCGGGTCAATCAAGTCGTCACCGCCCTGTTGGGCGAGCAGGGCCTCCATCTCGTCTACGCGGCGGACGCCAACTTCTCCGCCCGCGAGGTCTTCCACCAGCGCCACGGCAACTGCCTGTCGTTCTCGCTGCTGGCGGTGGCCGTGGCCCGCGCCTCCGGGCTCACCGCCAAGTTCTGCGAAGTCAACAGTTACTCGCGGTGGGACCGCTTTGGAAAGCTGATCACGGAGATCCGGCATGTGAATGTCCAGATCTGGGCCAACCTGGATCGCTACGAGCTGGACCTCCTGCCCATCGCGGAGCGCGTGGCGCCCATCGCGAGCGCCCGGGTGGTGTCCGACGCCCGCGCCTTCGCCCATTTCTACAATAACCTCGGCGTGTTCCGGCTGTCGGAAGGCGCCGCAGCAGAAGCCCAGGTGCTGTTCGATCGGGCGCTGGCGGCGGATTCCACGGCCGCCTTCGTCTGGGCCAACAAGGGCTCGGCCCTGCAAATGGCGGGAGACCAGGCCGCCGCCCGGAACTGCCTCGAACGGGCTGTGCGGGAGGATCCCGCCGACCTCGCGGCGCTCAGCAGCCTGGCCGATTTCTACGGCCGGACAGGGGAGCCCGGTCTGGCCACGAAATTGAACAAGAAGGTGGAGCGTTACCGGCTGCGGAACCCGTACTACCTGAGCCTTCTGGCGCGCAACGAGTATGGCCGCGGCGCCTTCCGCGAAGCCGAGGCGCATCTCCGCCGGGCCATCGCCATCAAGGACGATGAGCCGGAATTCTATGAACTGCGCATCCTCGTGGCGCAAGGACTCGGCCGGGCAGCCGACGCCCAACGCTGGGAGAACAAGCTGAAAGCCCTGCAGACCCCGCCGAAGACGGCGCCGCACGGCCCCTGAGCGTTGCGCCCCGGCCGGGCCCAGGGGCGCTTCCGGGCGGACGAATCTGGCGCGCGTTCACGATTGCGCCGTCGCGTTTGCGGCCCGCGCCGGCTTGGGCTATACTCGCTCGGCTCGGATTCAACCGTCCCAACGGCCGGGACCGAGCGATCACCCGTTACCCCCCACCCTGTCATGAAGTCCACGAAGAAGAGAGCCGCTCGTGCCCGCCGGGCAAAAACCGTCAGGAAATTCCGCGGGGCCAGTCCCGGCAAGAAACTGAGCATGAATTGGCCGGGCCCGCCCCCGAAGACTCAGAACTGATCGATCCTCGGACACCGGCGCCCCTCCGGTCATTTGCGGCCGAGCAGGCAGGAGGCGACGCCGAGGAGCGTCAGGATCGCCGCCACGGCCACGGCTCCCTCGAAGAACCTCGCGTTGGCGAAGCGCGGTGACCGGGATCTGCCAGCTTTGGGCGACCGGGCCGCGGCGACCGCGAGCGCGAACAGCAGCGCGGCAAAGGCCGCGAACAGCCATCGGCCGCCATCCCGCTCCGTCCAAGTGATGGCGGCCAGAGCGACGCCGGCGCAACCGGCCGCGCCCAAGATGGGCGCCAGCAGCCGCCGGATCATCGGGCCGCCGCCAGACCCAGCGCCGTGAGCACGCGCTCGGTGGCCGCCGCCGGCTGATCGAAATCCTCCGGCGCCAGCGGCAGAGCGCGCGCTCCGGTCTTCTCGTGGAAAAGGTACAGCGTCGTGGCCGTGGCATGGGCGGCGAACGCGAGCTGGCAGCCGCCGCCGAGCCGCCCCTGGAGCGCGCGTTCC
The DNA here is from genome assembly GCA_035519475.1 of Opitutaceae bacterium. Lineage (GTDB taxonomy): Bacteria > Verrucomicrobiota > Verrucomicrobiia > Opitutales > Opitutaceae > Fen-1467. Next base: position 9,099 of record DATIWI010000087.1, read on the forward strand.
AGTGCCAGTTGCCTCGCCGTGGCCGCATCGAGCGCCGGCACGAACAACCCGGCATCGTCCGCGCGGCATTGCACGGCGATCGCGCCTTGCCCCACCGCCGGCACCATCTGCTTGAACTCGAGGAAACGGAACTCCACGCCCGGCCAGGACTCAATTCCCAGCCGTTTCAACCCGGCCGCCGCCAGCACCGTGGCGTCGGCGGCCCCCGCGGCGATCTTCTTTAGCCGGGTGTCGACGTTGCCGCGAATCTCGGCGAAGGCCGCGCCCGGGTACATCCGCGCAATCTGCAGCCGGCGGCGCGGGCTGCTCGTGGCGATGGTCAGCGGCGTGCGCACGCCGGCGCGCAGCACCAGCACGTCCCGCGGATCCTCGCGCGGCAGGTAGCCGGCGATGACCAGCCCGCCCGCCGATTCGTTGGGCAGATCCTTCGAGCTGTGCACCGCCGCCTGCGCCCGGCCCTCCACCAGTGCGTGCTCCAGTTCGGCCGTGAACAGCCCCTTGCCGCCCTGCTGCTCGAGCGACCACTCGCGCCGCTGGTCGCCGGTCGTCACCACCTTGAGCAATTCGCACGCGGCCTCCGGAAAGTGCGCCCGCAGCCGCGCCGCCACCAGCTTCGCCTGGGCGAGCGCCAGCGGACTCTTGCGGGTGGCGAGGATGATTCTATTCACCACGGAAACACGGAGGGCACAGAGAAAGACCGCAGCACCTCTCGGTGTCCTCTGTGCCTCGGTGGTTCAATTCAGTCAATACGCGGCCTGGACGCCCTTGATGTTCTTCTTCGTCATCCACGGCATCATCGCCCGCAGGCGCTGGCCGGTCTTTTCGAGCTGATGCTTCTCGCCCGCCGCGAGCAGCCGCCGGTAGTTCTTCAATCCCGTCCGGTACTCCTTCACCCACTCGCGCGTGAACTGGCCGGACTGGATTTCCTTGAGAATCCGCTTCATCTCGGCACGGGTCCGCCGGTTGATGATGCGCGGCCCGCGGGTGACATCGCCGTATTTGGCGGTCTCCGACACCGAGAAGCGCATGCCGGCGATGCCGCTCTCGTACATCAGGTCGCAGATGAGCTTCAGCTCGTGCAGGCATTCGAAATACGCCATCTCCGGCTGGTAGCCGGCCGCGACAAGCGTCTCGAAGCCGGCCTGCACCAGCGCGCTGGTCCCGCCGCAGAGCACCACCTGTTCGCCGAAGAGGTCGGTTTCGGTCTCCTCCTTGAACGAGGTCTGGAGCACGCCGGCGCGGGTGGCGCCGATGCCCTTGGCCCAGGCGAGCGCGAGCTGCTTGGCCCGTCCCGATTTGTTTTGGAACACCGCGATCAGCGACGGCATCCCCTTCCCCTCGGTGTAGAGGCGGCGCACCATGTGGCCCGGCCCCTTCGGCGCGACCATGATCACATCGATGTGCTTCGGCGGCTTGATCAGGCCGAAGTGGATGCTCAGGCCGTGGGAGAAGAGCAGGCATTTCCCCGGCGCCAGGTTCGGCGCAATGTCCTGTGCATACACGCCGGCCTGCTTCATGTCGGGCAGGCCGACCATGATCACGTCGGCCCGCCGCACCGCCTCGCCCGTGTCGACGACCTCGAAGCCGTGCTGCTGCGCGACCGCCCGGGATTTCGACCCGGGATACAGGCCAATGATGACCCGGCAGCCGCTGTCCTTCAGGTTGAGCGCGTGGGCGTGACCCTGCGACCCGTAGCCGAGCACGGCGAGGGTCCGGTTGGCGAATACGCCGAGATCGGCGTCCTTGTCGGTGTACACTTTTGCGGGCATGGTGGGAAAAGCGTGCGGGTGACCGTGAACGGGAGCGTGAGGGGGGCCGGCGCCTCAGGCCGACAGACGCTTGAGCGCGAGCTGCCCGGTGCGGGCGAGTTCAAGGATGCCGAACGGTTCGAGCAGGCCGAGGAAGGCCGTCACTTTCCCCTCGTCGCCGGTGATCTCGATGATCACATCCCGGTGGCCCACATTGACGATCTTCGCGCGGAAGATGTCGCAGATCTGCATGATCTCGGGCCGCGTCTTGCCGTCCGCCTTGATCCGCACCAGCAGCAGCTCGCGGCTCACCGCCTGCCCCTCCTTGAAATCGGTGACGTCGACCACGTTGATCAGCTTGCGCAGCTGCTTGATGCACAGATCGAGCGCGGAGTCGTCGCCCTTGAGCACGACGGTGATGCGCGACAGCGACGGATCATGCGTCGGCGCAACGTTGAGCGTGTCGATGTTGAAGCCGCGGCCGGAAAACATGCCGGCAATCCGGGCCAGCACACCGAACTTGTTTTCGACGAGGACGGAGATCGTATGGCGGTGCATCTTGATGGGGACGAGAACGGGTTGGGCGAAAGCCGATGAGGATCTGCCGGCGGCGGACCGGCCCGCCTTCGCCTCTCGGTGGCCTCGAGGCTTCGGCGAGGCGCTTCGCGCGCCGGTCGCGCGAAGTGGTGGACGGCGAGGGACTCGAACCCCCGACCCCCTCGGTGTAAACGAGATGCTCTAACCACTGAGCTAGCCGTCCGAGGCCGGCGTTGGAGATAAGCAGGCGTGATACGGCTGAACAAGGCCTAAAATGGCCGGGCGGCGACCCACGCCGCGCCCGGGTCACCGTTTGTGTCCGAGGAGTGAGTAGAGCGGAATGCCGGTGGCGATTTCCGCGTCCGGATCCGCCTGGAGCTCGCGCGTCATCGCCGCCAGCCCGGCGCGATATTCCGCTTCGGTGATCAGGTGCAACTCGCTGATGTCACGCCGCTCGGCCTCTTCGAACCGGGCGCGCAGGCGCACCGGCCGGTCGTCAAGGGTGAAGGCGACCTCGCTCGGGACGTGGCGTGCCGCCAGCCCGCCGACAATCCGGTCGACCGGCCAGAACCGGGCTCGATCCGCCGCGATCGCCGCGGGAAAATAACGATAGAGCCACCACTGGTTTCCGCGCTCCGCCGCAAAGTTGTTCATTCGCAGACTGCCGTCCGCCGCGAGCACGCGTACGATCTCATCGAGCGCCCGGTCCTTGTCGCCGAAATGATGGAAGGCGAAGTTCACGGCCACGAAATCGAACTCGCCGTCGTGATAGGGCAGATTCTCCGCGCGGCCCGTGACCAGCCGCGCCGCCGGCACTTTGCCGCGCGCGACCCGCAGCATGTCGGGCGAAGCGTCCAAGCCGTGCCATTCGATCGGCTGCGACGCCAGCGCGCCGGCCTGAACCTCCAGCCAGTTTCCCGTGCCGCACGCGAGGTCAAGCACGCGCAGGGCGCGCCCGCGTCCGTCGCGCTGGAGGAGGCGCGGAAGCTCGGCGTCGACCGCGATGAGATGCCGGTCGGCGTTGGCGTCGTAGCGGGCGCAGATGCGTGAATAATCGACGTGCACTGCCCTCGTCCCGGCTCAGGCCTTGGGTCGAAGCAGGCCTTCGCGATCCATCAGCTCGGCGATCTGGATGGAGTTGAGCGCGGCGCCCTTCCAGAGGTTGTCGCCGCAGACCCAAAACGCGAGGCCGTTGGCGAGCGCCGTGTCGATCCGCAGGCGCCCCACCCCGCACCGGACCTGCTCGCTGTAGGCCAGCGGCGTCGGATAGCGGCTTTCCGCGGGCTCGTCGAGCAGCTCGGCGCCGGGGAACGCGGCGATGGCGGCGCGCGCGGCGGCCAGGTTGACGGGCCGCTCAAATTCCGCGTTCACCGCGACCGAGTGGGCACGCACCACCGGCACGCGCACGCAGGTCGCCGAGACAGGCAGCGCGGGCAGTTCGAGAATCTTGCGGCTCTCCGCCGCCATCTTGCTCTCCTCGCCCGTGTAGCCATCGGCGCCGAACTTGTCCACCTGCGGGATGAGATTGAATGCGATCTGGTACGGATAGACCTGCCGCGGCAGCGGCTCGCCCCGCGCCCACGCGCGCATCTGGGCGTCGAGCTCGCGGACCGCCTCCTTGCCGGTGCCCGACACCGACTGGTAGGTGGCCGCGACGTAGCGCCGGAGGCCGAACGCCTGGTGCAGCGGGAACAGGCCCATCAGCGTCACCGCGGTCGAGCAGTTCGGGCTCGCGATGATCCCCTGGTGGCGGCGGATCGCGTGCGGGTTGATTTCGGGAATGACCAGGGGGACGCCGGGGTCCATGCGGAACGCCGAACTCTTGTCCAGCACCAGGCAGCCGGCCTTGACGGCCGCGGGCGCGAGGGCGCGGCTCGTCGGCCCGCCCGCGCTGAAAAACGCCAAGTCGAGATCGGCGAAGATCTCCGGCTGCGCCTCCTGCACCGTGAATTTCCGGCCGGCGCGCTCCAGGACCCGGCCCGCCGACCGCGCCGAGGCGAACAGCCTCAGCTCGGCCAGCGGAAAGTTGCGCTCCAGCAGCAGTCGAAACAGCTCTTGACCGACCGCGCCGGTGGCGCCGACGATGGCGACTCGGTAGGAGTTCGTGTTCACGGTGAGTTCTCCGGTCAAACAGGTCATGCAAAAGTGCGCCGCGCTGGGAATCAAGCCCGCAAACCAGCTGCTGGCGGTCCATCTGAGGACCCAGACCATGCAATTCTACCGCGGGGGCGAGTTGATCCGGGCGTTTGTGATCTCCAGCTCGCGGCGGCCCGCCGCCAATGCCAAGGGCTCGCTGGGCACGCCCCTGGGGCTGCACGCCATCGCAGAGAAGATCGGCCATGGCCAGCCGCCCGGCATGGTCTTCCGGGCGCGCGCGCCGACCGGCCGGCATTTCGCCGAGCTCGGGGAGGAGGCGAATCGCGACAACCTCATCACTTCGCGCGTCTTGTGGCTGCGCGGCCTCGAGCCGGGGGTGAATCTGGGCGGCGACGTCGATTCGCACGACCGCTACATCTACATTCACGGCACCAACCACGAGGATCGAATCGGCCGGCCGCAGAGCGCGGGCTGCATCCTCATGCGCAACCTGGAGATCGTCGAACTGTTCGAAGAGGTGCGCGCCGGCGATCACGTGTGGATCGCCGCGTAAGGCCCGGTCAGCCGTTTTTCCCCACCAGCAGCCTCAGGCTGTTCAGGCACACCACGACGGTGCTGCCTTCGTGCGCGAAGACGCCGACTGTCAGCGGCACCACCCCCGCGCCCGCCGCCAGCACCATGACCACCACCACCCCGAGCGAAACGGCGAGGTTCTGCCGGATGATCGTCCGGGCCCGGCGGCTGAGCCGTTCCGCCGCGAGGAAGTTGTCGATGCGGTCGTTCATCAGAATGACCTCGCTTTGCTCCAGCGCCGCGTCGCTGCCGCGCGCGCCCATCGCCACCGACACGTACGCCGCCGCCAGGCTCGGCGCGTCGTTCACCCCGTCGCCCACCATCGCCACCTTGCGGCCCTGGGCCCGGAATCCCTCGATCGCCGCCACCTTGTCCTCGGGCGATAGGCCCGCCTTGACCTCATCGAGGCCGAGCTCCCGCGCCACCGCCTCGGCCGCGTGGCTGCGGTCGCCCGTGAGCATCACCGTCCGGATGCCGCCGGCGCGGAGGCGGGCGAGCACCTCGCGCGACTGCGTGCGGATCTCGTCGCGCAGCAGCACCCGACCGATGATACCCGTGGCCAGCACCCACACCTCGGCCAGCTCGGGTGGCGCCGGCGGCAGCTGCTTTGCCCACCCGGCCAGCGGCCCCTCCTCCAGCAGTTCCCGGCGCCCGAGCACCACCGACGCGCCGGCGTGCCGCCCGCGCAGCCCCCGGCCCGTGAGCGATTCGAATCCTTCGACCGGCCGCGCCTTGATGCCCGCCTTCCTGGCGTACTGCGTGATGGCGCGCGCGATCGGGTGCTGGGAATTTGCCTCGAGCGCGCAGGCGAGCTCCATGACCTCCTGCTCCCGCCCGGCCGGGAAGCTTTCGTAGCCGACGACCGACAGCTCGCCGGTGGTCAGCGTGCCCGTCTTGTCGAGCGCCACGAGGTCGACCTCGGCCAGTTTCTCGATTGCCGCGCCGCCACGGAACAGAATGCCGTTGCGCGCGCCCCACGCGATGGCGGCGAGGATCGCGGAGGGAATCGACAGCACCAGCGCGCACGGACTGGCCACCACCAGCAGCGTCATGGCGCGGTAGAAGGCCGAGGTGTGTTCGGCGGAATTCTCGAACGGCGGCAGACGGAATCCCAGCCACCAGACCAAGAACATGGCCGCCGTCACGCCCAGCACCAGGAAGGTGTACTGCGCGCCAAATTTGTCCGTGAATCGCTCGCTCGGCGCCTTCAACTTTTGGGCGGTCTGGATCAGGCGGATGATCTTCTGCAGCGTGCTTTCCGCGGCCCGGCGGCGGACGATCACCTCCACCGCCCCCCACAGGTTGAGCGTGCCGCTGAACACCGGTTCGCCCGGACCCTTCTCGACCGGTTGCGCCTCGCCGGTCAGCGTCGACTCGTCGCTGGCGGTCTTGCCCTTGGTGACATCGCCGTCGGCGGGAAACAGCTCGCCCGGCTTGACCAAGACGCGGTCGCCGAGTCCGACCTGCTCGATCGGCACGAGGCGCTGGCTTCCGTCGGAGTCCACGACCGTCGCCTGCTTGGGCGAAGCCTTCAGCAGCGCGCTCACCTCGCGGTGGGTCCGGTCGAGCGCGAACTCCTCCATCGCGCCCGAGGCCGAGAACAGGAAGAGCAGCAACGTGGCCTCGCCCCACGCCCCGATCGCCATGGCGCCCACCGCGACCGCCAGCATGAGAAAATGAATGTCGAGTCGGAAGGCGCGAAGAGTCCGCCCGGTGTCCTTCGCCGCGTCCCAGCCGCCGGCGACGATCGCCACCAGGTAGAGGGCGCGGGTGAGCCCGGCGTCCTCGCCCCAGAGGAAGTGGCCGCCAAGGAACGCCGCCAGCCCCAGGCCGCCACAGGCGGCCGCCAGCGCCGCGAGCGGCTTCCACTCGGGCAAGGGCGGCGCCTCGACCGGGACGGCCTCGGGCCACGTGAATTCGCGCCACAGCCAGAGCGTCTCGGCCGTGCTGCAGGTCTGCCGCGCCAGCTCCGTCGTGTCGCCCCGCTGCCGGAGCACGTAGCCGGGCGGCACGGCGGCCGCCGCCCCGCTGCCGGCGCCGAACCGGGCCTCGACCGCCGCGATGGTGTCGTTCACGTGCCGCCCGATCGCGTCCACATCGATGTCGCCGAGGGTCGCGACGGCAACCCGCCGTCCCGCCGGATCCACCCGCACCGCCCGCACCCCGGGCTGCTCATGCAGGAACTTCACCAAGTCCTCGATCCAGGCGGCGGGCGTGGCGCTCTCGCTCATGACGCCGTCCACATTTTGGTCCCCATTTCAAAGCGCAAATCCAATTGCACTGGGGCGCGCAAAATCCGTTGCTGGTCAGTCTCAATCTCAATCGATGATCGGACTCCGCGACGACCCGGGCTCGGCCTCCTCGGACGCCGGCCCCCATCCGGCCGCCGGCAGCCAGGCGTCCCCGCTGGCGGCAAGAACCTTCGCGGAGCACGGCTGGCTGCAGGACGTGCTGCGCCTGGAACATCGCCCGGAGCAGGAGCAGATGGCGCGCGCCGTGGCCGCCGCCATGACCGGAGACGACGTCTTGTTGTTCGAGGCCGGCACCGGCGTGGGCAAAAGCCTCGCCTACCTCGTGCCCGGCGTCATTCACGCCACCGATCAGGGGCGCCAGTTGATCGTCTCGACGCACACCATCTCGCTTCAGGAGCAGATCGAGACGAAGGATCTGCCGCTCTGCCGCCGCCTCTTTGAATCGGTGCCGGAGCTGCGCCGCTACGCCGGATTCAAATCCGCCGTGCTCGTCGGCAAAGCCAACTACCTCTGCACCACGCGCCTCGCGCACGCCCTCCAATCCCGCCAGGAGCTCTTCCCCACCGCGGAGCAGGAGGAACTCCAGCGGATCGCCGCGTGGGCGCAGGAGTCGCGCGACGGCTTGCGCCACGAACTCCAGCCCCCGCCCTCGCCGGACGTCTGGGAGGCGGTCAACGCCGATTCGTCCCTGTGCAGCCACCGGCATTGCGGGAGCAGCCCCTGCTTCTACCAGAGGGCACGGGCCCGCCTGCGACACGCCCAGGTCATCATCGTCAACCACAGCCTGCTCCTGACCCACGTCATCGCCGGGGGCGCCTCCGAGAAAGGCGGCGTGCGCGGCGTCCTCTTCCCGGACGATTTTGTCGTGCTCGACGAGGCGCAGACCGTGCCCGAGGTCGCCACCGAACATTTCGGCTTGCGGCTGAGCAGCTACGGCACCGACCGCCTGCTGAAATATCTCTGGAATCCCGCGAAGAAGCGCGGCCTGCTGCACCGGCTCGGCGGCGCCCGCGAGAAGCAGCTCGTGGCGGACGCGTTGGAAGCGGCGGAGCAGTTCTTCGGATTCCTGCGCGAGACCCTGCTCGCCAAGCAGCCCGTGGTCCGCCTCCGCGAAGAGGGCTTCGCCGAGCCGTGGCTCGACGCCCCGCTGGCGGGGCTCATCAAGGCCGTCGGCGCGCTCGCCGATCGCCTCGAGGAGGGTCGCGACCGCGACGAACTGCTCGAGCAGCGCGGGCGTCTGACCACCTACCGCATGGGCATCCGGCAGTTTCTCAGCTTGAGCGCCGAGGATCACGTGCACTGGCTCGAGCGCGCCGGCCGCAAGGGCCAGATCGTCACCCTGCGCACCGCGCCCATCGACGTGGCCCCCTATCTCCGGGAGCACCTGCTCCAGCGGCAAACCTCGGTCCTGTTCACCAGCGCCACCCTGGCGATGGGCGGCCAGATGGAGCCGTTCCAGGAGCGGGTTGGCGCCGAGGACGCCCGCGCCGTGGTGGTCGCCTCGCCCTTTGATTACGAGCGGCATCTCCGCGTCTACGTGGCGGCCGACATGCCGCTGCCCTCGCCGGCGGACGCCCGCCTCGCGATCGATGCCCTGGTCGATTACCTCGAATTCTGCACCCTCCGCGTCGCGGGCGGCTCGCTCGTGTTGTTCACCAGTTACCAGGACATGCGCCAGTGCGCCGTGGCGCTCGAGCCGGTCTTCACCCGGCACCGGCGCCCCTTCTACCTCCAGGGCGCCGACGCCTCGCGCACCGAGCTGACCCGCCGCATGCGCACCGCCGGCAATGCCATCCTGTTTGGCACCGACAGCTTCTGGTCGGGCGTCGATGTGCCGGGCGCGGCCCTTTCGCAGGTGATCATTACGCGGCTGCCCTTCGAGATGCCGACCCACCCGATCGCCGAGGCCCGCGCCGAATGGATCCGCGAACGCGCGGGCAACCCCTTCAACGAGCTCACGCTGCCCGAGGCGCTGGTGAAGTTCCGCCAAGGCGTCGGCCGCCTCATCCGGACCCAGACCGACCGCGGCCTGGTGACCATCCTCGATTCCCGCGTGCTCGCCAAAGCGTACGGCCGCCAGTTCCTCGATTGCCTGCCAAAGCGTGATTTTCAGCGAATTACGCGCGAAAATCGCACGGAGCGATTTAAACCTTTCGTTTGAACCGCACGGCGCTAGCTTGTTCGCTTCATCCATGCGCATCCGCACCGCCGCCCTGAGTGACATCGGCAAGGTTCGCGACGAAAACGAGGACCGTTTCCTCCGCGACGACCAATTGCAGCTCTACGCCGTGGCGGATGGCATTGGCGGTCTGGCCGGCGGAGCGCAGGCGGCTGAGGAGGCGATCAACCAGCTCTCGCGGCTGGTGCGGACGCTGCCGGCGGACGATGCTTGGGATTTTCAGGCGCTCTTCACCGCCATCAACGAGCACGTGGCCGGCGTGGGCATGGCCATCGATGCCACCTTCGGCATCGGCACCACCCTCACTGTGATCCGGCTGTACGATCGCCGCCTGCAACTGGCGCACGTGGGCGACTCGTGCTGCCACCTTTTGCGCGACGGCAGACTGGAGAAGCTCACCCTCGACCATACGGTCGAAAACGAAATGAAGGCCCGGCACGGCCACGGCGCGATCATCTTTCTGAATCCCCGCACGCGCAACGCGCTCACGCGCTGCATCGGCCAGCCGGTCGCGCCGGAAGCCGATCTGCTGATGCGCCCCTTGAGGGACGGCGACCGGCTCCTGATTTGCAGCGACGGCGTCACCCGCTGCATGGCCGAGCCGGAACTCGCGCAGGTGCTGAGCGGCGCGGTTGATCCGGTGGCGGGCCTGAAGGAGATCATCGATCTGGCGAGCCTCCGGGGTGGGCACGACAACGCGACCGGGGTGCTGGTCTTCGTCGACGCGATCTGAGGCGCCTGGTTCGCGCGGCCGGTACGGAGGTTTCCGCCCGTCCGATGCAGCCGCGTGGACCCCGAGGCCGGCCCTCCGAGAGCATCGCGGATTCCCGCCGTCGCGCGGGGGCGCGGGAAGAAACCAGGCCGGTCCAAATCGCACCCCGGGTTGCGCGCCGGCCGGCTTGAACTAGATTCGTCACTGCGGAGCGAAGAGCCCGCGCCCAAGCCTAGGGTAGGCGCCTGCTCCTCGCCCGCCGCGCTTTCCTCCCCAATGAGAATATCCGTCCGCGTCGGCCTGTCCCTGCTGGCGGCCGCCACCGCCGTGGCGCCGAACCAGGCGCCCGCCGCCGACAGCCAGGCCGTTGCCCCGTTGGCCCGCCCGGCGGCCGCTGCGGCGACCACCCTGCTGACTCCAGCGGAGACGACCGCCGCCGCGAAAACCGAGGCAGCGCGCGTGAGGCGGGTGCGCCTCCCCACCCTTCCGAAACTCGAGGGGACGGCTGAATATCGCCTGCTCGACGGAACCGGCAAACAGGTGGGGCGCATCGCCGGAACCGGCGAAGCCCTCGAAGCGGACGTCGCCCCCGGCAAACCCTACATGGTCGTGCCGCCCGCCCGCGGCCGCCAGGCGGCGACGCTGTCCAAGCTCGAGTTTCCTGCGCGGTACCTGAGCTTTGACAAGAACGGCAATCCCCTCAATGACGGCGGCCTGTTCCTGCGGCCCCTCGCCGCGCCGCTGACTTGGGACGATCAAGCCAAGGCCTACACCACCGAGCTGATCGTGGGCTATGATTTCAAGGACGGCCACGAGCGTCCACTCGCCGTGCCCAAGACCGTGGCGTTTTTTGCCGAGGGCTCCGACGCGCAAATCAAGGCCGACACCGTGGTCGTCAACAAGAGCGGAACGGCCGGCTACCAGCGGGTGGTCTTGTCGACGCGCCAGGCGGAAGGAGAGACTCTGTTCACCGCCCGCGCTGGTCCCGCGGATGAACTTCAGGCCAGCGTCGCGATTCACCGCGAGCCCGGGCGCCTCGAGATCTCCTTGCCGTCGGGACAGATCGATGCCTTCGGCCTTGGCACGGGGACCCTCGCCATCACGCTGCTGGCCCGCGACGGCCGGCCGCTGGCCGCGCCGGAGGCGCTCACGATTCATCTCTCCAGCCGGCGCCTGCGCCTGCCCCCCAGCGTCACACTCGCGGCGGGGCAGTCCTCCACGACGGCCGATCTCCGCTCGCTGGGCGCTGGGACGGACGAGATCCGGGCGGAGGTGGGCGACCTGAAGTCCTCGCTGCCGGTGCGCGTGGTGCTGCCGATCGCCGCCGCCGTGGCCGCAATCGTCGGCGGGGCCCTGGGTGGCGCGGCGCGGTTCTTGCGCAACAAAGGGCGAAAAGGATCCCTGCTGGCCCGCCGGCTCGTCGAGGGGATGCTGGTCGGTGTGCTCTTTGTCGGCGCAGCTTGGGCTGGCCTTGTGACTGTCGACGTGACGGCCGGCGTCCTCGGCACGCCCTTCGGCGCCTTTGTGCTCGCGGGCCTGAGCGGCTATCTCGGCTGCGTCGTCCTCGATCGCGTGACCGAACGGACCTTCAGGGGTCTGAAGCCGGCGTGACCAACTGTGCGGCCCGGCCCGCCCGCTGCGGTTCCCCGCGCCGCCCGCGCACCTCCCGGCCGGCGCTAAGCAACACTAATACTTGGCCCGTTTTTTGATTTCGCGCGGATGCTGCATTTCTTCACCGACTGAATCACCCAGGTTACCGCTCCAGTCATCGCCAGACGCCGCTGCCCGGCCCCCGGCGCGCTCTGATGGCCCCACCTGAGCCGAGAGGCGTCGCGCGTTGCCCGGAGGCGCACCTCAATCGCACCCACAACCAGAATCAGCATCCCCAATGAAGCACGTTATCGCGTTTGTCCTGTTATCGTCCCTGGTGCTTGCCGCCCGCGCAGCCGACAAGCAGCCGTTCAACGTTTCCGGCGTCTACACCGAAACCTGCGCCTGTTCCGTGCCCTGTAAGTGCGAATTGACCGGCGAAGTCCCGTCGAGTTGCGTCGGCGTCGGCGCCTTCAAGATCACGGCCGGCGACATTGCTGGCGCGGATCTGGCCGGTGTCAGCATCGCCTTTGCCGGCAAGCCCGGCGAATGGATCCGCGTCTACATCGATGCGCCGGACCATATGCACCGCGCCGCGGCCGAGAAGCTGGCCCGCGCCGCCTTCGCTGCCTGGGGCACCATGGAGGCGGTCAAGGACGCGAAAGTTGAGATCACTGGCACGTATGGCGCCTACACCGTCATGGTGGACGGCGGAAAAATCATGAAGTACGCCCACACGCCGGTCCTCGGCGCCGATGGCAAGAAGGCGCTGTCGATTGGCAACGTCTTCAATCCGCTGACGTCAGTGTTCCTCCAGGGCAAATCGACCGAGCCCTTGGTCTACCACGACGACGCCCGCGCGATCCAGCTCGACGCGGGGCGCAACGCCTTCTTCAACGACATGATGCAGACCAGCGGCCAGCTCTGAGCGGCCGCGGGAGTGTCTTCTGTGCGGAGCCGGATTCCGGCTCCGCTTTTTTTTGCGGGATGGACCCCTCGCCGCCCCGCGCCCGGCCGCCGCGGAGGCATGCGACGATGGCAGACGGACCCACACGGGCGACGGCCGGGCATTACAGCCGTTCGGGATAGACGCCTTGGTCGATCAGACGCCGCAGGGTGGCGCGCGCCGCCGGCACATCATCGCGGTAAGTCATGCCAAACCACGCATCCTCGCTCTTGAGCAGCCGCACCT
>DATIWI010000088.1:0-56605 GCA_035519475.1 Opitutaceae bacterium
TGTGCATCTGGCAGTCCGCGGACATCCCATCCTGAACGACTCCTTCTACGGCAATGACACCGCCCTGCTTCTCTCCCATCTGAAGCGCGGTTACAAGGGCCGGGCAACCGAACGGCCGCTGCTCGGACGCCTGGCCCTTCACGCCAGCGAACTGACCGTGACGCACCCGGAGAGCCGCAGCCGCGTGACCCTGCGTGCCCCCTTGCCGCGCGAGTTTTTGGTGGCGCTGAAGTACCTGCGCCGGTACGCGCGCGTATGAGTCGCCCGCGGGGCGCGTGGTCAAACTAACTTCCGGGCGGCGAATTGGCCTGCGTGGCCCACGGTTTCGGTCAGCGATCAGGATAAATGTATTCGACCCCGGTTTCACCAACAGGCGCCTTCGGTACGATGATTGGCAACCCGGCTGCGCGGTAGCAGTTCGCGCCATCTGGCCCCGGCGACCGTCCAGTGCCGATGGCGGTCTCGCTGGCGGTTGTCGTGGTCGAATCGGAGAGGAATCAGCGCGGTGGGTCGATTTCCACCGATCTGAAAATGGGAAAATGAACAAGGCCGCCTCCCACGAGGGGGGCGGCCTTGGTTGTTTTCTGATAATCGCTGCTGTTGGTCTTGGCGGGACAGCCGTCCGACCGGACGGGATGACGCAGGACGGGTACCTACTCCATTCGTCGGTCGTGATCGGATTCAGTCGCCACCAAGGCGGAAAGCAGAGCAAGGACAATGACGGTTTCTAGCATGGCTTGGTAGGTTCAACTGTCTGAGAGTGGCGAAAGTTACGCTTGTTCCCCGGGTTTGTAAATGGATGGTAAACCCCAAGCCGGCTAAGCCACTAATCGATATGCTCATGCAGAAGAAAAATCCGTCAAAATCGCCTCACCTTGCGGTGTAATTCGCCCCAAATCCCGCGACACAGAAATCAATCAGTCGGCGAATGCACTCCTCCGTGTCACCAGAGGTCAACGGGTCACGAGCCATTTCATCCATATCGCGTTGGTGCATAGCGGAATAGAGCATTGCGCCAATCATGAATTCAATCCCCCAATGAATCTCAGCGAGCGGCATGCCCGGCAAGGTCTTGCTCAAGGCGCGGGCGTAAGATTTGATCAATGGACCAAACTCCTTGGTCATCTCAGCAGTCATGAACGGCTTCGGGTCGGCCAAGTCACGACTGACCAGGCGCAGAAGATACGGGCCACCCAGGGCCTTGTCCGGCGTGCGCCGCAAGAGCGGCCGCACGAACGTGTCAACGATTGCCCTAAGAGGGATAGGCTGATCGCCGGCGAGTTGCTCAGCTTGGGCCAAGAGCGTTTTACGCTCATCATTCACGCGGCGAATGGACGCAAGCAGGGTTTCCCGGTAGAGCTGCTCCTTTGAGCCAAAATGATAATTGACAGCGGCCAAATTCGAAGCAGCGCGCCTGGTTATAACTCGAAGCGAGGCGTCAGAAAACCCGTGATCGCCAAACTCGCGTTTGGCTGCGTCGAGAAGTCGCTCTCTCGTCGATTGAGACTTGGCGGGGGTATTCTGAATGGATTTTCAAACAAGCGTTTCAAACAGGCGTGTCAATCGATTTGTCATCCAGTCCCGGAGGGGAACGATTGACGGTCGGCGAACACACCGTACGGTCGCGGCTGTGCGTATCGAGGCGCTTGAAGGTTTGCAGAGAATGATGCTGCCGGACCGATGGCAGGCGGAGGCAATTCAAGCGCTCAAGGCCGGAAGCGATGTGATTCTCGATGCGCCGACCGGCGCGGGCAAAACCTATGTGTTTGAGCGTTGGGCTGAGCAGACGAGCTTCGCGCGGCGGGCTCTTTATACCGTGCCGACCCGGGCGCTTGCCAACGACAAATTTGCGGAATGGCGCGCTCGCGGCTGGGAGGTGGGGATCATGACCGGCGACGCGACCATCGCACCCGATGCCCCGGTCGTCGTCGCGACCTTGGAGGCTGTCCAGGGGACCTTCCAGGAGAATGGTGGCTTGTCGGGGAGCGCAGGCGCCTCGCTTGGATGGGGCGGGCCCATTGTCCGCAAAAATCCGGCCTGCCATCTCTTCGTGGTCGACGAGTACCAATGGCTGGCCGACCCCGATCGCGGGAATCACTACGAGGGGGTAATCCTCTCCCTGCCGCGGACCGTGCAGCTCCTGCTCCTCAGCGGCAACGTCGCCAATCCCGAGGAAGTCGCGGCTTGGCTGCGCCGGCTGGGTCGTGATGTCGAGATCATCCAGCACCGCGAACGCCCGGTGCCGCTGGAGGAGGTGGATGTTGACGATCTCATCCACGGTCTGCCGGCGAGCATCGAGGGTTTCTGGAGCCGGCGGGTGGCGGGGGCGCTGCGGGAGGGTTTGGGCCCCGTGCTGGTCTTTGCGCCGCATCGCCAGGATGCGGAGCGCCTGGCCCGGCAGTTCGCCCGCGAGTTGCCACTGGCCGAGCCGCTGACGCTCAGCCCCGAGCAGGAGAATCTGCTGGGTCCCGCGCTGGCGAAGCTCGTCAAGCAGCGGGTGGCCTACCATCACAGCGGATTGACCTATGGCCAGCGCGCCGGATTGATCGAACCGCTGGCCAAGGCCGGCCAGCTTCGGGCCGTCGTCGCCACCCTGGGCTTGAGCGCGGGCATCAATTTCTCGCTGCGCTCGGTGCTCATCACCGCCTCGAGCTACCGTTTCCACCAGCTCGAACATGAGATCGAGCCGCACGAGCTGCTGCAGATGATCGGTCGCGCCGGGCGCCGCGGACTGGACGAGACCGGTTTCGTGCTTTGCAGCGGCAGCGCGCCGCGGCTGCGGCGCGCGCAGCCGCTCCGGCTCAAACGGGCTGCGCCGCTTCCGTGGGCTTTCATTCTGCGTCAGCTCCGGACGGGTGGCGAGGCCGCCGCGATCGCGCGCGCGGCGGCGGACCGGTTCTTCGCCAGCGAGCCGCTCGCGCTGGGGATCGAACTGACCGTCCGCCGCGATCCGGCCGGCTTGCCGTGCGGGCAGCGCACCGACACGGGCCGCGCCCGGCTGGTGCGGCGCCTGAAGAATCCGTTTCCCTCCTGCCGGACCTGTGCTTGGCGCGAGGAATGTCTGGCCCTCAGCCCGCAGCCCACGCTCCTCTGGCAGTGGCAGAAGCTCGGCCTGCTGGACCGGGCGTTGCGCCTCACTCCGCGGGGCGAGATTGCCTCGCTGTTCCTCGGGCCCGAAGGCTTGGCGCTGGCCGCGGCGCTCGAGGATGCCCGCTACCCGCTGGATGACCTCGTCTTTGACTGCGCCAACCTCTTTGCGGGCGACCGCTTCGCCGGCACGAATCCCCGCACGCTGGGCCGCCTGGCGCGGGTCTGCGAGCAGACCTACCGGCGCTTCACCGTCGAGGGCTGGCTGGACCACGGCCTGCCGCCGCAATACGGATTCGGCGCGGGCGAGGTCGTGCGCGCCCTGGTGGAGCAAAAGGCGCGACGGGGCGAGCTGGCCGCGGCCAGCGAATTCGCCGGCCGCGGCGACATCGACCGCCTGCTCACCGAGTGGCGCAGCCTGCTGCGCCTCGTGATCCATGCGCCCCCCTTGGTGACCCTGTCTGCGCGATCCCCGGTTCCCGGCACGGCGGCGTTCGCCGCGCGGTGGGACGATTTTCGGGACCGGTGCCGGACGCGGCTGGGAACGAACAAGGCCGATGCGCTGCCGGAACTTCCGCCGCTGACGCCCGACCAGCGCCGGCCATTGAATCACCGCTTTTTCAAGGCGGCGCCGCCCTCGCGAACCGCGACCGGGCCCCGGCCGGCGCCGGCGGCCAGCGATCGCGGCTCGCGCCACTTTTAGCTCGCGTTGCGGCGGTGTTCTGGGATGGGTGGGCCCTTTCGCCTGCCATGCCTACTTGGGAATACAAGGTCCTCACCAGCGGAGCGCTGGGTTTCGCGTCGCCGCAGTTGCTCGAGCAACACCTGAATCAGCTCGGCAAAGAGGAATGGGAGATCATTCAATTCCAGACTCGTCCGGACAATCCGCTCGCCTTTCACGGGCTCGCCCGCCGGCCCATCATGCGTGATTGGGTGGTGGAGGCGGCGCCGGCAGAGGCACCCGCGCTGCGGTCCGGCGCCATTCCCGCCCCGCCCGAGGAGCGGTCCCTCGAAGGGCCGAGCACGGCGGCGCTGCGCGCGGAGGCCGAGGAGCGGCGCGAGTCGCTGCTCGCGCACGAGGAATCGTTGCGGCCGCTGCGCGGCGAAGCGGGAGACGACCAGGACGAGCGGGCCGGCGCGGCGGAGTTCGACGCCTTCGACGAGGAGGAGGACCTCCCCACGTTTTTTGAAGCGATCCGCCCCCACATGCGCCGCAACCAGAAGGGGCCCGGCATGGCGGTCAGCGTGGAATTCCTCGCGAAGAAATTCGAGCAGACCGAGGTCGATCTGGTAGGGGCGTTGAGGGAATGCGGCTTCACGATCCCGGCAGGCCCGAAGGCCCCGCCGGCCTTCCTCGAATACGACGGCGACCTCTACTGGCTGAATCTCAACAGCCGACACCAGCTCTGGATCAACACGCGCGAAAAGGCCCGGCCGGCCTTCAAGGTGGCAGCAGGTCGGCCGATGACGACGGAAACGATTCCCGAAGCCGGAGATCGCGCCCCGGAGACGGAGAGCGAGAGGACCGGACGGGAGCGCTCATTCTCCGGGCAGGCCGCAACGGAAGTGCCGGAGCCGCTGCCGTCCGGGTCGGAGCTGCTGGACCGGCTGCGGCCACTGATGCGCCGCAATCGCCGCGACTCCGGCTTGTCCGGCAGCGCGGGCTATCTGGCCCGCGCCTTGAAGACGGAGGCCAAGGCGTTGGAGACCGCCTTTGGCGCCGTCGGATTGACTCTGCCTCCCGCGCCCGGCGGCGAGCCGGTGTCAGTCGCAATCGGTGAATTCGTCTACTGGCTCGAGCGGGATAAGAGCGGGCAACTGTGGATCAATGCGCGGCAGCAAGGCAGCGCCGTCCCGGCCCAAGCGGCGGAAGCGGTCATGGCGACGCCGGGCGAACTGCGGCTCGAACCCGCCGCGACCGGGCCGGACGCGGCGGCTTCCCCGCTGTCAGCGGAGCCGGCGGCGAACTCTCCGCTCGCGGCCGTGCGGCTTCTCCTCAAGGAGACCAGGCGCGGCGGCGTGGCCGCTGAGGCGGGTCGCCTCGCGGCGCAACTGGGCAAGACCGCCGAGGAGATGCTGGCGACACTCGTCGGTGTCGGATTGAAGGTGCCGGAGAAACCCCGCGAGAAGCCGGTCTTCGTCGAGCATGCGGGGGAGATTTTCTGGCTTAATCGCAACGCCCGCGGCGAATTGTGGCTCAACGCCAAGGCTGCGCAGTTTGCCGGAGGCGCCGATGGCGCGGGCGTGGCCCGGAAGATGGGGCACCGCGCGGCGGGCCGGAGAGCGGCAGCCGTCTGACACCGCCCCTCGTGTTCCCATGGCCGCCGCCACGCCCACACTCGTGCTCAACGCCCGGGCGGTGCTGGGCGAGGGCGCGATCTGGAATCACGCCCTCCAGCGCCTCCATTGGGTCGACATCGAATCGGGCCGCGTGTTCACCTTTGACCCGGCGACGGGGGAGAACCGCGCCTGCGACGTGGGCCAACGAGTCGGCACGGTGGTGCCGCGAGCGCGCGGCGGCCTGATGCTGGCGCTCCACGATGGCTTTGCCAGCCTCGACCTGGAAACCGGGCGCGTGGCCTTGCAGCCGCGGCCGCCGGAGCACGATCCCGCAGTTGTGCGCTTCAATGACGGGAAATGCGATCCGGCGGGGCGGTTCTGGGCGGGCACGTTGGCCCTGCGGAAGGGGCCCAAGCCGCTGGGCCGACTCTACCGCCTCGACACCAATGGCACCGCGCAAGTCATGCTTCGCGACGTGGGCAACTCCAATGGCATCGCCTGGAGCCTCGACCGACGCACGCTGTACTACATCGACACCCCCCTCCAGCGCGTCGATGCGTTTGACTACGATGACGCGACCGGCGCCATCGCCAATCGCCGTACCGTCATTGCTATTCCGCCGGATCTCGGCCGGCCCGATGGCTCGACGCTGGACAGCGCGGGCATGCTTTGGATCGCCATGTGGGACGGGTGGGGAGTGACTCGCTGGAATCCGCAGACAGGCGATCTTCTGCAGACCATCCATCTGCCCGTGGCCCGCGTCACTTCCTGCGCCTTCGGCGGGCCGGACTTGGCCACGCTCTATGTCACCTCCGCCCGCAACGGGCTCACGGAAGAGCAGCTTGCCGCCCAACCGCTGGCCGGCGGACTCTTCAAAGTGACACCCGGCATGACCGGTATGCGCGCGTTTGCGTATCGGGGCTGAGGGCGCGGGGGCGGGTGGGGCGTTCGTCCGGCTGGCGCCGCCAGGTCATTGCGGCCGCAGTCGCAGGGTGTGCTTCACCGGTCCGGGCAGGAAAGGGGTGGGCTCACCGCGCGCCCAGGCCTCGTGGCCGGCCCGATAGAACGGTGACAGGGGGTTACCGCTCTCGCCGCCAGGCATGTGAAAGAGGCCTTCTTCCTCGTGGCCGGGCGAAACCACGAAGCGCTCCGAAGCGCCGAACGCCGGGCCCTGCACGCGCGGCATGTGGTTGTCGCCGGGCAGCGGGTCGGCTGGCATGTCCAGCAGGCGGGCGAGGGGTGGGGGGAGAAAACGGCTGAACGGATGTTGGATGCGAACGAGGTTGCGGGAGCCCCAGGTGAGCCGTGCCAGCGGCCGACCCTGTTGGTCCGCCCAGCGCACAACATCGTCGACCGCGGCCAGGAGCAGATCATCCCAGGTCAGGTAGTCGGCACTGAGCAGATGGGGCGGCCGCTCCCGGACGAGCCGCCAGAGAGGTTCCTCGTAGTTGAGTTGGCGAAAATCGAACGCCTCGTCGTTCTCCACGCACTCGGCGCAGATCGGCCCGAGCGCTCGGTCGGCGACGAAATCGCGCCAGCGACGCACGAGGAAATAGGCCGCGGAGTCGATGGCAGCGTGCCCCGTCCACTCGCCGGCCAGCCGGCGCAACTCGGCCCGGCCCGGTTTCGCGGCGGCGGCTTCGGGCGGGAGAGTGGTCAGGAGCAGTTCGTCCCACCGCTGGAGGAAGAGGGCGCGCTCGTCGAGTTGCACGGCGAGCAGGCTGCGCGGCGTGGCGGGGATCGTAATCGCGGTCAGATCGTCGCGGATCTGGCGGGCCCGCGCAGCGGCTGCATACCCGCCATCGCCGAGCTTGGCGCCATCCGGACCACCGACGGGCCGATTGTTGGCCGACCAGAGTTGGCCGGACGCCGGCGAGAGGATGCGCGGATACTCGTCAGCCGGCAGATAGCCATCCCAGCGGCGGTCGCCGTACGACCAGACCGCCGGCAGGCGGCCGTCGTAACCCGCGCGCCGGGGCAGGCGTCCCGCGATGGTCCAGCCGATGGCGCCCGCGCGGTCTGCCACCAGCAGGTTCTGGGCGGGCAGCCCGCAGTCAGGTGCCCAGGCGAGCGCCGTGGGAGTGTCCGGGGCGGTTTCGAGTGCCAGCAAGTTGAGATTCAACGCAGCGGGATCCTGAAAGACCCAGTGCAACACCAGCGCGCGATGGTGTTCGCCAGGGTCAATCACCGGCCCCCAGATCGTCCAGTGCGCCGCCGCGTCGACGGGATCGCCGCCCCTGACGCGGATGGTCTCGTGGCGCTCCTCCATCAGAAGAAGGTCACGGCCGTTCCGGTAGAGCAGCGGATCGATGCTGCTCGGCTCGACGATCACGATGTCCGCCGTGTCGGCATAGCTGTTGGTGAACCCCCAGGCGATGTGGCCGTTGCTGCCGGCGACCACGAGCGGCGCGCCGGGAATCGTCACGCCGGTCACCCGATGCGGCCCGGAGATGGCGCTGCGGGTGGCGGCAGGTGTCAACGCGGCGGGTTCCGGGCTTGGCGATTGGTGATTGGCGCCTGGGGATGGGGAGGCCGGGCTTGCCACTTGGGGTTTGGATCCGATCGCCTCGTCCTCCCAGATCAGCGAGGCCCGGTACCAGATGTTGGGCACCCGGAGGCTGAGGTGCATGTCGTTCGCCAGCAGCGCCGAGCCGTTCGCGGTGCGGCTGCCCGCCAGGGCAAAGGCGTTGGAGCCGGCCACGAGATTATCCGCCTCCGCAACAGCGGGGCTGGGGGCACTCCGCCGGCTGTCGGCCGCCGCCGCCGGCCTCCGTCTGCGCAGGTCGATGATTTCGGGCCCGGGCAGCGGCAGGCGCGGATAGGTGCTACCATCAAGCGCGGCGTCGAACTCGGTGCCGCGCGGCGCGAGGAAATCGAGCATGGGCCGGCCGTAGGCGCTCTGGATGTCGCCGAGCATGCGCTCGTACCGGTCGCCGGTGTCCTGCAGGTCGAGGGCCATGGCATAGGCGACCAGCAGCGAATCCTCGGCCCGCCAGGGATCGGGCCGCACGCGCAGCACGTAATATTCAAATGGCCGCGCCCGGAGCGCGGCGAGCCCGGCGTTGACGCCCGCTGTATAGGCGTCAACCAGAGCGCGCTGCGCCGGCGGCAGCAGCGCCAGCGCCTGGCGCGCCAGCACCCGGAGGCCGTGCACCCGCGCGGCGCGATCCCAAGGCACGGTCGACGGGCCGAACAATTCCGACAACTCGCCGGCGGCGCGGCGCCGCAGCAGGTCCATCTGAAAGAACCGGTCCTGGGCGTGCACGTAGCCGAGGGCCCGCGCGACGTCCGGCCGCGTCGCGCCGCGGAGGGTCGGCACGCCCAGGGCGTCGCGCTCCACCGTCACCGCGGCGGTCAGGCCGGGAAGCGCGGCTTCGCCGTCCAGCGGCGGCAGGCTGCGGCGCACCAGCCACCAGCTCCCGACGGCCGCGAGGATCGCGAGGAGCAGCAGGACGCTCAGCACGCTGGCCAGCAGGCGGAGGCGGATGGTGGCGGCGAAGGACATGGCGATTCCAGCGTGGCGTCTATGGCCCGTGCGGCGAGTCCTCCCGCCGCCCGGCGGGGAGCCCGAGACCCTGCAGAATTCGCCCAACAATTTCTCTGGGCGGCAGAGCGGCGTCGATCACCACCGCGGCACCCGGCGCCGGGATTTCGAGGGCCGCCAACTGACTGGGGAGCATGGCCGCCTTCATATAGTGGCTGCGGCGACGGCGCAAACGTGCTTCGAGCGTGGCAACATCGGTCTTGAGCAACACAAAACGGGTCGCCTCGCGGGAAACGGCGAGCTGGCGGCGGTAGGCCTCCTTCAGCGCGGAGCACGCGAGCACCACCTGCTGGCCGCGGGCCGCGCAGGCGTCGAGGTGGGCGGCCAGCGCGGCGAGCCACGGGGCCCGGTCGGCGTCGTCAAGCGGCACGCCGCGGCCCATTTTTTCCACGTTCGCCGCGGGATGAAAAGCGTCGGCGTCGACGAAGCGCCAGTTGCCGCCGAGGCGGGCGGCGAGTTTTCGCCCCACGGTCGTCTTGCCGGAGCCGGCCACACCCAGGACGATGATGTTCATGCACAGCGGGCCCGCGCGCCTCGGGAGGAATGGCGTGGTCTACCAGAGCCAGGCTTGGGCCGCCACCGGATCGCGGCCCTCGTCGAAGTCGATGAGGTCGAAAAACGTCTCGACGGGCCTACCCGTCAGGCCGTACTCGCGGACGCGTTCCTGCAGGACCGCGGAGCGGTCGTCGCGCCAGCCGATCTTCGCGATGAATCGATTCCAGGCGTTGCATTCGTCGTCGGTGCGGGGCGTGCCGCGGGCGTGGCACCAGGCGAGCACCTCTTCGTCGGTGCCGCCGGCGAGGGTGCGGGGCACGATCTCGGCGTAGCGCAGTCCGAGAAAACGGCAGCAGCGGCTGTCGAAGAGATTCGGCCGGCTGTCGCCGAGATTGGCCTGGTACTCGGCCGGCAGCCGGCCCGCGGCGTGCAGGCGGATCTTGTCGAGCATGCGGCCGAAGTAAACCAGCCGGGCGACCTTGACGTAGGGGCTGCGGAGACCGGGGACCTGGGGCATGGGATCGGGGATTGCGGATACCGGATACCGGAAAGGAAGGCCAGGCAAGCCAGACCGAAGCGCTTGCCCGTCTCCGGTATCGCCCATCCGCGTTTCCCGTCAATCCCGCCAGTAATAGATCGCGGTGCTGAGCGCCGCCATCAGGATCGTCGGCACGATGATCCAATAGGGATGAAAGGGCACGGCCCAATGGTCGATGACCCAGACGACCGCGAAGCATTTGACGACGATGAGCAGCCAACCGGCGAGGATCAGCCGCTCCACCCAGGGCCGGCGCGCCAGCGGTTCCCGGACGTGGACAGTGTGAATGAACGCCCGTTCGTAGGTGGCGGGCGAGCGCCACAGGATCAGTTGCAGCAGCGTGGTGAGCACCGCCCTCAACGTTGGCGGCGACGCGGAAAAGGCAAATTTGACCTGCGCCCTTGCGCCGGCGGGCGCGTGGCCCGGGGCCGACCCGACGCGTTGACCGCCAGCCGGCATTGCATAGGGTGCGGCCATGCAACCCGCGCGCCCCGCCCTCGTCGGCCTGTTCGCGTTTCTGCCCGCCGCGGTTACGCTGGCCCAGGTGGACCGCATCACGGGCAAACCGTTCGCCACTCGTTCCGAAGTCATCGCGCAGCACGGCATGGTCTGCACCAGCCAGCCGCTCGCGACCCAGGTGGGGCTCGACATTCTCAAGGCTGGCGGCTCCGCGGTGGACGCCGCCATCGCGGCCAACGCGACGCTCGGGTTGATGGAGCCGGTCAGCAGCGGGGTGGGGGGCGACCTGTTCGCAATCGTCTGGGACGCGAAGTCGCATCGGCTCTACGGCCTCAACGCGTCGGGCCGCGCGCCGCTCGGTCTCAGCTTTGAGCAGATGCAAGCCGAGCTGGCGAAGCTTCACCGTGCGACGATCCCGCCCGACGGCATGCTGCCCATCAGCGTCCCGGGCGCGGTGGACGGCTGGTGCGAACTACACGGGAAGTTCGGCAAGCTGCCGATGGCGCAAGTCCTCGCCCCGGCGATCCGCTATGCCAGGGAGGGCTTCCCGGTCAGCGAACTCATCGCTTTTTACTGGGAGCGCAACGTGGCGATCCTGCGCGCCCGGCATTTGCCCGGCGCATTCGTCGAGACCTATGCACCCGGCGGACACGCGCCCGCCAAGGGCGAGATTTTCCGGAACGCCGATCTGGCCCGCACCTACGAACTGATCGCGGGCGGGGGCCGCGACGTCTTCTATCGCGGTGAGATCGCGGACCGGATCGACGCCTTCATGCGCGCCAACGACGGCTGGCTCCGCAAGGCCGACTTCGAGCGGCACACCTCCACCTGGGTGGAGCCGCTCTCGACCAATTACCGCGGCTACGACGTCTATGAGCTGCCGCCGAACGGCCAGGGCATCGCCGCCTTGCAGATGCTCAACATCCTCGAGGGCTTCGATCTGCGGGCGCTGGGGTTCCAGAGCGCCGACGCGCTCCACGTGATGATCGAGACGAAGAAGCTCGTGTTCGAGGACCGCGCGAAATTCTACGCCGACCCCGCCTTCGCGAAAGTGCCGGTCAGGTGGCTGATCTCAAAGGAATATGCGGCCGAGCGCCGCAAGCTCATCGATCCGGCGCACGCGGCCCGGACGTATGACGCCGGCCATCCGCCCGCGAACGACGGCGACACGATCTACCTCTGCACCGCCGACGCTGCGGGCAACATGGTGTCGCTCATCCAGAGCAACTACCGCGGCATGGGTAGCGGCATCACGGTGCCCGGCCTGGGCTTCGACTTCCAGGATCGCGGCGAGATTTTCACCATGGAGCCCGGCCACGCC
The DNA here is from genome assembly GCA_035519475.1 of Opitutaceae bacterium. Classification (GTDB taxonomy): domain Bacteria; phylum Verrucomicrobiota; class Verrucomicrobiia; order Opitutales; family Opitutaceae; genus Fen-1467. Next base: position 11,725 of record DATIWI010000088.1, read on the forward strand.
AACGTCTATGCGCCCGGCAAGCGGCCCTTTCACACGATCATCCCGGCCTTCGTCATGAAGGACGGACAGCCGTGGCTGGCCTTCGGCGTCATGGGCGGCGCGATGCAGCCGCAGGGGCACGTGCAGATTCTCGTGAACCTGATCGACTATGGGCTGAATCTCCAGGAGGCGGGCGACGCCGCGCGCTGGCAGCACGACGGCTCGACCGATTACGACCACCCCAAGATGACCGATGGCGGCTGGGTCGATCTGGAGAGCGGCATTCCGTGGGGCGTGGTCGCCGAGCTCAAGCGGCGCGGACACGACATCCGCACCGACCTCGGCGGCTTCGGCGGCTATCAGGCGATCGCGTGGGACGCCCGGAACCGCACGTACATCGGCGCCAGCGAGGGCCGCAAGGACGGCCAGGCGGCGGGATGGTGAACTCGGCCGGCGGTGACCAGGGGCACCCCGCCTGGCGTGCACCGGTGTCTTTTGCTTGTTGGCGCGCGTGATTCCTCCTTGCTTCTTCCCTGCCGATGACCACGCCCCTCCCCGCCGCCCCTCCGCTCTTCAACTGGCTGACGACCCGCGGTGCCGGTGTGCTCCTGCACCCGACCAGCCTGCCCGGCGATTTCGGCATCGGCACTTTCGACGAGCACCTGGATCGATTCCTCGAGTTTCTGGAGGCCGCCGGCTTCAAGTACTGGCAGCTCTGCCCGCTCGGACCGACGGGCTACGGCGACTCGCCCTACCAGTGCTTTTCCGCGTTCGCGGGCAATCCGTATCTGATCGACTTGGTGGAGCTGACGCGCTTCGGTCTGCTCCCGCAGGATGCGCTCGGCCCGCTGGTCTTCCTGAACGCCGATCGGGTCGACTACGGCGCGCTCTACCGGCTCGTGTGGCCGCTTTTCCGCCGCGCCCATGAAAACTTCCGCGCCAGCCGCGGCACGCTGCCCTACGGGGTGTATGAGTCCTTCCGGGAGGCCAACGCCGCCTGGCTCGAGCCCTACGCCTTGTTTCGGGCCCTGAAGGATCACTACGAAGGCCGGCCATGGTGGGAGTGGCCCGCCGAGGCGCGCAGCTGGGCAAAGGCCCGGAAATCGAAGCTCCGGGGCCAGCTGGACGCCGCGGTTGAGGGGCATGCCTTCTCCCAGTACCTCTTCTTCGGGCAGTGGCGCCGGGTGCGGGCAGTGGCGGCGAAACGCGGCGTGGGCATCGTCGGCGACCTGCCGATCTTCGTGGCGATGGACAGCGCCGACGTCTGGTCCGCGCCCGAGCGCTTCGAGCTCGACGAGCGCACCGGGCGGCCGCTCGCCGTCGCCGGCGTGCCGCCGGATTATTTTTCGGCGGACGGGCAGTTGTGGGGCAATCCCCTTTACCGGTGGGACGTGCACGCCGCCGACGACTACGCCTGGTGGCGCGAACGCCTGCGCGCCGCGTTCGAGCTGTACGATGTCGTGCGCATCGACCACTTCCGCGGCTTCGCGGACTACTGGCGCGTCCCGGTCCCGGCGGCCGACGCGCGCCAGGGCGAATGGCGGTCCGGCCCCGGGTTGGCGTTCTTCGACGCGGCGCGGCGCGCGCTTCCCGGCGCGAAGATCATCGCCGAGGATCTGGGCGAACTTTCCGGCGCCGCCCGGCAGTTGCGGCGCGACACCGGCCTGCCCGGCATGGCGGTCCTGCAGTTCGCCTTTGGCGGCAGGAGCAGCAACCTTTATCTCCCGCACAATCTCGAGGGCAACGGCGTCATCTATCCCGGCACGCATGACAACGACACCACGCTCGGCTGGTACGCGGCGACCGGGGAGCCGACGCGCGACCATGTCCGCCGCTATCTGCGGGTCAGCGGCACGGAGATCGGCTGGGATTTCATCCGCGCGGCTTACGCCGCGGTGAGCCGGTTGGCCGTCATCCCGTTGCAGGACCTGCTCAGCCTCGGCTCCGAGGGCCGCTTCAACACGCCGGGCAAGGCCGACGGCAACTGGCAGTGGCGCTACCGCTCGGCGCAGCTCGATCGTTTGTCCGGCCGCACGGCGGGCTACCTGCGCGAACTGGCGAACCTCCACGGGCGTCTGCCGCCACCCGGCGCCGATGAGAAGCCGGTTTAGCGGGCGCGCGGGGGGGCGCGGACGCCACCATCGCCCTGGCCCGCGGGCGTCGTCGTGGCCGCCGGCGAGCGGAGCGCTGGTTCTGCTACCGCGCGGGCGGCGGCTCGCCGCCAGGTGGCCGCTCCAGCCAGCGCGTGATCGCCTCGAGGTGCAGGCTCATGCGCTCCTCGATCCCCGTCGGCTCCGGCAGCCCGCGGCTCGCACAGAAGTCCGCCACTGCCCGGTCGAGATCCATCAGATCGGGCAAGTCGCCGGCCGGGGCGTCGGGCGCTTGGCGCCACACCACGTACAGCTTCTGCAAGACGGCGAGGTAACGGTCGGCCGCGGCGACAAACTCCGCCACATTCTGCTGCGCCAGATAATCCGCGACGGTTCCGGCGCGACCGTACACCCCTTGCGTCAGCGGGTGCGGTTCCAGGTGCGAAAAGGTCACCCCGCCGGACGCCTCCACGTGGCGCCCGAGTGGATATACCCGGCACACGAGCGGCCGGTCGGGATGCACGGTGCAGCCCTCCGGCCCGAGAAACACGCAGGCCCCGTCGTCCCGCCGGCGCAGATAGACGGAGTTCTCGAGATAATCCCGGATGAACGCCGTGGTGGACACCCCCCGATTGCGGGCGAGCCGGGCCGCCTCGTAGGGATTCACCTGAATCAGTTTGTGGTGACAGCAATTCCGGCAGCGATGGCAGACATACGAAAACGGAGTGTCGGCGGAGAAGCGCGCCGCCGGCTCGGTGGGGGCGGGGATCATGGACGTCCGATGGTCCCCGTTGACTCAGCGGGAACCACCATGCGGTCGCCCCCGGCGGCGAGACTCCGGAACGCGTTCAGTCGATTGCAGCCGACCGCCCGAAAGCATGGATCCAACCGTCGGCGACGTCCGGTGCCCGCCCGATCGGGGCAGGCTGGCACCATGCCGCAACCCTCGGCCATCACGGCGCCGTCACGTGGAACTTCTCCTGATCGGCCGCGAGCTTTCCCTGGTCGGCCGCGAGTTTGTTCTGGTCTGCCTCAAGCTGACGGCGGGCCGCGGCGAGCTTTTCCTGATTGGCGGGCAGCTTCAGCTGAGCGGCGGTGAGCTTCTCCTGGAGCGCCCCGATTTTCTGCTGGTCGGCGGCAAGCTTGTTTTGATCAGCAGAGAGGCGGGCGAGGTCGACCTCGAGGATCTTGCACTGTTCGGCGGTGATCTTGTGCTGGTCCACCAGCACCTTCAGTTGCTGCGCCGTTAGGCGCGCCGTGTCGTTGTTCACGCTGGCGAGCAGCGGACTCATGCTGACGCCCAGGGAACAGCCAAGGGTGACGAGGGCAGCGGTCAGCGGACGCGCGCCCGTACCTGAGCGGAGGGAAGGAGTTTGCATCGCAGTTATGGGGTACGGCGAGAAGCCTAACCGGGCGACATCCCCCTGTCAACGAGGGCGGCGCGATCAACCTGCGCTGCGAAAATAGGCAGGCAAAGCAATTCCCTGCGAGGGCGAACGTTCGCCCCGGCGCAGGGGAGGCCGGGTGTGCCGACCTCCGCTTGTGCGCAAGGGCCGGAACAAGTCAGCCCAGCGTGGCCACGATCCGCATCCCGTCCTTGAGTTTGTCCGCGGGTATGAAGTTGCCCGCGAAGGGGCGGCCGTCGACGGTCAGCGACTTGACGCCGCGATTCACACCCGCCGGGTTCTTCACCTCGATGCGCACGGCTCGGCCACGGAAGTGGCGCACCATCTTGAAACCGGACCAGTGCTTGGGAAGGCACGGATCGATGCGGAGGCCGTCGATCTCCGGCCGGACGCCGAGGATCCAGTGTGTGGCGGCGTGATAGGCCCACGACGCGGTGCCCGAGAGCCACGGCGTGCGCGCCGCGCCTTCGTTGATGTTGTAGCGCGAATAGGTCGTCTGGCAGTGAACGTAGGGCTCGATCTGGCGCACCTCGGCCCGGTCGTTGTAGGCCGAGGGCATGAACGCGCGGTAATAGGCGTAGGCCTGGTCGCCGTCGCCCTGCAGCACCGCGGCGATGACGCCCCAGCTCTGCGTGTGCGAGAAGATGCCGGCGTTCTCCTTGATGCCGGCGTTGAAGAGCGTGGCCTTCATGATTTCCGGGTTCGCCTTGAGGAAGGGCGGCGCGCATAGCATCACCCCAAACGGCGTGGCCAGGCGGTCCTTCATCGTCTGGAGCGCGCGCTGGGCCTGCGCGGGCGTAGCCGCGCCGCTGATCACTGCCCACACCTGCGTGTTCATGTACACCTGCCCCTCGGGGAAATTCCGGGTCCCGTAGACCGTCCCGTCCTGGCTGATGGCCCAGATGAACCACTCGCCGTCCCAGCACACCTTCTGGATCTTTTCGTCGAGTTGCCGCAATTCGGTGCGGGCCCACCCGGCCTCGGCGGGCTGGCCGAGCTTCTCGGCAATGCCGGCATAGACGTCGAGCCCCAGGCGAACCTGGAAGGCCACGAACAGGCTCTCGCCCTTGTAACCGAGCTTGATGCAGTCGTTCCAATCGGCGGCGAGTCCGCAGGGCAGACCGTTGCGGCCCGTGCGCTCGAGGTTGAACTCGAGCGCCCGGCGCAGGTGCCCGAACACGGTGGCCTCGCCGCGATCGGCGTAGGGGAGCACCTTGCGGTAGAAATCGAGATCGCCGGTCTCGGCCACGTAGGCGGGCACGGTGTTGAAGAACCAGAGGCAGTCGTCGCTGCGAAATTCCTCGTCGCGCGGCGGCTTCTCGGCGCCCGGCCGGTGCGAGAAGGGCTGGATCACCGGCAGGGCGCCGCCGTTGGCGAGCTGGCCGGTCAGCATGAGTTCGAGGCGCGGCTTCACGCCCTCGCCCAGCAGGGGAATCGCCCCGAGGATGTCCTGCACGGTGTCGCGGAAGCCGAGGCCGTCGCGCTCGCCGTTATAGATCAGCGACGCGGAGCGCGACCACGCGTAGGTGATCATCGCGTTGTACGCGTTCCAGACGTTGACCATGTGGTCGAAGTCGGCGTCGGGAGTCCGGACCTGGAGCGCGGCGAGCGGCGCATGCCACGCCGTCTTGAGCTTCTGGAATTCCGTCTCGCAGCGTTCGGGATTCCCGAATTCGGCCACGGTTCTCCGGCCGTGCGAGCCGACGGTGCCGAGGCCGAGGAGGATGATGAGCTCGCGGGTCTCGCCGGGGGCGAGGGCGAGGTCTGCCTGCTGACCGCCGACGACGTTGTCGCCTTCGGCGAGGAAGTTCGAGCACTGGCCCTTCACCACGACCTCGGGTGCCGCGTAGCCGCCGTAGCTGCCGAGGAAGCGCTCGCGCACCGTTTCATAGCCGGCGAGCGGCGCGCCCGTCAGCGCCATCCACGTCCGGCCGCAGCCGGTGAGATCCCGGCCGTCGAAATCGTAGTTCGGGTTGCAGGTGATGCCGAGGATGCCGTCCTCGAGCGTGGCCCGGGTGATGAAGAGCGAATACTGGAGGTTCACCAGGTCCTGGTAGGTGTGCCAGAGGTTGGCGAATTCGCAGTATGTGAACACCGAGAGCCGGCGCGCGCGCTTCGACTTGTTGCTCACGCGCAGCCGCCAGTATTCGAATGTCTGGTCGAGCGGCACGAAATAGAGGGCCTCGGCGGCGATCCCCGCGTACCGGCTTTCGAGAATCGTGTAGGCCGTGCCGTGCCGGCACACGGATTTATACCTGGACAGGGGTTTGGCCACCGGTTGCCAGCCGGCGGACCAAAAGTCGCCCGACTCCGCGTCGCGCAGATAGAAGAGGCGCCCGGGCTGGTCGGGCGGGATGCTGTTGAAGCGCATCCGCAGAAACCGGCCGGTGGCGCCGCTCTTGTAGAACGAGTAGCCGCCCGCGTGGTTGGTGATGATCGCGCCGTATTCCGTCGAGCCGAGGTAGTTGGACCACGGCCGCGGCGTGTCGGGGCGGGTGATGACATACTCGCGGGCCTTGTCGTCGAAGTGACCGTATTGCATGGAAGATCGTTCTTGGCGAACCACCGAGGCACGGAGGACACAGAGAAGATTCTGCTGGGGTGTCGCTCCGAAGAATCAGTAGTGCTCGGTGCTCTCCGTGTCTTCGTGGTTCAAAAGGGAATCCGTCATCCCAGCACGGCGACGATCCGGGCTCCGTTTTTGAGCAGTCTGACGGGGACCAGATTGCCGCCGACGGGCCGGCCGTCGACCGTCAGTGACTTGACGCCGCGCGAGACGCCCGCGGGGTTCTTCACCTCGACGTGCAGCCGGCGGCCGCGGAACCGGCGCACGGCCGTGAAGCCGGGCCAGTGCGTCGGGAGGCACGGATCGATGCGCAGGCCACCGATCTCGGGACGGAGACCGAGGAGGTACTGCGTGGCGGTGAAATGGGCCCAGGAGGCCGTGCCGGACAGCCATGGCACGCGCGACCGGCCGTATTTCTTGGACGTGGGCGCATGCGTGCTCTGGCAATGCACGTACGGCTCGATTTCGCGGATCTCGGCCCGGTCGTTCTGCGCGGCGGGCAGGAACGCGCGGTAGTAGGCGTAGGCCTGGTCGCCGTTGCCGCGGGCGATTTCCGCGAGCACGATCCAGCTCTGCGTGTGGCTGAAGATGCTGCCGTTCTCCTTGTTGCCGGGATTGAACAGCACGGCGCGCATCACCCGGACCGGCGTCTTCGCAAACGGCGGGTTGCAGAGCGCCACGCCGTAGTCCGAGGCCAGATGCTGCTTCACCGCCGCCAGGGCCTTCGCCGCCTGATCCGGCAAGGCCGCGCCCGAGAGGATGGCCCAGCTCTGCGTGTTCAGGTAGATCCGGCCCTCCCGGCTTCTCTTCGTGCCGAAGACCGTGCCGTCCTCGCCAATCGCCCAGATGAACCAGCCGCCGTCCCAGCAGGTCTGCGCGATCTTCCGGTCGAGCTTCGCGAGCTCCGCTTGCGCCCACCGCGCCTCCCCCGGTTTTCCAAGCTCGACGGCGATCCCGGCGTAAACCCGCAGGCCGAGCCGGAGCTGGAACGCGACGAAGACCGACTCGCCCCGGTAGCCGAGCCGGAGGCAGTCGTTCCAATCGGCCTGCAGGCCGCAGGGCAGCCCGTGGCGCCCCGTCCGTGCCAGATTGAACTCCAACGCCCGCCGCAGGTGCCCGAGCACCGTGGCCCGGCCCTTGTCCGCGAAGGGCACGATCTCGCGGTAGAAGGCGACGTCGCCGGTCTCCGCGACGTAGGCCGGCACCGCGTTGAAGAACCACAGGCAGTCGTCGCTGCGGTAGCGGCCGGCCGGGGTCGGCTTCATCTTCCCCGGCGCGTGCGACCAGGGCCGGATCTCGGGCTGGGCGCCGCCGGTCGCGTCCTGCCCCGAGAGCATCAGGCGGAGGCGCGCGCGGACCTCCCGCGGCAGCATCGCGGTGACGCCGAGCATGTCCTGCACGGTGTCGCGGAAGCCGAAGCCGTCGCGCTGGTCGCCGGTGTAGACGAGCGAGCAGGAGCGGGACCACTCGAAGGTCATGAGGGCGTTGTAGGCGCCCCAGACGTTGGTCATGTGGTCGAAATCCGCATCGGGCGTCTTTACCTGCAGCGTGTCGAGCAAGCCGTGCCAGTGGCGCTTGAGGCGCGCGAGTTCGCGTTCGCAGGCCGCGGCCGTGCCGAACTTCGCCCGGATCCGCCTGGCCGTGGCGGCCCGGCCGATGCCGAGCAGCACGAGCACGTCGGCTGCGGCGCCGGGCGCGAGCTCGAGGTTGCTCTGGATCGCCCCGCAGCCGTTGTCGGAGAAATGCTCGCTGTTGCCGCAGGCGCCGCGCTCGACCGCCGCGGGCCGGTCGAAACTCCGGTAGACGCCGAGGAATTTGTCGCGCTCGCAGTCGTAGCCGGCGATCTCGCCGCCGAGCTGCGTCATCCACCACCAGCGCGACTGATCCCAGTTGGCGAAATCGGCGGGATCCTCCGGCAGGCGGCGGCAGGAGGCGGCGAGGATGAAGCCGTCCCGCCAGCTGGCGTCGGAGATGTACTGCGCGTACTGGAGGTTGAGCAGGTCCTGCTGGATGCTCCACTCTGTGGTGAACTCGCAGAACGAGAACACGCTCAGCCGCCGCGGCCGGTCGCCGGTGTTGGTGACTTGCAGCCGCCAGTACTCGAACGCCTGGTCCAGCGGCACGAAATAAGTCGCCGCGCTGCGGATCCCGCGCCACTCGCTCTCGATCACGGCATAGCCCAGGCCGAACCGCGTGCGGGTGCGGTACTCGTCCAAGGGCTTGCCGACCGGCTGCCACGCCGCGGACCAGAAATCGCCGCTGTCGCGGTCGCGCAGGTAAAACTGGCGGCCGGGCAGATCCATCGGCACGGCGTTGTAGCGGTGGCGCAGGAAGCGCCCGGAGGCCGGGGAGCGCGTGAAGCTGTAGCCGCCCGCGTTATTGGTGATGATCGCCCCGTAGCGGCGCGACCCGAGGTAGTTCGACCACGCCCGCGGCGTGTCGGGGTGGGTGATGACATATTCGCGGGCCGCGTCGTCGAAGTAGCCGTAATTCATCGGGGCAAACTGACGAGAACAAGGGCCCCCCGGGGAGGCAACACCCGGAGTGGGAGTTTTTCGTTCAAACATTGGCCCGCGCCGCGCCCGCTCGGCGGGGGCGAACAAGCCGGCCGGTCGCCGCCGGGCGGACGCTGCGGCGAGCATTGCAACTTTTCCGACGCTCACTTAGGCAGGATCTCTTTTGCCCAAGCCATGGATGCCGCGCGTTTCGCCCAACCCCACCTTTTGAACCAGCCGGTCTACCAGCCCGGCAAGCCGATCGCGCAGGTCGCGCGGGAATTCGGCCTCGACCCGGCCGGGGTCGACAAGCTGGCCTCGAACGAGAATCCGCTCGGCCCTTCGCCGAAGGCCCTCGCCGCGGCCGCGGCCGCGCTGCAGGAGGTGAATCTCTATCCGGACGGAAGCTGTTGGGATCTCACCGGCAAGCTCGCGGCCCGCCTGCAGATCGGACGGGACCAGCTCGTGTTCGGCAACGGCTCCAACGAGGTGCTGGAACTCGCGGCCCATGTCTTTCTCGGGTCCGGCACGGAGGCGGTGATGGGGGTGCACGGGTTTGTGGTCTACAAGCTTGCCACGCTGCTGATGGGCGCGAAGCCGGTCGAGGTGCCGATGCCGGACTTCCGCCACGATCTGGCGGCCATGCGCGCCGCCGTCACGCCGCGCACGCGGGTCGTGTTCCTCGCGAGCCCGAACAATCCCACCGGCACCGCCCACACCGAGGCGGAGCTGGTCGCCTTTGCGCGCAGCCTGCCGGAGGACGTGCTCTTCGTGCTCGACGAGGCCTACGCGGAATACCAGGACCGCGCGCCCGACCTGCGCCCGCTCATCGCCGAGGGCCTGCCGGTGCTGTGCACGCGGACCTTCTCCAAGATCTACGGGCTCGCCGGCCTGCGCGTCGGCTACGGCTACACGCGGCCGGACATCGCGGCGCTGCTGCACCGGGCCCGCGCGCCCTTCAACATCAATGCAGTGGCGCAGGCGGCGGCCGTGGCCGCGCTCGACGACGCCGACTTCGTGCGCCGCAGCCGCGAGACCAACCGCGCCGGACTGAAGCAGCTCGCGGCCGGCTGCCGCGACCTCCGCCTCGACTACGTGCCGTCCGCGGCCAACTTCCTCTTCGTGCGGGTGCCGGACGCCGCGCAGGCCTTCGTCTTCCTGCAGCAGCGCGGCACCATCGTGCGGCCGTTCGGCCATTTGCCCGATCACGTGCGCATCACCGTCGGCACCACGGGTCAGAACGAGCGCTGCCTCGCCAACCTGCGGGCGTACCTGGCGTCCCGGGTGTGAACGGCGCGCGGGCGTTTTTTCTCCACATCCGCCGCCGCCGGGGCTACGGAGGACGGGATGCGCGCAGGCTCGCGCCCGCCGCGCAGCGACGCCACTCTGGCTGACGATCCATGCACGTATCCCAAGATTCCTCCGGCCGGCTGCTCCTGAGCGGCAACGAGGCGGTGGCGCTGGCGGCGCTGCACGGCGGCGTGGCGCTGGGCACGGGCTATCCCGGTACGCCGTCGACGGAGATCCTCGAATGCTTTGGCGCGCTGGGCGGCCGGGCGCAGTGGGCGCCCAACGAGAAGGTGGCCGCCGAGGTCGCGCTGGGCGCCGCCTTCGGCCGGGCGCGGGTGATCTGCACCATGAAACATGTCGGGCTCAACGTCGCCGCGGACGTCCTGTTCACCATGACCTACTCGGGGGTGGACGGCGGGTACGTGCTGGTGGTGTCTGACGACCCCGGCATGGCGTCGAGCCAGAACGAGCAGGACAGCCGCCGCTACGCCGAGGCCGCCGCCGCGCCGCTGCTGGAGCCGTCGGATTCGCAGGAGGCGTACGACCTGCTGCGCACCGCGTTCGAGATCAGCGAGCGCTGGCGGTTGCCGGTGCTCTTCCGGCTGACCACGCGCGTCAGCCATTCGAAATCGCCGGTGCGGCCCCGCGTTCCCCTCGGTGCGCCGCCAACCGACACCGGGGCGCCGGCGCGCGAATTCGTGCGCAACATCCCCGGGCGCGTGATGGTGCCGGGGCATGCCCGGCCCGCGCACCGCCGCTTGCGGGCAAAGCTGGCGGAACTGCAGGCGTGGAACGAGGCGCAGGGGCCCAACCGGATCGAACGGCGGGGCCGGGCGCTCGGCATCGTCACGAGCGGCATCAGCTATCACCATGCGCGCGAGGCCGCGCCCGACGCCAGCATCCTCAAGCTCGGCCTGAGCCATCCGCCGCCACTGACGACCATCCGCGATTTCGCCGCGTCGGTCGAACGCTGCGTGGTGATCGAGGAAAACGACCCGTGGCTGGCCGCGGCCTGCCGCGCGGCCGGCATCGCCGTCGAGGCCAAGGACGACACGATTTTCCGCTTCGGCGAGCTCAACGTCGACCGCGTGCGCCGCATTCTGGCCCGGGAGACGGGCCCCGAGCCCGCGCCGGCGCCGGGCAAGCCCCCCGAACTGTGCGCTGGCTGCCCCCACCGCTCGAGCTTCGAGGTGCTGCAGGAGCTCGATTGCATCGTGGCGGGCGACATCGGCTGCTACACGCTGGCCGCCCTGCCGCCGCTCGCGGCCATGGACATGATGATCGACATGGGCGCGGCCGTGGGCATGGGGCTGGGACTGCGGCACGTGCTGCCGCGCGCCCAGGCCAAGCGCGTGGTCTCCGTCATCGGCGACAGCACGTTCATTCACGGGGGTCTGCCCGGCCTCGTGGAGATGACCTACAATCCGCCCGCCACCGGGCACGTGCTGGTGATCCTCGACAACGGCACGACCGCCATGACTGGCCAGCAGGAGCACCCGGGCACCGGGCGCCAGCTCGATGGCACGGCGACGTACCAGGTCAGCTACGAGGACCTCGCGCGCGCCGCGGGGGTCCGCAACGTTTTCACCGTCAACCCCGTCCGGGAGAAGGCGAAGTTCAAGGCGCTGCTCGCCGAGGCGCTGCGCAAGGACGAACTCACCGTGTTCGTCGCGCGCAGCCCCTGCATCCTGGCGGCGGGCCGCATCCTCGCGTGGGAAAAAGAGCGGAAGGCGCGCGCGGCCGCGGATGAGGAATCCGCGGGCGCCTGCCCGGAGTGCGCCGGCCCCGGCAACAGCTGACCCTACGGGAGCCCGATGGCTGCGAACCCCCAAGCTACGGTCAACGTCCGCTTTGCCGGACTCGGCGGCACCGGCGTCATCAAGGCGGCCAACGTCTTCGCCGAGGTCGCCTTCCGCCAGGGTCAGACGGTGAAGCAGGCCGAGGTGCACGGCATGAGTCAGCGCGGCGGCTCCGTGCAATCGGACGTGCGGTTTGGCGCCGAGGTGCACAGCCCGATGATCCCCGACGGCGCCTGCGACTTCCTGGTGGTGCTGGAGGCGACACAGGTGGCGGTGGTGCGAGCCGGTCTGCGGCCGGGCGGCGTGCTGCTGACCCCTGCCGATGTCGCGGCCGGCAAGCTTGCCACGGCCAAGGCGCTCAATGTTGCCTTGCTCGGGCGCCTGAGCCGGCATTTCGATTTCCCGGAGGACGCGTGGCGGGAAAGCCTGCACGCCCACTTCGCCGAAAAGCTCCATGCGGCCAACGACCAGGCCTTCGAACTCGGAAGAACCCCATGATCCGGAATCTCTGGAATGATCTCAACGGCACTTTCTTCCCGGAAAGCGCCCTCGACTACATGCCGGTGGACCGCCTGCGCGAGGTGCAGTTGCAGCGGCTCAAGGCCGTGACCGCGCTGGTGTACGATCACGTCCCGCTCATCCGCGAGCGGATGACCGCGAAGGGGGTGCAGGCCGCCGATGTGCGCCGCCTCGAGGACGTCCGCCTGCTGCCGTTCACCAGCAAGCTCGATCTGCGCGATACCTACCCCTACGGCCTCTTCGCCGTGCCGATGAGCGAAGTCGTGCGGCTCCACGCGTCCAGCGGCACGACCGGCAAGCCGATCGTGGTCGGCTACACCACCGAGGACATGGAGGTCTGGCGGCAGGTCATTATGCGCACACTCTATGCCGCCGGCTACGGGCGCGGCGATGTGGTGCAGAACATGTTCGGCTACGGTCTCTTCACCGGCGGGCTCGGCTTGCACGGCGGCCTGGAGGCGATGGGGGCGACCGTCATCCCGATGTCGGGCGGCCACAGCGAGCGCCAGATCCTGGTGATGAAGGATTTTGGCGTGACCGCGGTTTGCTGCACCCCGAGCTATTTCGTCCACCTCCTGGAGGTCGCGGGGCGGCTGGGCGTCGATTTCAAACGCGATCTGAAGGTCCGGCGCGGTGTGTTCGGGGCCGAGCCCTGGACCGAGCAGATGCGCCAGTACATCGAAATCACCTCGGGCATCAAAGCCTACGACATCTACGGGCTGTCCGAGATCGTCGGGCCGGGCGTGGCCTCCGAATGCCTGTGCCAGAGCGGCCTGCACGTGTTCGAGGATCATTTCCTGATCGAGATCGTGGATCCCGCGAACCTGGCACCGGTGCCCGACGGCGTGGAGGGCGAGCTCGTCATCACCACCCTCAGCAAACAGGCCATCCCGCTCATCCGCTACCGCACGCGCGACCTCACCGCGATCGAAACGCGCCCGTGCGCCTGCGGCCGGACCCTCCGGCGCATCCGGCGGATCAGCCGCCGCAGCGACGACATGTTCATCATCCGCGGCGTCAACGTCTATCCCTCGCAGATCGAGACGGCGCTGCTCAAGACCGAGGCGAACCTGCCGCACTACCAGATCGTGCTCACCCGCCGCTCGGGCCTGGACCAGATGGAAGTGCGCGTCGAGGTCACCGGCGAGATGCTCCGCGACCGGCTGAGCGAGATGGAGGATCTGCAGCAGCGTCTGGCGCACAGCATCGAGCAGATCACCGGCCTGCACACCGAGGTGACCCTGGTGCAGCCCGGCACCATTCCGCGCAGCGAGGGCAAGGCCCAGCGGCTCTTGGACAAACGCAACGAAGGCAAATGAGGAGACCCCCATGAAGATCCACCAGATTTCCGTTTTTCTCGAGAACCGCCCCGGCCGGCTGGCCGGCCTGTGCCAGACCCTGGCCGAGGCGGGCGTGAACCTCAGCACCCTCACGCTGGCCGAGACCGGCGGCTTCGGCTTGCTGCGGCTGATCACCGCCGAACCTGACAAGACCAAGGAGGTCATCGAGCGCGCCGGTTACGCCGCCACGACCACTGAGGTCGTGGCGCTGCAAGTGCCCGACCGCCCGGGCGGACTGGCCTCAGTGCTGCGCGTGCTCGAGCCGCACGGCCTCTCGGTGGAGTACATGTACGCCTTCGCCATGCGCAAGGGCGGCGACGCCGTCATGGTCTTCCGCTTCGACAACATGGACCGCGCCCTCACCGTGCTGCAGGCCGCCGGCATCAACGTCTTCAAGCCGGTGGAGCTGTTCGGCGCGTGAGCGGTGCCGGCGCTCGTTGCGACCGGGCGGGGACCGCGGTGACGGTCACGACGTGTCGAACCAGGCGCGGGCGACGCCCGCCAGCAGGCCGAAGAGGTGGCCCTCCCACGAGGTGCCGTCACGCGCCGGCTTCACCCCGGCGAGCATGCCGCCATAGAACACGACCACGCCGCCCGCCACGAGCAAGTCGGAGGTCGTCCGGGTGAACCAAGCCGCCGCGAGCAGGTAGCCGAGAAAGCCAAAGATCACCCCGCTCATGCCCACGTGCGCCGCCTGGCGGCCGAACAGCCAGAGCAGTCCGCCCTGCGCGAGAGCGATGGTCGCCGCCACCGGCACGAACTCCGTCTCGTGCCGGCGCAGGACGAGCGCGCCCAAGGCCAGGAACGGCGGAAGGTTGGCGGCGAGGTGGGCGGCATTGAGGTGAATGAAGGGCGACGTGACCAGGCCGATGAGGCCCGCGCCCTGCCGCGGGACCACGGCGAGGCGGGCGGCAGTGGAGCGCGCGACCACCGCGAGAATCGTGCCCGCCACCATTGCCGCCGCCGGCCAGGCGAGGAAACACGCCGGGGTTTCGAAGTAGAGCCGGTGGAGAAATGGAATGAGGCGGTCCAACGGAACAGGCGGTGGAAGCCAGAGGCCAGAGGACGGATGTCAGAGGTCAGAAGCCGGATGACGGAGGACGGAGAGCATTGGCCGGATAATGGTGTGAGGGTGGCGCCGTCGGCCCGGCCTCAGGGTGTGGCGACGTAGGGTTCGACGGGCCGGAGGCCGGCGCGCACGCACGCAGCTTCGCGCGAAGCGGGGTCGGCAAAGAGATACACCGCATAGCCGCCGAAGCCGCCCCCGCAGTATTTCCAGGCGACGGCTCCGGCGAGGTCGCCTGGCAGCGGTTCCATCCCCTCGGCCCGCTGCACGGCGTAGGATTGCCGCACTGCGTCGGCCAGGAGCCCCAAGTCCTGCCGCCACACGGCGTCGCGCGCGGTCCGGCCGGCGCGGGTGATCGCCTCGTAATCGCGAGCCTGGTCGGCGACGCCGGGCGTGGAGTGCGAGCGCCCGGTCCACCGCAAGGCCAGGCGGCCCCGCAGCAGGGCGCCATCGCTTTTCACCTCCAGTTCCGGCCGCGGGCCGCTGCGCCACACGCACAGGCCCGTCTCGGCGATGACCGCCGGGTCCTGCCAGCCCACGCCCAGATCGATCTCGGACCTGACGCTGTCCTTGCCGTTGAGCAGGGCCCAGGCGCCGCTGCCGCCGAGGCCGGCGTTGCGCTCGTAGGGCCAGGCACGCAGGGAGACGGTCGGCGAGATCGCGCAGTTGACGATGTAGCCGTCGGGCCGCGCGAAACGGGGGACGTCGAGCCAGCCGCCGGCGAAATCGACCCGCAGCGGCGACTCCTGCGGGGCGCGGATCCAGCGGACGATCTCGGAGCTGGAGATGGCGGGGAATTGCGGCGGCGTCTTGGGCAGCACCACGTAGCGCGCGCCGATCCCGGCGCACAGCGCTTGCTTGGGTCCGGCGTACTTGTCGTCATCCGTGACCGCGAGGATGTGTGGCCGCAGGCGCAGAAACTCCTCCTTGAAGTCGAGTCCCTCCTCCAGACCCGCGCCGACCACCACCGCATCCACACCGTCGAGCGAGGCCAGCAATGCGCGCTTATGCTCGTCGGGCAGGGAGCTGCGCCGCTGCTTGTAGCGCCACAGGACCTCGGCGGAGGCGAACGAGACGGTCAGATGGTCACCGAGGGCGCGGGCCTCGCGGAAGAACTGCAGGTGCCCTGCGTGAAGGATGTCGTAGAAGCCGGAGACAAAGACCCTGATCATGGCCGGGACCCAGCACGACGCCCCGCGCGATCCGCGTCAACACGCCGCTGGGGGCCCGGGAACGGCGCGGCGGCGGGGTCACGGCCGGGGCACTCTGGTTTTGCCAAGCGGCCGGGCCTCTGGCTTCGTCGGCGCATGCGCATCGCCGTGCTGGCCGACACCCATGACCGTTTTCCGCCGGGCCTGCCGGCGCGGTTGGCGGGCGCCGAGGAGATCTGGCATCTCGGCGACGTGTGCGCGGTCGCGGTGCTGGCGGCCTTCGAGCGGCTGGGCCCGCCGCTGCGCGTCGTCCGCGGCAACTGCGACGACGACCACGGCTGGCCGCGCGAACTGCACCTGGAGCGGGGAGGCCTGAGATTGTTCCTGGTCCATATTCCGCCCGCGCGCGTGCCACCGGGCACCGACATCGTGCTGCACGGCCACACCCATGTGCCGCGCGACGAAACCGATCCGCTCGGCGTGCGCTGGCTCAACCCCGGTTGCATCACGCGGCCGCGCCGCGGCGTGCTCCCGAGCTTCGCCTGGCTGACGATCCGGTCGGAGCGCATCGAGTGGCGGTTCGAAATCCTCTGAGCGCCCCCTCGAAGGAAGCGGCCCGAGGCGATGAGCCACGCTCTTATCGTCGCGCCCGTAACCGCCGGAGCAGGCGCCGGCGTGAAATCTGCTCTGGGACCCCTGTGAAGATCGAGTATTTAACCGGGGATGCCGCCGCATCGCGACGGCCGGAGCTGGCCGCGCTGCTGGTCGACGCGGTGAAGCACGGCGCGTCGGTGGGCTTTGTGCTGCCGTTGGCGGAAGGCGAGGCGGACGACTACTGGCGCAAGATCGGCGCGGAAATCGCCGCCGGACAGCGCCTGCTCCTCGCCGCATTCGACGAGGCCGGACGGCTGATCGGCGGCGCGCAACTGGCGCTGGAGTCGCGACCCAACGGCCGGCACCGCGCCGAGGTCCAGAAGGTGATGGTGCTGGCGTCGCACCGCGGCCGCGGGATTGGCGCCGCGCTCATGGCGCGGGTCGAGGCGGAGGCCCGCGCGCGCGGCCGGCGGTTGCTGCATCTCGACACGAGCGTGGGGGTGGGCGGTGCGACCGCGTTCTACGACCGCCTGGGCTACACCCGCGTCGGCGGCATCCCGGATTTCGCCGCCAACCCGGATGGCACGCTCGCGGCCAACGCGATCTACTACAAACGACTGGACGCAACGGATCCCAAGGCATCAGCGCCTTTGTCACGTAATGAGTGACAAAAGGCCGCGACGATTCGAACGGCCAATCGTATGTTCGTCACGCAATCGGTGACGAGCAACCGAGGCGACCCGAGCGGCCAATCGATCGTTTGTCACGTCATACGTTACAAACCCACCATACGCGCGGGAGAGGGAAGCGAGCCTTGGTCACGCAATACGTGACCAGCTCACGGACCAGACCGGCGGTCAGGCGTCGCGTTGGAAACCGTAGGCACGCTCCACGCGGGCGATCCTGATCTCGTAGGCGTCGTACCAGGTCCGGCGGCCGCCGCGCTGGGCCCGTTGGTGCTCGGGATCGCGCTTCCATGCGCGGATGGCCGCCTCGTCGCGCCAGTAACTGACCGTGATGCCGACCCCATCGGCGCCCCGCACGCTTTCGAGGCCGAGGAAACCGTCATAGGTCGCCCCCAATTCCTCCATCCGCGCCGCCATGGTCCCATAGCCGTGATCGCCGGCGGTCCGCCGGGAGGTAAAGATGACGGCATAGTAAGGGGGTTCGGGGGTACGGGCGAGGCGCGGCGGCGGGCTCATGGTCCGGAAGCTAGCGGGGGACGCCGCTGACGCAAACGCGGGGGACGTCGCCGCCCGGCCGAATGCGGAGGGTAATGCCGCAATCTGCGATCCTCGGAGGGACGCGCTTTCCGGTCTGAGCCAAGTCGAGGGCCTGCGCGTCTTGGGACGACCGGGAGGTCGTCCCTCCAAAATGTGCAAGCTCAGTCAGTACCGAGCGGTGGCAGATCTTGCGCCCGGAGGCGGTTTGGGGCGTACTCGTGCCGTTGACCTTCGAGCTGAGAGGTGACCCCACGCTCGCGCCTGGCGGCGCCGCCGCCGGGAGGCCGGCGGGCGCGATCGATCCCGAGGTCAGGTATGTCCGCAGCGAACGGGCGCGGCATTACCGGCTCACCCTGCGGCACGACGGGACGGCGGTCGCCACGATTCCGCGGCGCGGCTCGGAACGGGAGGCGCGGCGGTTTGTCGCCCGGCAGCGCGACTGGCTGGAGCGCGCGCGGGGGCGGCAGCAGGCGCGCCCGCGGGCGCCCGCGACGTGGACGGCGGGCACCGCGGTCCTGTGGCGCGGCGAATCGTGCATTATTGGCGTGGCGGCGGAGGGCGCCCGGCCGGTGGTCGGCCTCGGCCGGGACGTGTTCCGGATGCCGCGGCTGGACGGGGATCTGCGCCCGGCGCTGGAGGCGCAGTTCTGGCGCCGGGCGCGCATCGAACTGCCGGCGCGGACCTGGGAGCTGGCGGCCGCCACCGGCATCGCGCTCACACGCGTCACCATTCGCAACCAGCGCGCGCGCTGGGGCTCCTGTTCGGCGGGCGGCACGATCTCGCTCAACTGGCGGCTGGTGCAGGCGCCCGCGGCGGTGCGCGATTACCTCATCTACCATGAACTGATGCATCTGCGGGAGATGAACCACTCCGGGCGGTTTTGGGCGCGGGTGGCGACGGTCTGCCCGGATTGGCGCACCGCCGAACGCTGGCTCGACCAGCACGCGGGCCTGCTGGGAATGTGAGCCGCCCCCGCGGGCCTCACTCCCGGCGCGCCGGCGGCGACGGGCCGAAGGCGCTGGCCAGCACGGCCGTCGCGAGCACGCCGCCAATCACGCCCAACGAGACCACCGTGGAGATCGCGACCCAGGGCTCGATCAGCATCTTCACCCCGATGAACACGAGGATGATCGCCAGCCCGAGCTTCAGGTAGCGGAAGAGCTGCATGACGCCGTTGAGCGCGAAGTACAGCGAGCGCAGACCGAGGATGGCGAAAACGTTGGAAGTGAGCGCCACGAATCCGTCCTTGGTGATCGCCAGCACGGCCGGCAGGGAGTCGAGCGCGAAGACCAGGTCGGTGGTTTCCACGACGAGCAGGACGATGAAGAGCGAGGTGGCCGCCCACCGCTCGCCCGCGCGGACGAAGAAATGCCCCTCCTCCTGGGACGGCACCACGGGGAAGAACCGCCGGAAGATCCGCACGGCGAGGTTGTGGTCGGGATTGACGTCCACCTCCTCCCGGCGCGGCAACGCCATCTTGACCCCGGTGTAGACCAGGAAGGCGCCGAACAGGTAGAGCACCCAGTGAAAGCGCTGGATGACGCTCACGCCCGCCAGGATGAAGGTCGCGCGCATCAGCACGGCGCCGAGGATGCCCCAGAAGAGCACGCGGTGCTGCCACTTCGGCGCGATCCGGAAATAGGCGAAGATGACGATGAAGATGAAGACATTGTCGACGCTCAGGCAGAGTTCGACGAGGTAGGCCGCGAGGAACTGGTTGCCCAGCTCCGCCCCCCGCCAATGGTAGACAAGACCATTGAAAGCCAGGGCCAGGGCGAACCAGACGCCGCACCACACAAGCGCCTCGCGCATCTTCACCTCGTGCGAGTGGCGCTGAAACACCCCGAGGTCCAGCGCCAGCATGACGGCGATGAAGACAAAGAAGCCGGCCCACGCCCACCAGGGCAGGGGCACCAGCGAATCGATGACGGACAGGAGCGGAGGCATCAGCCGCCGAAGCTTTGCCGCCGCGAGGTGGCCAGAGCAAGCGTAACTAGCTGCGGCCGATGGTTTGAGGTGGCGGATTTTCCGTTTTTGGCGGACCTTCGGGCGATGACGACGCGCCTACTCTCCACCGTGACCGCACTCGGGTTCGCGATGGCCGCCCGGCCCACCGCCGTCCTGGCCCAGGCGGCCGCCGCGGCAGCGCCGAAGCCGGTCCCCCACGAAGCGCTGTCGGACACCCTGCTCGACCGCACGGTCGCATGGGTGCAGTCGTTCTTCCAGGCCGAGCATGGCGGCAACGCCATCGGTCATTTCGTGGCGGCTGGACTGCTGATCATCGCGGCAATCCTCCTGCGCCGGGTCATCACCCACGTGATCTTCGCCTGGCTCCGGCGGCTGGCAGCGAAGACCACGACCACGCTCGATGACAAGCTGTTCGCGGCGGTCGAGACGCCGGCGGCGTGGCTGGTGTTCATCTTCCTCGTCTTCGCCGGTCTGCGGGTGCTCGTCCTGCCGGCGTGGGCCGAATCCTGGATCGGCGACGGCTTTGACCTGGCCTGGGTGACGGTGATGTTCTGGGGCCTGCTGCGCGCGCTCTACGCCGTCGTCGACCATGTCGGCGAGCTGGGCGGCGAAACCGGCCTGACGCTGCGCCATTTCACGCCCCTGATCAAGAAGTCGCTCGGCGTGGTCCTGGTGCTGCTCGGGGCGCTGACCATCGCGCACCGGCTCGGCATCAACGTGGGCGCCTTTCTCGCCGGCCTCGGCATCGGCGGCCTCGCCTTCGCCCTCGCGGCGCAGGACACGATCGCCAACTTCTTCGGCTCCCTCGTCGTGGCCATGGATCATCCGTTCCGGGTGGGCGATCAGGTGAGCATCGGCGCGGTCGAGGGGATGGTGGAGGACATCGGGCTGCGGTCGACGCGCCTGCGCACCGGCGCGCGCACCCAGATCATCATTCCGAACAAAACCGTGGCGAGCGAGGTCGTGACCAACTTCTCCCGCATGCCGCAGCGTCGCGTGGAGCAGAAGATCGGGCTGACCTACGGCACGACGCCGGAGAAGATGCAGGCCCTGCTGGAGGATGTCCGCGGCATTCTGCGCGGCGATCCCGCCGTACACCAGGAGTTCATCGCGGTCAACTTCGCGGGCTACGGCGATTCGTCGCTCGACATCCAGATCATCTACTTCGCGGCCGATCCCGATTGGAAGAAGCACATGGAGCTGCGGGAGCGCATCAATCTGAAGATCATGCACGCCGTCGCGGCCCGCGGCCTGGCGTTCGCCTTCCCGACGCAGACGCTCCACGTGGAGGACGAGGTGGCGCGGAAGCTGACGGGCGGCAAGCCGCCGGCTCCGGGCTAGCGCGCCGAGGCGGGAGCTGGGGCTGCTGGCGCCCGCGCCGGGCGCGGCAACACCCGCCCCGTTACGGCGGGCTGCCCACCGCCCGATCATAGGCCGCGCGGGCGGTCAGGTAGCTCCAGCGGGCCTGGGCGAGCGAGGCTTCGGCGCCCGCCAGCGCTGTCTGCGTGTCTAGCAGATCGGTGACGAGCGCGGCGCCGGTCTGGTAGCGCTCGCGCACGACGCGAAGGCTTTCCTCGCTGGCGCGCACGCTGGCTTCGTTGGCGGCGATGGAATCGCGGGCCCGGTCGAGTTCGGCCGCGGCCGCCCACACCTCCTGACGCACCTGCAACACGCGGTCGTCGTAGGCCGCCTGCTCCCGGGCCAGCTCGGCCCTGCTGCGCGCGAGGCGATGCGCCCGGCTGCCGGCGTCAAAGACGGGCAGGTCGACAGAGACGCCCACCTGCCACTCCTTCGTGGCCGGCAGAAAATCGGTGTCGTTCCAGCCGTAGGAGCCGTCGGCGCGCAGCTTGGGGGCGCGCGCGGCGCGGGCCCCCCCCACGCTGGCGCGGGCGGCTTCGACCCGCTCATGGCCCGACCGGACCTCGGGGCGGCGGGCGATCGCCTGGCTGACGGCGGCCTCGAGATCCGGCACGGCGGGCGGCGCCACGTCGGCGGCCGGGGCGGCGATGGCGAGGGGCGTCTCGGCCGGACGTCCCATGGCCGTGTTGAGCTGGCCCGCGGCCGTGCGCACGCGGCTGCGCGCGGTGATCAGTTGGAGTTGCGCCGTCGCCACCTCGGCCGTGACGCGCAGGACATCGGCCTGCGGCACGGCGCCGGCTTCGTGGCGCGCGCGGGCCAAGGCCAGGTGGCCCTCGGTGCGCGCGAGGTTGCGCTCGGCGACGCCGAGCAGTTCCTGCGCCGCGGCGAGCGCGTAGAAGGCGGACTGCACTGCGAGACGCACGTCGCTCCGCGCGGCCGCGGCGTCGGCCTGGGCGCTGCCGAGGCGTGCCCGCGCGGCGGTCAGGCCGGCGTGGCGCTCGCCGAAATCGATCAGCGTCACCCGCGACGCCAGGCCGCCGTTCCAGTCGTCGAGCGGTCCGATGAGCTTGGGAACGCCCAGCCCGGGGATCGCCAGACCGGACGGCAGGAAGGCGCGCCGCTGCCACCGGTGGTAACCCGCGCTGAGGTCGACCTGCGGCCAATAGGGCGCGCGGGCCTCGCCCAGGGCCTCGGTGGCCGCGGCGACGCCGGCAGCCGCGGCGCTGAGCAAAGGCTGGTGGTCGGTGGCAACGCGCAGGCAGTCGTCGAGCGAGAGGGTGTCGGCGCCGGTAGGGGCGGGGACCAGGGGCGTGACGGCCAACGCGACGAGGGCGGAGGCGGCGAGGAGGGTCTTCATGGCAGGAAGCGGTGGCGGGGGTCAGGCAAGCGTCTTGTGGAAGCGTTTGACGGCGAAGGTGAGCACGCCGAGGCCGAGAACGAAGAGCGCGGCCATCTGCGGCCAGAGCAGGTCGGCGCCAATCCCCTTCAAAAACACCCCGCGAATGATGATGAGGTAATAGCGCAGCGGGTTGACGAAGGTGAGCCACTGGACGGCCGCCGGCATGTTGGCGATCGGGTAGATGAATCCCGAGAGCAGCATGGCCGGGAAGAAGAAGAAGAAGGTCGTCATCATGGCCTGCTGCTGGGTGCTGCTGACGGTGGAAATGAACAAGCCGATGCCGAGCGTGCTCATCAGGTAGAGGGCGGTGCTCGCGAGCAGCAGCAGGAGGCTGCCGCGGATGGGGATTTCGAACCAGAACACGCCGACCGCCGTCACGAGCAGCACGTCGATGAACCCGATCACGACGAAGGGGGCGCACTTGCCGAGGATGAACTCCACCGGCCGGATCGGCGTGACCATGATCTGCTCGATGGTGCCGACCTCCTTTTCGCGCACGATGGCCATGCCGGTGAGCATGAGGGTGACCAGCATCACCAGCACCGCCATGATGCCGGGCACGAAGTAGTTTCGGCTTTCGAGGTTCTCATTGAACCAGGCGCGGGACCGGAGGTCGACGGCGCCGGTGGACAGGGTGCGGCCTGTCTGGCGCCCGGCGCGATCGACCAGCACGGCGTTGCCGTAGCCGGAGACGATCGTGGCGCTGTAGTTGAGCACCATGCGGGCGGTGTTGGAGTCGGAGCCGTCCACCACCAGCTGCACCGCGGCGGTGCGGCCGGCCGCGAGGTCGGCGCTGAACCCGGCGTCGATCTGCAGGATGGCGCTCGCCTCGGCGGCGTCGATAAGGCGGCGGGCGCGCGTCTCGTCGTCGGTGGAGGCCACGGCGTCGAAGTAATCGGAACCGGTGAAGCGCGCGATGAGCGCCCGGGTGGCCGGCGTGCCGTCGTGGTCCACCACGACGAGCCGGACATGCCGCACGTCCATGGTGACCGCGTAACCGAAGATGAGGCACTGGATGACCGGGACGCCGAGGATAACCATCCGCATCCGGGGATCGCGGAAGACCTGGATGAACTCCTTGCGGAGCATGGTGAGGATGCGTTCTCCCATGGTCAGGCGAGCCTCTTCTTGAACCGGAGCACGGCCAGCCCCAGCACCACCGCGGCGAAGACGGCCAGGAAGATGGCGTCGGCCCAGAGGACGCCCAGCCCGACGCCGCGCTGGTAAATCCCTTTCACCAGGGCCACAAAGTAGCGCGCCGGCACGATGTAGGTGATCGCCTGCACGGGGACCGGCATGTTGGGGATGGCGAACATGAAGCCGGAGAGCAGAAAGGCCGGCAGGAAGGTCGAGACCATGGCGATCTGGCTGGCGAGGAGCTGGCCGCGGGCGATGATGCTGATGAGGATGCCCTGGGCCAGCGTGCCCACGATGAAGAGGGCCGCGGTCGCAAAGAGCAGCGGCACGCTGCCGCGGAGGGGCACGTGAAAGAGGAAGACCGCCATGAGCACGGCGATCAGCACGTCGAGCATGCCGATGACAAAGTAGGGGACGAGCTTGCCGACGATGAGCTCGGAAGCCTTGACCGGCGTTGAGATGAGCTGCTCCATCGTGCCCCGCTCCCACTCGCGCGCGATCGTGAGGGAGGTGAGCAGCGCCGCAATCAGGCCCATGATGACGGCGATCAGCCCCGGGATGATGAAGTTCTTGGATTCGAGGTCGGCGTTGAACCAAACGCGCGGCCGCAGATCGAGCGGTGGAACCGGCGGCGAGCCGGCGAGGCGGCGGACCTGCGCGAGCGCCACCCGCTGGTTGAAACCGCCGGTGACCGCCTGCGCATAGCCGAGGACGATGGCGGCGGTGTTCGAGTCGGAACCGTCGATGATCGCCTGGACCTCGGCGGGGCGGCCGGCGTCGAGCCGGGCGGCGAACTCCGGCGGGATGACGAGGCCGAGGTAGGCGTCGCGGCGGTCGATGGCGCGCTCGAGTTCGGGGTAACCGGCCACGGTCCCCTGAAAGTCGAAGTAGCGCGAGCCGGTGAACTGGGCGAGAAACTCGCGGCTCGCCGCCGTGCCGCTCTGGTCCCAGGCGACGAGCGGCACGTGGTCCACGTCGACGGTCAGCGCGAAGCCGAAGAGGATGATCATCAGCATGGGGATGCCGATGGCCAGGATCAGGCTGCGCGGATCGCGGCGGATGTGGAGGCCCTCCTTGCGGGCGACGGCCCAGAGGCGGCGCGGGTTCATCGGCGGGGCTCCGGTGGCGGCGCGGCGGCGCGGTCGCGCGCCTCGATCAGGGAGACGAACACATCCTCGAGCGTCGGCGTGATGCGCTCGACGCGGGGCGGCGGAAAGCCGGCGGCGGCCAAGGCCGCGCGGATCGCGGCGACGGTGGCGTCACCGCCGGCGCGGGCGACGGCGTGCAGCCCCTTGCCGAACAAGGCGACTTCGCGGACCTCGGGCAAGCGTTCGAGGGCGCCCATGGCCTCGTTGGGCCGCTCGCAGTCGATCGCCAGCACGGTCTCCTGCATCCGCCCCTTCAACTCGCGCGGCGCCCCGGTGGCGATCAATTCGCCGCGGTAGATCACGCCGAGCCGGTCGCAATATTCCGATTCCTCCATGTAGTGCGTGGTCACGAACACGGTCACGCCGCGTCCGGACAGGTCGTAGATGAGATCCCAGAAGAGCCGGCGGCTGTTGGGATCGACGCCCGAGGTCGGCTCGTCGAGAAACAGGATGGGCGGCTCGTGCAGCACGGCGCAGCCGAGCGCGAGGCGCTGCTTCCAGCCACCGGAGAGATCGCGGGTGGGGGCGTGGCGGTGCTCGCGCAAGCCGGCCATCGCGAGCACCCAGTCCTTGCGCGCCGCCTTCTTTTCCTTCGGCAGGCGGTAGATGCCGCTGTAGAAGTCAATGTTCTCGTCGACCGTGAGCTCGTCGTAGAGGGAGAACTTCTGGCTCATGTAGCCGATGCGCGTCTTGATCTTCTCGGTCTCGCGGACGATATCGAAGCCGGCGACGCGGCCGGAACCACCCGAGGGGGCGAGCAGGCCGCAGAGCATGCGGATGGTGGTGGATTTGCCCGCGCCGTTCGGCCCGAGGAAGCCGTAGATTTCCCCCCGCCGCACCGAGAACGAGATGCCGGCCACGGCCCGAAACGCGCCGAAGCATTTCTCCAGCCCCTGCACCTCGACCACGAGTTCGGCGGAAAGGCTCGGTTCGACACGCATGGGCGCGGGCGGGGTCAGCGGTGGGAGGATTCTGCCGCGGTCGCGGCCGGGCGGCGGGCGGCCAGCACAGAGACGAACACGTCCTCCAGCGACGGCTCGACCGGGTGGAGGGAGAGCAGGTCGAATCCGGCGGAGGCGACGAGGGCGCGCACGGCGGCGTCGGCGGCGGCCGGATCCCGGACCGCCACGTGCACCCGGTCGCCGAAGAGACCGACCGCGGCGTCCGCGAGGTGGGCGCGCAGGAGGGACGCGGTGCGACGTGGCGCGGAGGTGCGCACTTCGAGGAGGGCGCCGGGCATCATGGCCTTGATCTTGGCCGGGGTGCCGAGGCCGAGCAGGCGCCCCTCGTGGAGCAGGGCGAGCCGGTTGCAGCGCTCCGCCTCGTCGAGGTAGGCAGTGGAGACGAAGATCGTCACCCCGTCGCGCACGAGCTGGTACAGGATCCGCCAGAAGTCGCGGCGCGACACAGGATCGACGCCATTGGTCGGTTCATCGAGAAAGAGCACGCGGGGGGTGTGGATGAGCGCGCAGGCCAGCCCCAGTTTCTGCTTCATGCCACCCGACAGGTTGCCGGCGAGCCGCCGCCGGAACGGCGTGAGGTTGCTAAAGCCCAGCAGCCGCGTGATTCGCTCGGCGCGGCCTGGCGCCGGCACCCCGTAGATGTCCGCATAGAACTCGATATTCTCGTCGACGGTGAGGTCGGGATAGAGGCCAAACCGCTGGCTCATGTAGCCGATGTGCTCCTTGAGGCGTTCGGGCGCGCGCGCCACGTCGATACCCGCCACCTCGGCGCGGCCGCCGGAGGGCGGCAGGATGCCGGTGAGCATGCGCATCGTGGTCGTCTTGCCGGCGCCGTCGGGCCCGACCAGGCCGAAGATCTCGCCCGCGGCGACTTCCAGGTCGAGGCCGGCGACGGCGACGACTTCGCCAAAGACGCGGCGCAGACCGGTGGCGTGGATGGCGGACATGGGGACGGCGGCGGGCAGGCTAGGGCGCCGGGAACGTCACGTCGGCCGGCATGCCGGGCTTCAGCTCGCCGTTGGGATTGGCGAGGTCGACCTTGACGCGAAAGACGAGCTTCACGCGCTCCTTGACCGTCTGCACCGTCTTGGGGGTGAATTCGGCTTCGGAGGCAATGAAACCCACGGTTCCCTCGTAGATTTTGTCGGGAAAGGTGTCGGTGCGGACGGCGGCCTTCTGCCCGAGGCGGATCCGGCCCAGATCGGTTTGGTTGACGTACGCGCGGACCCACACGCGGGCGAGTTCGGCGACGGTCACGATGGGGGTGCCGGGCGAGACGTATTCGCCGGGCTCAATGTTGTGCGAGAGCACGACGCCGGTGAGCGGCGAGAGCAGGCGGGTGTTGTCGAGCTGCGTCTCGGCCAGCACGACGGCGGCGCGGGCCTGCTCAACGCGGGCACGGCCCTGGGCGATGTCCTCGGCGCGCGGTCCTTCCTGGACCAGCTTGAGGCGCTCGCCCGCCTCGGCGGCGCGGGCTTCCGCGATCTTGAGCTGCGCTTGGGATGCCTCGAGCTCGCGATCGGCGATGGCGTCCTTGCCCCGCAGCTCCTGCTGGCGGGCAAAATCGAGCCGGGCGCGGTCGCGGTCGGCTTCCGCGCTGTGCAGGGTGGCGGCGGCGGCGGCGATCTCCTGCGGGCGGGAACCCGCCTCCAGCTCGGCGAGGGCGGCCTCCGCGCCGGCGAGTTCGGCCCGCCGCAGGGTCACTTGCGCGCGTTGCTCGGCGTCATCCAGCCGGGCGACGAGCTGCCCGGCCGTGACCTGCTCGCCCTCGGAGACAAGGCGCTCCGCCACGCGGCCCGGCACCTTGAAACCGAGCTGGGCGTCGGTGACCTCGATGTTGCCGGACAGCAGGAGGTCGCCGGCGCGGCCCCCGGGGTGGCGGGCGCAGGCGGCGAGCAGCAGCGCGGCGGCAGCCAGGGTGGCGGCGCGGCGGCGGGGGGCGGCGCGGTCAGGACGCAGCGTGACGGTGGGTGGAGGCGAGGTGCTTTTCATAGTCGTGGCGGCCGGCGGGAGTGAGCAGTCCGTTGAAGAAAAGATGGAGCGCTTTCTCGAGGGTTTGCCGCGGCGTCAGCTGGGTGCGGTCGAGAACCGCGGGCTGGACCAGGCCGCGGATGGCTTGCAGCCAGAATTCCGCGGCGAAGTCGGGGTCGGTCGCCCGCCGCACCTTGCCCTCGGCGAGGCCCGCGCGGATCAGGCGGCCGATGACATAGGGGACGTTCTTCTGGCGGACCTCCTCGATCTTCTGATAGAGGTGCGGCGCATGGCGCTGCAGATCGCGCAGGGTCGAGGGGCTGACGCGGCTGAGGACCGCGCCGACGACGTCGATCACCCGGCAGAGCTTCTGCGCGAACGTGAGCCGGGGATCCGCCAGCACCGCGTCCAGCTGGGTGCGGATCGACCGGCCGATGTCGTCGAGGATGGCCACGGCGATGGCGTCCTTGCTGGGAAAGTGGACGTAGAGCGTTTTCTTGCTCATCCCGAGCTCGCGGGCGAGATCGTCCATCGTCAGGACGCTGAAGCCATAGGCGAAGAGCTGGGTGCGGGCCGCCTCGAGGATGCGGGCGCGGGCGGCCGCGGCGGGGGCGCGGGACGGAGGAAGGCCGGAGGAAACCATTGGAATCTCTGGAAACTCAAAACGTTTTCATGGTTTCCAAGCAAGCTTTTTCTTTGCGGGCGCGGCGCGGCGCAACAAAACGGCCGGGCGCGCGGGCCCGGCCGGAAGGTGCGAAGCGAAACGGGAAAAGGGTCAGCGGCGGTAGCCGCGGTCGCCGCCGCGGCGGTCACCGCGGTCGCCCCGATGTCCGCCGCCGAAGCCGCCGCGGCGCTCGCCGCCCTCAAACTGGCGGGGCGCCCGCTCCTCCTTGGGCCGCGCCTCGTTGACCGTGAGGTTCCGGCCTTCCATGGCGAAGCCGTGGAACTTCTGGATCGCGGCCTGCGCCTCCTCCGGCGTGGACATGGAGACAAAGGCAAAGCCGCGCGAGCGGCCGGTGAACTTGTCGAAAATCAGATCGACGCCGGCGACGGTGCCGGCCTGGCTGAACAGATCCTGGAGGTCCTGGGCGGTGGAGGCAAAGGGCAGATTGCCCACGTACAGTTTGGTGCTCATATGTAGGTGTCGACGAACCACTGCTTGGCCTAATCCTCTGCCCGTTCCCGACCATCGAGTTTCGAATCACCACTGAACCAGCGTTCACCTGACAATCCACCAAGCAGACGACTCAAACCACAAGCGGGAGGCACGCTTGAAAACGCAGTGGGTGAAAGCAAGGAAAAATCCGGCCGCGGCCGGCCGATCCGCACGCCGGGCTTGACAGGACTTTGCCGCCGGTTCTTGTGCCAACCTGACACCCGGCGGCGGCGCACCACCGGCCGGCGTGCCGACCACCATGCCCACCTTTCTTCACACCCGCCTCCGGGTCGGCGACCTCGAACGCACCATCGGCTGGTACCAGCCGCTCGGCTTTGAATGCGTGCGCCGGATTCCCCGCTCGCCGCAGGGCAACCAGCTCGCCTTTCTGCAGATCCCCGGCAGCAGCCACTTGCTCGAGCTCTGCTACCAGCCGGGCCAGCCGCCCGCCGTTCCGGAGGATCTCATGCACACGGCCGTGGGTTATCCCGATCTCATCGCCCAGTGTGACGAGTTGGAGAAACGGGGGTACAAGATCTGGCCCGAGGACTGGCGGAAGTCGTTTCCGACGGGGCGGCGGATGGCCTTCGTGACCGATCCCGATGGTTACGAGGTGGAACTGCTCGAGGAGAAATAGCCCGCCGGCCCCGGCGCCGGGAGGCACGCCTACTGCGGCCAGGGCGGGCCGGGCGTTACTTGACGTCTCGGCGGCGCGTCATTTTCCTGTACGGGTTCGGCTATGCGCGCAATTGCCTTACTTCGACGCCTGCTTCCGCCGCTGCTCGGCCTGATGGTCTTGGCGCCGCCCGCGCCGGCCGGCTCCAATCTGCTGGACAATTCGCCGTTTTTGCCGCCGAGCAATGCGCCGGGTGCCGCCCAGGAATCGCTGCCGCTGGAGCTGCGCAGCATTTTGAAGGCGGGAACGGCCTACGAGTTCAGTCTCTACGACACGGCCAAGAAACAGAGCACGTGGGCGCGGTTGAACGAGACCGGGCACGATTTTGTCGTCAAGGCATTCGACCCGGCGAACGACACGGTGACCGTCGAGCAGCGCAGCCGGACCTACAAGCTGGCGCTGAAGGAGGCGAAGATCGCCCTGCTGAACATTCCCGTCGCGGTGTCGCCGGGAGGGGCGGGAGGGGCACCGGGAGCGGGCGCTGCCGGCGGGGTGCCGCAGGTGGGCACCGGCCCGCAGTTTCAGCTCCCGGCGGGCGGCCGCGGCCCGGCCGGGCCGATTCCCACGCTGACCCCGGAGCAATTGCGGAACCTCGAAGCGGACATCAATCGCCGCCGGGAATTGCGGCGCCAGGCCACCGTCTCTCCCGCGCCGCTCTCCACGGCCCAGCCGGCGCCGGGCCAGCCCTCCCGGTCGCGTTGAAGAGCGCCGGCCTGAAGGAGAGCGTCCGTCCGCCCGGGCTGGGCGCGGCGCGAACAGCCGGGAGTGAGCGTGGGGAGGAAGCGTGGCTCACGCCGTCGTGAACGGAGGGTCCCCATGAACCTTTCGCCTGCGCCGCTGTCGCCGGCCGCCCCGCTGTCGAACTGGACGCTGATCCGGCGGCTGTTCGCGTTGATCTGGCTCTACCGCCGGCGCTGTTTTCAGGTGCTCGCGATCCAGCTCGTGCTGCTCACGCTGGGCCTGGCCGGACTCAATTTCACCGGGCAGGCGATCGATGTCATCCGCCATCAGGTGTCGGGGACACCGCTGCCCTCGGCCGGCTTCCGGCTGACGTTTCCCGGCGACTGGCCGCCCTTTGCGGTCATCGCCGTCCTCGCGGGTTTGATCCTCGTGCTCGCGGTCGGCCGGGCGGTGCTGAACTATGTGTACAGCCTGCTGATCAACCGGCTCACGCAGCAGGAGATCGTGCCGCACCTGCGGGGGCGCGTCTACGACAAGCTGCAGCGCCTGAGTTTTCGCTTCTATGACGCCAATTCCACCGGCTCGATCATCAATCGCGTGACGGGGGACGTACAGGCGGTCCGCATGTTCCTCGATCAGGTGCTCATCCAGAGCTTCATCATGGCCATCTCGCTGACGGTCTACGTCCTTTACATGGCCAGCCTGCACGTGGGCCTGACGGCAGCCTGTCTCGCCACCACGCCGCTCCTGTGGGCTGCCGCCGCCGTCTTCTCCCGCCGCATTCAGCCCCACTACGCCCGCAATCGCGACCTGGCCGACGTCATGGTGCGCACGCTGGCCGAGAGCATCCAGGGCGTGGCGGTGACGAAGGGATTCGGGCGCGAGGACGAGGACCGGGCGAGATTCTTCCGGAGCAACGATGCCGTGCTCGAGCAGCAGCAGGGCATCTTCTGGCGCGTGAGCCTGTTCAGCCCGGCGGTGGGATTGCTGACGCGGGTGAACATGATGGTGCTGCTCGGCTACGGGGGCTGGCTCGTCATCCAGGACCGGTTGCCCCTCGGGGCGGGCCTGGTGGTCTTCGCGGGGCTGCTCGAGCAATTCTCCGGACAGGTCAACAACGTCGCCAACGTGGTCAACAGCGTGCAGCAGGCGCTCATCGGCGCCCGCCGCGTGTTCGAGATCCTCGACGCACCGGTCGAGGTGCAGAGCCGACCCGGCGCCCTGCGCCGCGCGCGGCTGGCCGGCGCGGTGCGGTTCGAGAACGTGTCCTTTGCCTACGAGGCGCCGGCCCCCGTTCTCCATCAGATCGACCTCGCCGTGGCGCCGGGCCAGTGCGTCGCCATCCTCGGGCCGACCGGCGCCGGCAAGAGCGCGCTGATGAGCCTGATTCCCCGCTTTTATGACCCGACGGCCGGCCGCGTGCTCATCGACGGGATCGACGTGCGGGACCTCGACCTCGACGACCTGCGCCGCAACATCGGCCTCGTCTTTCAAGAGAGCTTTCTCTTCAGCCACACCGTGGCCGCCAACATCGCGTTCGGCCACCCGCCGGCGACGCGGGCGCAGATCGAGAAGGCCGCGCGCATCGCGGCGGCCCACGATTTCATCATGGAGCTGGCGCACGGTTACGACACCGTGCTCAGCGAAGGCGGCGTGACCCTCTCCGGCGGCCAGCGCCAGCGGCTGGCCCTGGCCCGCGCCATCCTGCTCGAGCCGGCCATCCTCCTGCTGGACGATCCCACCGCCGCCGTCGATTCCCAGACCGAGCACGAGATTTTCGGGGCGCTCGACCGGGCGATCGCCGGCCGCACCACCCTCATCGTGGCGCACCGCCTCAGCACCCTGCGCCGGGCGGACGTCGTCATCGTGATGGACGACGGCCGCATCGTGCAGCGCGGCACGCACGAGGAGTTGATGCAGGTGCCGGGGCCGTACCTGCGCGTCGCCGATCTGCAACTGGTGGACAGCGGCGACCGGCGGATGCTGATGAAGGGAGATGCGGCATGAAACCACCGGCGGCCGGGCTCAGCCTGCTCACCGTCGTAGACCGGCCCGGCGACGACGAGGCCGAGACGCAGTTCAGGCCCCTCGAGTGGGGGCTGATCCGGCGGCTCGCGGGCTACCTGCGGCCGCAGCGCCGGAAGGGCGCGATCATGATCGGGCTCTCGACCGTGCGCGCCGTGCAGCTGCCGGCGCTGGTGTGGGCGACGGGCGTGATCATCGGCGGCCCGGTGGCGCGACACGATCTGCGCGCCGTCGCCTGGGCGGTGCTGGGCTACGCGCTCCTGGCGGTCCTGACCGATTTCCTGTTTCACTTCCGCCAGCGCTACGCGCTCGAGCTGGGCGAATTCGCGGTCAACGCGCTGCGCGCCGACCTCTTCACCCACCTGCAGCGCATGCCGATGAGCTTCTTTCACCGCGTGAAGCTCGGCCGGATCCTCAGCCGGGTGACCTCCGACGTCGAGGCGGTGCGCGTGGGCCTTCAGGACGTGTTCTTCGTCAGCCTGATCCAGTTCGGCATGATGGCCTTCGCCGCGGTCGCGATGGCGTTCTGCGACTGGGCGCTCTTCCTCGTGGTGCTCGCGATGGCCCCGGTGCTCTGGACGGTGAACCGCCGCTTCCGCGTCCAGCTCAGCCGCCTCAGCCGCGCCTCGCAGGAGAGTTTCAGCCGCGTCACCGCGACCCTGGCCGAGTCGGTCGGCGGCATCCGGGTCACGCAGGGCTTCGTGCGGCAGGCGACCAACGCCGGCCTGTTCCGGACGCTGCTGGCCGATCACGCGCGCTACAACGTCGCCCTCGCGCGCACCTCGGCGATCCTGCTGCCGATTCTCGAGCTCAACAGCCAGTTCTTCATCGCCGTGCTGCTCCTGCTCGGAGGCTGGCGCGCCTTCCACCACGACCTCGGGATCGCCAGCCTCATCCAGTTCTTCTTTCTGGCCAATCTCTTCTTTTCGCCCATCGCCGTCATCGGCAACCAGTACAACCAGGCGCTGATCGCGATGGCGGGCGCGGAGCGCATCTTCCGCCTGCTGGACCTGAAACCCGACTGGGAGGACGCGCCGGACGCCGTGGCGCTGCCCGATCCGCGGACGCCGGCGCCCGCGGCGGCCGGCGCGGCGCCGCCGGGCGCGCGGGTCGAATTCCGCCACGTCTTCTTCGGCTACGATCCCGCCCGGCTCGTGTTGCACGACGTGGATTTCACCGCCGAGCCCGGGCGCATGATCGCGCTGGTCGGCCACACCGGCAGCGGCAAAAGCTCGATCGTCAACCTCGCGGCGAAGTTCTACCTGCCGACGCGGGGCGAGGTGACCATCGACGGCCGCGAGATTCGGACGCTCTCCAGCCGTTCCCTCCATCGCCAGATGGGCCTCGTGTCGCAGCAGAACTTCCTTTTCACCGGCACGGTGCTCGACAACATCCGGGTCGGCCGGCCGGAGGCGACTGCGGAGGACGTGCGCCGCGCCGCCCGCCAGCTCGATTGCCTCGACCTGTTCGAGGAGCTGCCGCGCGGCCTGCACACCGAAGTGGGCGAACAGGGCGCCGGCCTGTCGGTCGGCCAGCGCCAGCTGGTCTGCTTTGCCCGCGCGCTGCTGGCCGAGCCGCGCCTGCTCATCCTCGACGAAGCGACGAGCTCGATCGATGCGCTGACCGAGGCGCGCATCCAGCGGGCGCTCGTGGCGCTGTTGCGCGACCGCACGAGCTTCGTCGTGGCCCACCGCCTCAGCACGATCCGGCATGCGGATCTCGTGCTCGTGCTCGAGCAGGGGCGCATCGTCGAGCGCGGCACGCACGCGGAATTGCTGTCATTGCGCGGCCACTACGCGGCGCTTTACCGCCAGTTTGTGCAGATGGACGAGCCCGCCGCCTGAGGCCGGCGCGGCCGGCTGGCGCCGCCGCGCGCGCCCCGCTTCCGGGCCGGTTTTACCTCTGAAAAACGGGCCAGCTTCCTCCGAGAATTTCGTTGCATTGCGAGGGAACGACACTATGACGGGCTTCACTATGGCTAAGAAATCCGCCCGCACCCCGAATGCTAAATTCATGGCTCCGGTCACTCCGGACGCCGCTCTCGCCGCCGTTGTCGGCGGCAGCCCGCTGCCGCGCACCGAGCTCACCAAGAAGCTTTGGGCTTACATCAAGAAGAATGGCCTGCAGGACAAGAAGGTGAGGACCCAGATCAACGCCGACGACAAGCTGAAGGTCGTGTTCAATGGCAAGGCCAAGGTCAGCATGTTCGAAATGACCAAGCTGGTCTCGGGCCACGTTTCGAGCTAGCCGTTTCCCCTTTTCCGACGCCGCCGCCCAGGGTCCTCCCCGCGGCGGCGTTTGCTTTGGCGGATTTTCGGGGGCGGGGCCCGCCCCGGGCGGCGGGTCGGCGGGCGACCGGCGAGGAGCCGAGGAATGGGCTTGACTTCGGGGATATTGGAATGATATCACTACAATATCTACCATGAATTCACCTCCCGGCATTCTGCGGCGACGACGTTACTGGGCGTGGGCGTTCGGTGCCGTCGGCGGTCTGTGCCTGGCCGGCGTCCTCATCGCCGGGTGCGCCGGGTGGATCGGCGCGGGCGCGACCGTTTCCGCCTCCGTGGAATTCTGGGATCCGACGCTCCCGCTGGCGCCACTGGTCATCGTCTATGTGCTTCATTTCCAGCCATGAACAACCCATCCGAAGGAACCCTGGCCCATTCCCGCAATCGTGAACTCACCCGGCACGCCGCCGGTGGCTGGCTGTTGCTGTTCGTGACCCTTTCTCTCTATATTATCGCGGTCTGGGCCTTTGTCGCCGGGCTCATGGCGATCACCGCCCGGCAGGACGGCGGCGGCTGGCTGCTGGCCGGAGCGGGCGGGCTGCTCGTTCTGGCTGTCACCAGCAGCAACGGCTTCTTCACGCTGCAGCCCAACGAAGCCGCCGTGTTGATCCTGTTCGGCGCCTACAAGGGCACGGTGCGCGACAGCGGCTTCTTCTGGACCAATCCGTTCAACCGGAAGATCAAGATCTCCCTCCGCGCCCGCAACCTTAACGGCGAGAAACTCAAGGTTAACGACAAGCGCGGCAATCCGATCGAAATCGCCGCCGTCGTCGTGTGGCGCGTGCAGGACACGGCCCAGGCCTGCTTTGACGTGGATATCTACGAACACTACGTGGCGGTGCAGAGCGAGTCGGCGGTGCGCCACCTCGCCAGCGGCTATGCCTACGACGAAGGCGAACAGAACGAGGTGACCCTGCGGGGCGGGGGTGACGCGGTGTCCGTGGCCTTGCGCGAGGAATTGCAGCAGCGGCTGGAGAAAGCCGGCGTGCAGGTGGAAGAGGCCCGGCTCACCCATCTGGCCTACGCGCCGGAGATCGCGCAGGCGATGCTGCGCCGCCAGCAGGCAGAGGCCATCATTGCCGCGCGCCAGAAGATCGTGCACGGCGCCGTGAGCATGGTCGACATGGCCCTGAAGGAACTCGCCGAGAAGCAGGTCGTCCATCTCGACGAGGAACGCAAGGCCGCCATGGTCAGCAATCTGCTCGTCGTGCTGTGCGGCGAGGCCGAGGTCCATCCGGTCGTCAACACCGGCACGCTCTACAACTGAGCCCCGCCCGCGGCGCGGCGGCCCGCCGTCCGGGCAACTCCTTGCCATGCAATCTCGTATCATTTCCGTCGGCGCGCCGTTCTCCCGGAAACGCGCGCGCGGGCGCCTCACCGGGGAAATCAATGAAACCATCGCCCTCGGCTGGGAGCCGCTGGGCAGGATTGCCGGCCGCGATGCCAACCAGGTCCCCGAAGCCATGGGCAAGCGCCGCTGAGGACCTTCGTCGCGTGCCGCCGCCCCGGACCATTCCCGATTTCGAGTTCGCGCCCGCGCCGTTGGGGACACGCGTGCGGCTGACGACGCTGCTGTCCCTCGTCGCCGTCGTCATCCTGGGAGCGGTGATTGCGGTGCTGGTGGCGCGGGAGCCCCATCCGCCGCCGTGGCCGGTCTTCCTGGTGGCGGGGATCGCGCCCGCGATCGTCGCGCTCATCTGCGTGACCGCGCGGATCCAGTGCTATCGCATCGCGGGCGATGAGCTGCAGATCGCGCTCCCCTTCCGGCGGGCGCGGTTCCCGTTGGGGGGACTCCAGAGCGCCACGCCCGATCGCGAGGCTTTGCGCGGCGCCCGCAAAATCGTCGGCAACGACGGCCTCCGCGCGATCAGCGGGCGTTTCCGCAGCAAGCGGTTGGGACGGTTCCACGCCTATGTCACTGACCCCGGGCAAACCGTAGTGCTGCGCTGGCCCGATCGCTGTCTGGTCGTTTCTCCGCAGCATCCATCCCTGTTTGTCGAGACCGTGCGCCGTCGCGCCGGTCTGACCTCCTGACCCGATGCCATCCGAGGACCGCAAAGCGTTTCTTCTCCGCATCGATCCGAAGCTTTGGGCCGAGCTCGAGGCGTGGGCTGCGGACGAGTTGCGCAGCATCAACGGCCAGATTGAGTTTCTGCTGCGGCAGGCGGTGCAGCAGCGTCGCCGGAAGCTGCCCGACGAAAAAGCCGCGCCGGAGTCCAGCCGCAATCGGTGATCGTGCCGGGGCGGGCGAGGCCGAGGTCGTGCTGCGGTCATCGGGCTGTGGCGACGCCGGCCCGCGCGGTGGGCGCCGGCCGGTCGGGATTCCTAAAGTTCGAATTGGCATGGAAATCATTCGGAGATTGCACCGCCGGCCTCCGCCGTGAAGATAGGGCGGTTCCCAACCGTTTCCGCGATCATGCCGCGCCCGCCATCCCGCCGTTTGCAGCTCCTGCTCTGGGCCCTGATCGCCGTGGGCGGCGGCGCGGCGGGCTGGTGGCGGGCGGGGCGTGCGGGCGACGCGATCCTGCGCGAGCTGCGGGTGGATGCCCAGCGATGTGCGGTGGCGTTTGCGGCGACGGAGCTGGGCGCGCTCGCCGGCTCGCCGGCGGATCTGGCCAATCCCGCCTACCTTTCGGTCAAGGCCCGCCTCGCCCGGCTGCGCCAGGTCAATCCGGGCGTCCGGTCGATCTGTCTCATTCGTTATGCGCCCGCCACGGGCGGCGTCATTCTGCTGGCCGATTCCGAGTCGCCCGAGTCGAGGAAGATCGCCAATCCCGGCGATGCGTACAGCGGGGCGGGCCGCCGGCCGGATCTGCCAGTGCTCTTGGGCGGCATTCTGCCGGCGTGCGCTGGGCCGGAGGGCGATTCCGCGGGAGCCAGGATCACCGCTTTCGCCCTCATCGGAGGGCGGGTGCGGGCGGGCGGGCCTGAGCCCGTGCGGGAGATTCTGGCGCTCGAGGTGGCGGCGGATCACTGGTTCCGCGACCGGTTCGCCGGCGGCCTGCGGACCGCCGTCTACGTCTGGCTGCTGCTGGGATTGCCGCTGGGGGCGGGGTTGGTCCTCCGCCGCGAGCGCCGGCAGCGCGATCTCATTCGGAGATTCTCCCAAGCCGTCGAGCAGAGCCGGACCGCCCTGGTGATCGCCGGTCCTGATCTCCGCATCGAGTATGTGAACTCCAGCCTGTGCGCCATCACCGGCTGGCGGCGCGAGGAGGTGGTCGGGCAGCCCGCGCGCATGCTGGCGTCGGGCGAGACGACCGACGCGCAATTCCAGGAAATCCTGGATGCCGTTCGCGCCGGCCGCACCTGGCAGGGGGAGACAGTCAACCGCCGCAAAGACGGGAGCACTTATCCTGCGCGCTCCATCGCCTCGCCCGTGCACGACGCCGGGGGACGGCTGGCGCACATCATCGCGGTGATGGAGGATGTTTCGGAGCGCAAGCAGGTGGAGGCCGCGCTGGTCTACGCCCGGGAGCGTGCCGAGGCCGGCGAACGCGCGAAGGGGCAGTTCCTCGCGATGATGGGGCACGAGATCCGCACGCCCCTCAACGGCATCATCGGATTCGCCAGCCTCCTGCTCGACACTCCGCTCACCGACGAGCAGCGCGAGTGCGTCCAGACCATTTACAACAGCGGGGCGTCGCTGCTGCAGCTCACCAGCGATGTCCTCGACTATTCGCGGATCGACGCGGGCCATCTCAGCCTGGAGCCGCAACCGTGCAGCCCGCTGGCCTGCATCGAATTCGCGCTGGAGGCGCTCGCGGCCCGCGCCGCCGAGAAGCGCCTGGAACTGCTTCACGCCGTCATCGGCACGGTGCCGGCCGCCGTCCTGGCCGACGAGGGCCGGTTGCGCCAGGTGCTGGTTAACCTGGTGGGCAACGCCGTGAAATTCACCGCGGCCGGGGAAATCGAGGTGACCGTGGAGGCGGAGCCCCTGCCGGAGGAGCGCCCGGCGTCGCGGCCTCCGGGGACGCCGGCCCGTTCCTGGCAGCTGACGTTCGCCGTGCGCGACACCGGCATCGGCATCGCGGCCGAGGAGCGCGACAAGCTCTTCAAGCCCTTCAGCCAGATTGACTCGTCCTCCACCCGCAGGTACGGCGGCGCCGGGCTCGGCCTCGCGATCAGCCAGAGCCTCGTGCGCATGATGGGCGGCGATATTTCGTGCCAGAGCGAGGTGGGGCGCGGCTCGACCTTCACGTTCACGATGGTCGCCGGCGAGGCGGCGGCGGCCGGCGGGGGCGACGCGCCGGATCTGGCCGCGCTGCGGGGTCGCACCCTGGCGGTGGTGAGCGCGGCGGCGCCCCTGCGCCGCGAGCTGGTGCGGCTGGCCGGGGACTGGGGCATGCATCTGGTCGAGTGCCCGCGCGAGCAGCTGGGGGCGGAAACTTGGGACACCGCCGTGGTGGAACTCGCCTCCACCGAGGCGGCCGCGTGGCGGCAGGTTTTCGCCCAGCGGCCGGAACTGCCCTCCCGGCCCCTCGTGGCGCTGATCCCGGTCGATTTTCCGGCGGCGGAGCGCGACGCGCTGCGCGGGTCGTTCCGGGCGCTCGTCAGCAAGCCGGCGCGCCACGACGCCCTGCGCGCGCTCCTCGCCGCGAGCCTGCAGCCGGCCGCGGTCGCGGCCCCGCTCCGTGGAGCCGGTTCCGCCCCCGGCGGCGGCCTCGGCCTGCGCGTGCTGCTGGTGGAGGACAATCCCGTCAACCAGCGCCTGACGCAGAAGCTGCTGGAGAATCTCGGCTGCGATTGGGACCTGGCGGAGGACGGCCCGCTCGCGCTCGCGCGCCTCAGCCGCGGCACCTACGATCTGGTGCTGGTCGACCTGTACGTGCCCGAGATCGACGGCCGGGCGCTCGTGGAACAGATTCGGGGCGGCGGCGCGGGGGCGGGCAGCCGGAACATCTGGATCATCGTTTGCGCGGCCGCCGATACCCCGGAATCGGAACGCCGGCAGATTCTGGCGGGCGGCGTCAACGACTGCCTGGCCACGCCGTTCCGGCCGGCCGATCTCGAGGCTGCCTTGCGGCGCGCCACGGGGTTCGCGCCGCCGCGCGCCTGAAGCGCAGCGCGGCGGGGGAGCCCGCCGGATTCCCCGCAGATTGAATTCGCCGCCCGCGCACCGGCCGCCGTAGGCTGGATGTTTTCCTCCTCATGCCCATGCCGCCGCCTGCTTC
This sequence comes from Opitutaceae bacterium, assembly GCA_035519475.1. Taxonomy (GTDB): domain Bacteria; phylum Verrucomicrobiota; class Verrucomicrobiia; order Opitutales; family Opitutaceae; genus Fen-1467. The sequence goes on from DATIWI010000088.1 coordinate 51,184, forward strand.
GCAGCATCTCCGGGCCGTGCTCATGCTGCTGCTCGCCAACGTCTGCTGGGGCCTGAGCTTTCCACTGATCAAGGCGATCGCGTTTGTGCATCAGCAGCAGCTGCCCGCGAGCGGCAGCTGGTTCATCACCACCTGCACGATCGCCCCGCGTTTTCTGCTCGCCACCGCCATTCTGGCGGTGTGGCAGCGCGGCGCGCTGCGCGGGCTGTCCCGGAGCGAACTCCGGCAGAGCGCGGGTCTCGCCCTGTTCGCCTCGGCCGGCATGCTGTTCCAGAACGACGGTCTGCAGTTCACGTCCGCCTCGACCTCGGCGTTTCTCACGCAGCTGTACGCGATCATGATTCCGGTCGTGGTGGGCTGGCGCCGCCGGCGGGTGCCCCCGCCGGTGGTGTGGGTAAGCTGTGTGTTGGTGCTGGCGGGAGTGGCCGTGCTCGGGCGCTTCGACTGGCGCGCGCTCCGTTTCGGCCGGGGCGAGGTGGAAACGCTGATCAGCTCGTTCTTCTTCATGGGGCAGATCCTCTGGCTGGAGCGCCGGGAGTTTGCGGGCAACCGGGCGATCCCGGTCACGTTCGTGATGTTCGCACTCGAAGCCGCGCTGTTCACGGTCCTGGCGGGCGCGCAGCAGGTCCGCGGCGCACCGGGCCCGGCGGAGCTGCCGGCGCTGCTCACCTCGGGGCCGTGGCTCGGCTTTACGCTCGCGCTGACGCTCTTCTGCACCGTGGCGGCCTTCACGCTCATGAACACCTGGCAGCCCAAGATCACCGCGACCGAGGCCGGCCTGATCTACTGCCTGGAACCCCTCTTTGCCTCACTGATGGCGCTGTTTCTGCCGGCGCTGTTCTCACGCTGGGCGGGCTTCGGCTATGCGAACGAGACCGTCACCCTGCACCTGCTCGTCGGCGGCGGGCTCATCACCGCGGCCAACGTGCTCATCCAGCTGAAGCCGCTCGGGCCGATGAAAGAGGGAAGATGAAAGATGAAAGAGGGAAGATTGAAAGACCGGCTTCCACCGGACGCATCAGCTTCCTTCTTGCATCATGAATCCGCCGGCGCCGCAGCGCGGCGTTTAGCCTGCATTTTTCACACTCGCAAATAGCCGATCCACCCACCCGTCGCTTCGCGACACCCCTCTTGGTAGAGGGGACTTGGAGCGCCGCCTGCAAAATCCCCTCTCGGAGAGGGGTGCCCGTCAGGGCGGGGTGTGCCCACGACCATCGGCCGTGTGAAATGTCCAGGCTAGACCGCCGCGGGCGGCGGGGCCGGCGGCGCGGGCGCGGCGCGGAGGCTGTGCAGCGCGCGCAGCGTCGCCGCGGTCAGCACGATCGCGCCGCCCAGGATCGGCAGCGGGCCGGGCCGCTCGCCCAGCGCGAGCAGCACCCACACGGGATTCAGGATGGGCTCGATCACGGGAATGAGCACCGCCTCCAGGGCGGTCACGTGGCGGATGGCACGCGCATAGAACAGGTAGGAGAGGCCGAGTTGGAGGGTGCCGAGCAGGCCGAGCGCGACCCAGCTGCCGGCGTCGGGCAGCAGCCCGGCGCGGAACATGAAGGGCAGGCCAATGACGCCGGCCAGCAGGTTGCCGAGAAAGATCGATTCCTCCGCGGAGGTGTCCTTCTGTTTGCGCAACAGCAGGGTCATCGACGCAAAGGCCACGCCGCTGGCGAGGGCGACGAGGTTGCCGGCGAAGCCGGCGAGCTGGAGGTGGTCGCAGAAGAAGAGCGCCATGCCGCCGAACACGACCACGATGGTGAGCCAGTCGACGCGCGTGGCCCGCTCGCCGAGCAACCACGCGCCGAGCAGCGCGATCCACACCGGCGCCGTGTACTGGAGCAGGATGGCGTTGGCCGCGGTCGTCAGCTTGTTGGCCGTAACGAACAGGATGGTCGTGCCGGCGTAGGCGACGGCGCCGCCGAGCTGCGCCGCCGACCAGGTGAACCGGAACCGCGGAGCGAACGCCGCCAGAAACGCCGCCGCGATGAAGCCGCGTCCGCCGGCCACCGCCAGCGGCGGCCAGGCGACCGACTTGATCAGCAGGCCGCCGAGGCTCCAGCACAGCGCCGCGGCCGCCATCAGGCCCACGGCGCGCGCGTGCTCCGCGTTTCGCATGGCTCGCAGGATGGCTTGAAGCGGCCGGCTGACGCACGAAAAAACCGCGGGCCGGCGGCACAGATCGCCGCGCCGGCTGGTGGCACAGTCGCGGCAACCGGGCTTTCCCGGAAGGGCACCGGAGGGCGCGACCTTGGTCGCCGCCGTGCCGGAGCAGATGGGCCACGAGCAAGCTCGGGCCCTACCAGGCGCATGGCGCCGTGGGGGTGCGATCGCGGGCCGGGCGCACGGCTTGCATCCGCACGGACGAGGCGTAGCGTGACGGCGACCTTCTGCTGCATCTGCCATGAGATTCCGCATCACCGGCCTTCTCCTGCTCCTGCTGACGGGCCTCGCCGCCGCGGGGGCCGAGCCCATTTCGCGGCGCGAGGTGCTCGCTGCCATCGCCGTGCTCGAGAAGGACGTGACGAGCGACGCGGCCCTGAAGGCGGCGGAGACGGTCACGCGCTTCGGCAAGGAGAGCGAGACGGTGCTGCTCATCGTGGGGCCGGAGACGCTGCCGTGGGTGCAGGAGGATCCGCCCGAGGACGAAGCGGCCGCCCGCATGATGCTGATGGCGGTCTACTTTGCCGGGGACATCAAGGCGCAGTTGCAGAAGGGCCGGGCCGAGGACGATCCCTACAGCGGGTGGCTGGCGGCGATCAAGGGGTACCGCCTGATGAAAAAGAAGCATCCGCGGCTGGTGATTGCGGAGATCGAGGAGATCATCCGGAAGGAGGAGGCGGGCACGCTGCAGCAGGAGGCGGAGGATTTGCGCAAGGAGCAGGACCAGGAGGAGAAGCAGGAGCGGGCGAAGAACATCGTCTGAGCGCCGGCCGCCGGAGTCGGGCGTGATTCAGAAGCCAGTAGGCCATGAGGGCTCTCGTGGCTTCTTGGTTTCAAAATGGAAGCCTCCGGGCTGATGGCCCGCCTTGATTCTTGAGTATTGGATCTCGGCGTCGCCGCCCTGCCGCGCTCTCCGCGGGAATTTTCCGGCGGTCGCGCGGTTCCTATGCTCCGCGCACCATCAACGCCGGGGCGGATCCACCCCGCGCATCACCTCAGCGTCCTCAACTCCCCGTCAGTCATGACCACCTCCCAGAGTTTGTTCGCGAGGAGCCTGTTCCTCGCTCTTGGCCCGCTTGCAGTTCCCCTCGCCGGGTTTGCCAACCACGACGACGACAGCGCCGGCACCGTTTACACGATGAGCAACGCCGCGGATGGCAACCGCATCCTCGTTTTCGACCGCCACGCCGGCGGCGGGCTGAAATGGGCCGCCTCGTATCCCACCGGCGGCATGGGCACCGGCGCCAGCCTCGGCGACCAGGGCGCCCTGGCCCTCAGCGGCGACGGCCGCTGGCTCCTCGCGGTCAACGCCGCCAGCAATGAGCTCTCCGTCTTCGCCGTCCACCGCGGCGTGCTTGTCCTGACCGACATCGTGCCCTCGGGCGGCGAGAATCCCATCAGCGTGGCGATCGACGCCAACCTGGTCTACGTGCTCCACGCCGGCGGCGCGGTCGGCTCGAGCGACAATATCTCCGGCTTCTATCTGTCACCGCTCGGTCGGCTGCAGGCGCTGCCCGGGTCGACCCAGGCCCTGAGCGCGGCCAACACCGGCCCCGCCCAGATCAGTTTCGGCCTGCACGGCGACCAGTTGGTCGTCACGGAGAAGAACACCAACCTGCTCGATCAGTTTGCCGTCGACACCAATGGCGTGGCCGGGCCGGTGCACAGTTCCGCCTCATCCGGCGCGACGCCGTTCGGCTTCGCGGTTTCCCGGAGCGGCCTGCTGGTGGTGTCCGAGGCGCCGGGCAGCGCGCTCAGTTCCTACTGGCTCCACCCCGATGCGACCTTGAACGTGGTCACGGCGTCGCTCGGCGACAACCAGGGGGCGGCCTGCTGGGTGGTGCTCTCGAAGAATGAGCGCTACGCCTACACGGCCAACGCCGCCAGCAGCAATATCAGCGGCTACCGGATCGCGCCGGACGGTTCGCTCACCCTGTTCGCCGACGGCGGCGTGACGGGCGTGGTCGACAACCATCCGCTCGACATGGGGGTGACGGAGGACGGGCGGTTCCTCTATTCCCTCAACACCGGCTCGCAGACGATTGTGGGCTTCCGCATCGGCGCCAATGGCAGCCTGACCCGCGTGTCGGACACCAGCGGCGTGCCCGCCAGCGCCGCGGGCCTGGTCGCGCGCTAGGGCTGTTTAAATTGAACCGTAGCCATTCCCCGTCCGTTGTCATCGCGAGTCGCGCGAAGCGCGCCGTGGCGATCCAGCTGGATTGCTTCGTCGCGCCGCCGCCGCGGCGGGCCTCCTCGCAATGACAGGTTCACGGCTATGACATAACTTAAGCCGCTCTAAACTCCGCCTCGGATCGGGAGTGCATGCGGCGTCGTGCCCGTATCATGATGCAGAGGCCAGGAGGCCATGAGGCTCTCCTGGCTTCGTGGCTTCGGAATCAAGGCCTTGAGATGATCTTGCGTCCTCCGGATTGCATCCTGCAGTGCGCGAGCGCCGGGCGCCGGCCTAATCAAAATTGAGTGTTTCGAGTTATTGATAGATGGCGCGGGCGGGGCGATCTTGGTGGGTGTTCAGAGGTCGGGGTGGCCGGAATCGGAATAAGCAGTCGGCGGCTGTCCCGGTGTTTTGGACATTTTGGGGTAAGTCAGATGAGTTGTAGCGAGCCGCCGTGCCGTGGTCTTCACGGCCGGCGGTTTTCTTTGGCGCCAGACGGGCCGCCGGATCAGTGGTGGGGGTAAATCAAAAGCCAGGAAGCCACGAACGATCTCCCGGCTTTTTGGCTTTAGAAATAAGACCCTCCCCCCAACCCCGGGGTGCGGCGTTTGCTTTTGATTCCGATGCGGATAGGCTCAAGTCCCCTGCGCCGATGGCCCGGATTCCGGCCGGCGGCGATGCAGATACCCCCAACCCCCAACGCAAGGATCAGTCCATGAAGCGCACCGTTCTCCTGGCCGTGCTGGCCATGGCCGTCATCTCCCTCCCGTCAGGTCGGCTCACCGCCGCGGACCAGAAACCCGCCGGCGGAAGCGACGAACAGGTCATCACCCAGCTCGAGCAGGATTGGGGCGTGGCCTTGATCAAAAACGACCAGGCCTGGATCGATGGCGTGGTTTCGCCCGACTGGATGCTAAGCGATCCCGACGGGAACCTCATGACGAAGGCACAGGTCGACGCCGATGCGAAGTCCGGCGACATGAAGTTTGAATCGTTCAAGCTGGACAGCCTGACGGTGCATGTCGATGGCGACACCGCGGTGGCCTTCGGGCTCGAGACGGAGAAGAGCAACTACAAGGGCACCGACACGAGCGG
>DATIWI010000089.1:0-60049 GCA_035519475.1 Opitutaceae bacterium
CCTCCCACCACCAGACGGATGAGGGCATTGGCATTCGCACCCGCCGTTGCCGGCATTGTCATTTGAAACAGATTCATCGCGACGGTCCGGCCGCGAATCACCGCTCGTGATTCGAGCGCCGGCGCCGCAACGATACCCAGAAAACGCCCGGTGTCACGGTTGCCGGCGGCGGCGCCCTCGCGCGACCTCCGCGCGCGCCGCGACCCGGCGTCTCAGCTTCCCTGGCGGCGGTAGGGCGGCAGCAGACTGCCGGCGAGCCAGCGCAGCTCTTCATCGGGAATCGGCACACCCATTTCGCCGGTCAAATCCAGAAAATCGGCGAGCGTGCCGACCGGCAGGCGGCGCAGCGCGCGTTCGTCGAGCTGGGTCATGCAGCGGCGCAACTGCTCTCCTGCCAGTTCGCCGCGCCCGCCCACCGCCAGCACGGTCGCCAGGCGGATGCGGTCCTCCAGCTCCAATCCCGCGGCTGACGGAAGCCTTTCCACGATCTGCGCCAGCGTGGCGGCGAAGGACGCCCCCGCGCCGGTCCTGGCCTCGACATAGGCGAGCGTCACGAGCGCCGGCAGGCTGTGCGCCGCCTGCCGCAGAACGGGCAGCAGCTGGCCAGCGAGTTCCGGCCGATCCATCTCCACCAAGTATTCCGCCGTGTGGGCCGCCGCCAATTCGGGCGCCTGGGGCGGCGTCACTTCCAGCACGACGATGGACTGCCCTTGCAACGCCTCATGTTTCGGCAGCGGATAGGGAATCAGGCGCAGCCACGGCGGCACGCCCTTCCCGTGCAGCAAGCCCACGAGGAAGGCATCGCCGGGCACCGCCTGCCCGGGCGACAATCCCAGATACACCCGCACGTATTCCTCCGCAAAGCTGTCCCAGGACAGCAGCACGAGGTGGGTCACTCCGTAGCGATGCACCAGCTCGTCGGCCCGCTCCGCCGACGTTGCCGCGAAGATCTCAGCGCCATGCCTGAGCCCCGCGACGTTCTCCCAGGTAAGCGTTCCCAAGCCCCGGAAGCCGCCGTGGTAGATCAGCTTGACGGTCGCCGTGGGCGCGGCGGCGATCACCACTGGATCCCGCCCCATCCGCAGGCGGAGCCAGTGGGCGAAATCGCGCTCGGCCAGCTGGAGAACGTCGTCCTTCGTATAATCCCCGCGCCACACCGTCGACCGGATCGCTGCGATCGCGCCAGGCACGAACAGCAGCGCACAGGCCAGCCGGCCCAGGCGCATGGCTTTGCTCGCGGGGAAACCCCTCGCCAGGACCGTCGCCAACACCACGACGAGCGCCAGCGCGAGTGCGTCACCCTGCCCCCACCAGCGGATTTCCCGGCAGGCGAGCGCCAGCAGCAGCGCGGCTGGCGCCAAGGCCATGACGAGTTGCGTCTTCCACGGGGCGGCCAGGCGCGCCCGCGCCACGAGGATCGCCGCCGCGGGAACCGCCAGCAGCGGCAGGCCGCGCGCCAGCAGCGCCAGACCGCCGGGGCCGGCGGCCAGGTACGACGCGATGCTCTGGCCCTCGGCCACGTATTCCGTGCCGAGGTGCCACACGAAGCGATCCGCCACGACAAATGTCCTGCCCGCCGTCAGCAGGATCACGACTGGCAGGAGAGCCGCGGCGGCGAGAGCCAATGCGCAAATCAGCGCGTCCCTCCGTGTGAACACGTAACCCCCCTCCCCCAATGCGCGGGTGATCCGGCAGAGCAGCTCGCCGGCGCCGAGCCAAGCCAGCGCGTAAAGCGGATGATTGACCTCCAGCCGCCATCCCAACTGCGCGGGGAAATACTCGATCAGGTAAGCCGCGATGCTCGTCGCACCACCGACGAAACCCCACAGGCGCCAGAGCCCGGGATCCCGCACCCAGCCACCGGCAGCCGCTGGGCCGCGTCCCAACCAGGCGGCCGCGACGGCGCCCGCGCCGATTCCCACCAACACCGGCACCTGGCTGGCCGCGCTGATCCACAAACCGACACCGCCTGCCACGGCCGAGGCAACAAACCACCGCCGCGCGGCCCGCCGCCCCGGCAGCCATTCCGCCAGGGCCCGCTCCGCGCCCGACAGCCGGTCGACAGGAATATCGTCCGGCCGGAACCAGCCGCCGCCGCCGGCCAGCAGGAACAGGACCGTCAACAGCGCGCAGGCTTCGAGGATCCCGTGATGATCCGGATAGTCCGCCGCAAAGTACAAATACAAGGGAAGCGTCGAAACCATCCCGGTTCCCAACAGCGACGCCGCCCACGGCCCGAACCGCCGCGCCACCAGCGGAATCATCCCGAGCAGAAACAACGCCACGAAGACGGGATTGGCCAGAAGCGCCGCGCGCTCGACGGAGGCGCCAAGGAGACGTCCCGACCAGGCATGGTCCGCCCAAGCGAGCACCGCCAGCCACCAGTGGTAGGGCGACGCCCAGTGCACCGCCCGCCCGTCCGGCGCGTTGTCGTAATCGACCCAATGGATCCGCCACCCGCCCCCGGCCAGCATGGCCTGCGTCTGCATGATCCATTGATAGCCGTCGTCACCCACCTCCGGCAGGACCAGCGGACGGCGCCCCAGCGCGTAACCCGTCGGCGACGCGGGATCGGCCGCGGGCGGATCGACCGTCACCCCGTAACGGCCGGACAGGCCTTCGACACGCCGGATGCGGATACCGGCATCCCACGCCACGAACCCGAGCACCGCCACCAAGGCGATCAGCCAGGAACGGGACGCAGAGCGTGAAAACAGCGGCATGAAGTCACCTCTCAACAAGCGCGTTTGGCACTGTGCCGCCACGCCCTGACGATTCAAGGCTCTTCAGTCCGGTGTGAGGCTTGCCACTGCCGGCAACGATCCGCTAATCCTTTCCGGCCGGATATCGTCTCCCAATCGCGACGAAACCGCCTCCTTCAGATCGCCATGACCACCCTCCCCGCCCGAATCCTTCGTTGTTCGGATCCGCGACCGGACGCAGCGAGGTTCGCTGCGGACGACCACGCTTCCGCCAGTTCCATGGATCCCGGCGCAGCGTGAGCCGGTCAGAAATCGCGTTTCCCAACCGGCACAGCTGCTGCACCATGCGCTCCTACAAAAACCACCTCTTGATCTTCCTGGTACTGGTCGCCATCGGCTTGGCGGTGCTCGCGTGGAGGCAGCACGGCGAGCTCGTGGCTCTCCGAGCCACCGTGTCCGCGACCGCGAAGACCGACTCGCAGAAGCGCGCCCCAGCTTCGCCTGGACGAAGGGGAACCGGAGCGAGCGCTGCCACCACCCGGCCCGGCGGTCCCTACGCGACCACCATTCCCGGCACCGGTTCGGGTCCGACGCCAACCAGCGCGGGCCGCAGCCCCGTCGCGAGTTTCACGTCCCTCCTGGATCGCCCCGAAGCGGCGCGCCTCCTTGCCATCCAGCAGAAAGCCCAGATCAACGCCCGCTACGGCGCCCTGTTCCACCAACTCGGGTTGTCGCCGGACAAGCTCGCGCAGCTCAAGAGCCTGCTGGCAGACCAACTGTCCACGCCGATCGACGTGCTCGCCGCCGCCGGCCAGCAGGGCATCGACCCGGTCCGGAATCCGGAAGCATTCCGCCAGCTGAATCAGAATGCGCAGGCGGAACTCGACGAGAAGATCAAGGCCCTGCTCGAACCCGCCGGCTACGCGCAATACCAGAGTTTTCTCCAGGTGGAGCCGCAGCGCGCAGTGGTCAACCAGCTTCAGCAGGCGCTCAGCTACTCGGATACTCCTCTCACCGCCGCGCAGGCTGACCGGCTGGTGCAAATCCTGGCGGAGACTTCGCCCTCGAGCGGCCCCGGGGCGGCGGCCGGCGCTGCGGTGGGGTACTTCAGCCGCACGGGACCCGGATCCAACGTGACGGTGGCCGTCGGCCCCGCGCCGCCGGACGGCGCAGCCCTGTTCGGCGGCAGCCAGATCACTGACGACGCCATCGCCCGCGCCCAGGGATTTCTCGCCACGGCCCAGGTCGAAGCGCTGCAGGAGATCCAGCAGCAACAGCAGGCCGCGGCGCAACTGCGCCAGCTGATGTTTCAACAGATCGGCCCGGGCCGCGGGCCCATCCTTGTTCCTTCCACGGGCGGCTCCGCGCCCGGCCCCGTGCCGCCGCCCGGTGGCTGATCTCCCCGGCGCTCGACGTCCCTCCGGTAGTCCTTCAGAGTCGCCGGCGTGGTCGCGGGCGATGATATTTGGATCCTAGGCGTGCGGGCGGCCGGCGTGCTGCACCTGGTGACCCTTTGGGCCGCGTGCCTCACCCCCATCCCGCCGGACTGGGCCGCCAATCTCGCACGGCTTCCCGCGATCCACCGCCGGTTCGCGGTGGCCCAGAACGCTTTTATCGGCGGTGTGATCGCGTTCGCGGGATTGATCAGCCTTGTCTGCGCCCCGGAACTTGTGGCGGGTGCGCCGCTCGCCCGGCTGACGTGCGGGGGTATCGCCCTGTGGTGGGGCGGACGTCTCGCCGTGTTGTCGCGGCTCGGCGTCGGACCCCATCTGACGAGTCTCCGCCTGCGGATCGGGTTTGCACTCCTCGTGGGCGAATGCGCGGCCTACACCCTGGCCTACGGGTGGCTGGCCGTCCGCCCCTGAGCGTGCGCCGGCCCGCGGGGGATCAACGGGAGGAAGCACCGGCCCCGCTTGCGCGGGCGCCATCGCCGAATACTTTCCCGGCCAAACCCTCCCACCCCGATGAAACATCCCGCACTTGTCGTCGGACTCGCGCTGGCGTTGACCGGCGTCCGCGCCCCTGGAGTTCCGGAGCCCTTGTTCGACGGATTAGGCTCGTACACCCGCAAAGTCACCACGACCTCGCCCGAAGCGCAGAGGTACTTCGACCAGGGACTGCGTTTTCTCTACGGCTTTAATCACGGGGCCGCCATCCGCTCCTTCCAGGAGGCGGCCCGGCTGGATCCCGCGTGCGCCATGGCGCACTGGGGCATCGCGCTCGCCTGCGGGCCCCACATCAACCTCCCGCTGGTGCCGCCACCGGCGGCGGAGCTGGCCTGGAAGGAACTGGCCCTCGCGCAACAACACGCGGCCCGCGCCTCGCCCGTCGAGCGCGCGCTGATCGAGGCGCTCAGCCACCGCTACGCGAGCCCCCAGCCGGACGATCGCAGCCCGCTCGACCGCGCGTACGCGGACGCGATGCGCGCAGTCTGGAAAACCTACCCGGCCGATCCCGACGCGGGCGCGCTCTTTGCCGAGGCCCTGATGGATCTCCGGCCGTGGGATCAATGGACGCCCGAGGGCCAGCCGCAGCCCGGCACCGACGAGATCCTCGCAGCCCTCGACGCCGTCCTGAAGCTCGACCTCAACCATCCGTTTGCGAATCACCTCTACATTCACGCCGTGGAGGCGTCGCCCCACCCGGAACTCGCCGACGCCGCGGCCGACCGGCTGCGAAACCTGCAGCCGGGGCTCGCGCACAACGTGCACATGCCCTCGCACATCGACATCCGCCGCGGCCGCTGGCAGCAGGCCATCGAGGCCAACCTCAGGGCGGTGGACGCCGATCGCCGCTATCGCGCGGTGGCGGGTCCGTCCCACGGCTTCTTCCTCATCTACATCGCGCACAACGAGCACATGCTGGCCTATGCCGCGATGATGACCGGCCAGCGCGAACTCGCGCTCCAGCACATCCGCGCCGCCGTCGGCGGCCTGACGGACGATTTTCTCAAGGAATATGCGAACATTGCCGAGGCGTTTGTGGCGATTCCCTACGAGGTGCTGGTGCGGTTTGGCCGCTGGGATGACGTGCTGGCTGAGGCGGACAACTACCCGGACTACATGCCGTTCACCAAGGCCTTTCGCCACGCGGCGCGCGGGATCGCCTTCGCCGCCAAGGGCGACGTCGCCTTGGCCCGCGCGGAGCAGGCGGCGTACCTGGAGACCGCCAAACGCGTGCCCGCGGATGAAATCGCCGCCGGCAACAACACCTGCCAGGCCGTCCTGGGCGTCGCCACCCACATGCTGGCAGGGGAGATTCTGTACCGCGACGGCCACATCGACGAAGGCCTGGCGGAGCTGCGCGAAGCGGTGAAGGCGGAAGACGGTCTGCGCTACGACGAACCGCCGTCCTGGCTGCTGCCCGTGCGCCATTCCCTCGGCGCGGCGCTCATGCAGGCGCACCGTTTCGCAGAGGCCGAGCAGGTGTACCGCGAAGACCTGGCGCGGGTCCCCGACAATGGCTGGTCGCTCTTCGGTCTTGCCGAGAGCCTGCACCAGCAGGGGAAACACGAGGACGCGGCCGCCGCCGGGGCGCGCTTCCAAGCCATCTGGGCGAAGGCTGACATGACAATCAAGAGCTCCTGTCTCTGCCAGCCGGGAATCTGATTCCGGCCCCGGGTGTGCCCGCGCCCGCCGGGCCGAACCCCGCGACGGCCGCCACTTGTTGCGTGGCCCAGGGTCGGTTCCCAGGGCCACCGCCCCCGCTGCGCTCTTGCTTCACCCCAGCGGCGCTGCCTGAATCGCGGGTCGTCCGCCGCCATGCGCATCGTCGCCATCCGCGAGAAAACCATCCCCATCGCGTCGCCCATCGCCAACGCGTACATCGATTTCTCACGGATGACCTGCTCGGTGGTCGCGGTCGTCACGGATGTGATACGCGACGGCCGGCCGGTGGTCGGGTACGGCTTCAACTCCAACGGGCGCTATGGCCAGGGTGCGCTCCTGCGCGAGCGGTTCATCCCGCGGATCCTCGAGGCGGATCCCACCAGCCTGAGGGACGAGGCGCGCGACAACCTTGATCCGCACAAGATATGGGCGCGGATGATGACCAACGAAAAACCCGGGGGCCACGGCGAGCGCTCGGTCGCAGTCGGGACCATCGACATGGCGGTGTGGGACGCGGTGGCGAAGATCGCCGGCCAACCCCTGTTCCAGCTCCTCGCCGACCGCTATGGCGACGGCACGGTCAACCGCCGGATTTTCGTCTATGCCGCAGGCGGCTACTACTATCCGGGCAAGGACCTGGCGGCCCTCCAACGCGAGATGCGCAGCTACACCGACCGCGGCTACACGGTCGTGAAGATGAAGATCGGCGGCGCCGGGCTGGCCGAGGACTTGCGGCGCCTGGAGGCCGTGCTGGGGGTGCTGCCTGCCGGCGCGAGACTCGCCGTCGATGCGAATGGCCGCTTTGATCTCGCCATGGCGGTCAAATACGGCGAGGCGCTCGCGCGCTTCAACTTGTTCTGGTACGAGGAGGCGGGCGACCCGCTGGATTTCGCGCTCCAGGCCGAACTGGGCACGCGCTACGCCGGTGCCATGGCGACGGGGGAAAACCTCTTTTCGCTGGCGGACGCGCGCAATCTCATCCGCTATGGCGGCCTGCGGAAAGACCGCGACTGGCTGCAGTTCGACTGTGCCCTGAGCTACGGCCTGGTCGAATACCTTCGGATTCTGCAGATGCTACGGGCACAGGGATGGTCCCCGCGGCGCTGCATCCCGCACGGCGGGCACCAGATGTCGCTCGCCATCGCCGCGGGGCTGGGCCTCGGTGGCAACGAATCGTACCCCGATCTCTTCCAGCCCTTCGGCGGCTATCCCGATGGCGTCGAGGTGGTCGATGGTCACGTCACCCTGCCCGAGCTGGTCGGCATCGGGTTTGAGGCAAAGGCGGACCTCCATCGCGTGCTGAAGGGCCTGAGCGACTGAGCTGCCAACCCACGGCCCCATTCTGACATGACACCGCCCTTGACCGGATGTCCGCTCCGCGGTGTAGAGCCGGACCCCGCGGCCGGACCGCGTGCCCGCATGCGGGCGCGGCTTGCCGGCAGGGCCTTCGAAGGTTCATTCTGCCGCAGGGCAGAACGAGCAGAGCTGAGGGCCGGCAGCCCTGCTCGACGGACCTTGGCTCCTGACACAAATACCCCGTGAATTCCACCCCCGCCCGCCGCGGCTTTCTCGACCGGCTCTTCCTCCAAGTCGTGATCGCGATCGCGCTCGGCGTGGTGATCGGCGGCGTCTGGCCGGCGGGCGGCGTGGCGCTGCGCCCGCTCGGCGACGGCTTCATCCGGCTCATCCGCATGCTCCTCGCGCCGATCATCGGCGGCACGATCATCCTCGGCATCGCCAAGGTGGACAACCTGAAGGCGGTCGGCCGCATCGGCGTGAAGGCGCTGGTCTATTTCGAAGTCGTCTCGACGCTGGCCCTCCTGATCGGGTTGGTCGTCGTGAACGTGCTCCGGCCCGGCGTGGGCATGAACGTCGATCCCGCCGAACTCGACGCGTCGTCGCTCGCGAGCTACACGGCCGGCGCCGCGGCGCAGGGGCAGGAGGGGGTGGCCGATTTCTTCCTCAGGCTCATCCCGACGAGCGTGGTCGATGCCTTCGCGCGGGGCGACATGCTGCCGATCATCCTGTTTTCGCTGCTGCTGGGCATCGCCATGGCCCGCTTCCGCGCGCAGACAGAGCCGCTGCTCAAGGTCATCGACGCCCTGCTGCACGCGCTGTTCGCCGTCGCCGGCATGATCATGCGGCTGGCCCCGCTCGCGGCGCTGGGGGCGATGGCCTTCACCGTGGGCAAGTACGGCTTCGGGGTGCTGTCGTCGCTCGGGCAACTGATGATTGCGGTCTGCCTCACCAGCCTGATTTTCATCGCCGGCGTGCTGGGGCTGGTCGCCCGCGCCGCCGGCGTGAATCTCTGGAAATTCCTTCGCTACATCCGGGAGGAAATCGTGATCGTCTTCGCCACCGTCTCGACCGAGGTCGTGCTGCCGCGGATGATGACGAAGCTGGAGCAGGCCGGATGCTCCCGGCCCGTCGTCGGCCTGGTGCTGCCGGCCGGCTACACCTTCAACCCGGACGGCACCGCGATCTACCTGACGATGGCCGCGATCTTCGTGGCCCAGGCGACGAACACGCCGCTGACGCTGGGCGATCAGCTGTTCGTGCTGGGGGTGCTGATGCTGACCTCCAAGGGTTCGGCCGGCGTGGCCGGCGGCGGCTTCGTCACCCTCGCCGCCACGCTGGCCTCGCTCCACAAGATTCCCGTAGCCGGCCTCGTGCTCCTGCTCGGCGTGGACCGATTCATCAATGAGGCCCGGGCCGTCACCAACCTGATTGGCAACGGGGTGGCGACGCTGGCCATCGCGCGCTGGGACAAGGCCCTCGACGTGCGCCGCCTGAACGAAGCGCTCGACCGCGGCGGAGCCCGAACTGACCCGAGTTGACCACGGGGACGCGCGAGGCTGCCGGCCCTCCTGCGCGAAGCGCCTCGCCCGACCGCACGTAACCGGCGCCGCGACTGCGGCGTCGGATTAGTTCGCGCAGCCCATGCCGAATCCACCCAGGAACTCTTGACCCCGTGCAAAAGACAATCTTATTGCATGTATTAGGTTTGAAGCCGCGCCTCGACCGCGGCGAACCGTGAAGTACTACCCCATGGCTGCCCCAGCCGCTGCGACCCCGTGCGCACCACCGCCAGCAGCGCAGACGCCCCGCAACCTCCAACCGCCCCGTTTCCACCATGAAGCTATCGCAATCCTTCGCTGCTCTTGTGCTCTTCGCGACGACCGGTTTCGCGCAGGAGCTGAGTTGGGCCGAGCTGGCCCGCCGGCCCGAACTCTGGCCGGACCAATGCACCATCAAGCAGGGGATCGCGTTTCAGGACGGCGCGCGCGTGGCGGCCGGGCAGGCCTTGAGAGTCTTCCAGGTGAAGCCGGACGAGGCCGATGTCGGCACGCGGGACGGCAAGACGAGCTTCACGGTCGAGCCGGACGAGACCGATCTGTTGGCCGTGGCGCAGGCGGCCTACGCCCAGTTGACCCCGAAGCAGCGCGCGCTCACCTACGCCGCCCTCGCCCGGCAAAAAGAGCTCTGGCCGGCGCAGGTCGCTCTGGCGAAATCGTTTGACGTCGGCGGGGGCGTCACCGTGCACGCGGGCGACCGGGTTGCCGTGGTCGAGGTTCTACCCGACCGCCTCACGGTGCACATACCTCAGGGCGATTTCCAAGTGGCACCGTACGCCACGGACCTGATGGCGCAGGCCCGCCAGTTCGTGGAGGATCCGCAGACAGGCGCCAGGTTCGTCGTTGTGCAGCAGAAACTCGCTGATGAAAAGAAGCTCGCGGACGAACAGCGCATGGCGGACCAGAAGCGCAAGGCGCAGGTACGCGTGCTCGGCGAACTGGAGGGCAAGCTGGTGAATTCCGTGTCGGATCAGCTCGAACCGCTCGATCCCAAGGCGCCGCCCCGCTACCTCGTATTCTACCGCGGGTCGAGCACCTGTCCCATCACCAATCGCGTGACACCATCGCTGATCCAGTTCTACCGCGAGGCGAAGCCGCGCCATCCGGAGTTTGAGATCATCTGGATCATGACCGAGTCTCCCGAGGACACCGGCAAATTCGCCCGGAAGCTGGGATTCTCGTGGCGCGCGGTGACGTACGAGAGCACCCCGTCGATGCCCGACGTCAACAAGCCCATCACCGGCCTGCTGCCGCAGCTCATCGTCATGGATCCCAGCGGCCGGATCTTGATCGACGCGTCGCAAAACGCGGTGCCGGGCGCCATCCGCCAGCTCGCCGCGCTGCTGAACAAGGATTCCGCGCAAATGTAGGGTACCGGCTCGCGGGCATCCAGGCCCGCAGCGGAGGACCGAGCATATCCATGAACGCGACCGCCCATCATCCGTGAACGCTCGTCGACCATTTCTCTGGGTGGCGGCGGCGGTTCTCGGTGCCGCCGGCACCGGTTCCGGACACGCGGTGGTTTTCGAACAGGTGGTGGGCCCGGCGGAGCGGCTGGCGCAGTATGTTGTGAGTCCGCGCGGCGCGCATCTGGCAGCCGTCGTGCCATCGAACGGCAAGGTCGCCGTGCAGATCGACAGCGCAGCCGGGCCCTTATTCGACGGGATTGTTCCCGCGCACAACAATTTGAAACTGGCTGACTCCGCTGGCAGCGCCCAGCTGGTGGTCTTCACCCAAGACGGCCATCGCTACGCCTATCTCGCCCGCCTTGGCCGGGAGACCGTGCTCATGGTCGACGGGAAGGAGCAGCTGCGGCTGCCGATGGCGGATCAAGCCGACTGGCACCTGGCGTTCACCGGCGATCAGGGCCGACATATCGTGCTCATCCGCGGCGACCAGGCGCCGGCGGACCTGTGGATTGACGGCGAGGCGAGAACCCCGATGGATGCACCCGGTCTCGTCTGCAGCCGCGACGGGGCGCGGTATGCCTACCCCGCGACTACCGCCGGCCGGCCGACCTTGATCGTCGATGGCTCCGATGCCGGCTACTTTGCCACGCACGCGGAGTTCACCGGCGACGGCCAACACCTCGTCGGCATCGGACAGTCGGCCCGCGGTCAGAACCTGCTGGCGGACGGGCAGTCGCTCTACACCACCCGGACGATCGAGCAGCTGCAACCGGCCCCGGTGGGACACGGCGTCGTCACGGTGGCGGTCTTTTACTACGATCCTCTCGATTCTTGGTGGCGCCCGGAAGACCGGCCCCAGGTCGCGCGCTATGCCGCCCTCTATCCGCACGGCAACGGCGATTTCGTCGCGGTCGATGGCGAGCCGGTTCTGTTCACCCGCGGCACGGGCGCGAAGATCGGACGCGTGAGCTACAGCGCCGATGCGCGTCATTACGCGGCCGTCTGCACCAAATCCGACGTTCAATATGTCTTGCTCGACGGGAAACGCGGCCCCGAATTCGCCAAAATCGAGGCCGCGTCGCTGCGGTTCTCCCCGGATTCGAGCCGGTTCGCCTACATCGCCGCACGAGACGGGACCCGCTATGCGGTGATCGACGGAAAGCTTTCACCCGTGCCCGAAGGCACGATCAGCGTGAAGTTCAGCGCGGATGCCCGTCACGTGGCCTGTGAGGGTGGTGAAGTGGTGGCCGACAGCCGGCCCACCGGGCTCCAGGGCGCCTTCACGTACAGCCCGGACAGCCAGCACCTCCTCGTTGCAGGCTGGAAGATTTCCGATTCCAAGACCGGCCTCTATCTCGATGGACGGCTCGTGTACGAAAACCCGCGGGGAGTCATCGCATGGGCGTTCTCCGCGGACAGCCGGCACCTCTATTGGCTGGCGGCGGAGCCAGACGACAAGCTGGACGACCTTACCGACTTCGTGACCTACGTCGATGGCCACGCCGTCGCACGCTGCTATGACGTGCCGGCGGCCGGCGAATTGGTGAAGGCGATTTCGCAAGCGCACGCTACCGACCACGGCCGGGAATCGGCCGTTTGGGCGCTGGCGCCGGATGGCGCGGTCGTGGCACTGGGTCCGGTCGGCGACCGCGTGCTGCGCACCCGGGTGCCCCCGCCGCGCGACACGACCATCGCCAGTGTGTTCGAGCCGCGTCCGGCCCCCGCCCCGGTTGCACCCCCGAACCCGGACGACTTCGCCGCGACCATGGCCCGGTTGCACAATCAGCTGATGCAGCGGGCCGCGGCCAAAGACGCCGACGCCGCAGGATCGGCTTCGCCCGCGCCGGCGGAGCCCTGATTCCGAAACGCCAAGGGCTCAACTCATCCGCTTCCCCATTCCATGAAAAAACCCAGCGCCACCCTCGTTCTCGCCGCCGGAGTGCGCGGCGCCCCGAGCCCTAGCCTGCTCGCAGAAGCCAACGTCGAGGCGCAAGTCGTCGCGCGCACCGAAGAACAAAGAATGTCCGCGCTGCGCCCGCTCTCCTTCTCCTCCTAACCCTGATCCCGCCATGCACCCTTACATCTCCTGCCCACCACACCCGGAAGCCGCCACGCGCCGCCGTCTCCGACTCATCCACCCGATCATGCGGTCCGCCGCCATCTTGATCGCCGGTGTGTTTCTCGCCGCCCCGTCAGCCCGTGCCGATGGATTTCAAGGCCGCCCGGCGCGGGCCGGCGACCTGCCCGGCGCGTGGGTGCGCGCCACTCCGGGCAATTGGGTCGGGATCGAGTTCACCCGCGATGGACAGGTGATTGTGACGCAAGACCTGACGGCCGGCCTAGAGCCCCTCGTGCAAGGCCAGCACACGACGACGTTCACCTTTCACTACACGGTGCTTGAAGGCGGCCGCGTGAGTTTCGCCGCGCCCAGCGGACAAACCATGGTCTTCGAGACCCGAACCGCCGGTGATGTCCTCGAACTCACGATCCCCAGCGAGCAAGTCGAAGTTCTTGGTATCATTGGCCTCCAGTTCGGCGGCTCGCAGCGCTTCCGCCGGCTGCCGTCGGGCAAATCACTCACCGAGGCCATTCGCGAGGAAAACGAGCGCATGGCCGCCGAGCGCGAACAGCGCCTCGCCGCCGTGAAGCGAATCCTATCCGCCGGCAACATCGTCGTCGTGCCGCAGCAGGGGAACGCCCCGCTGATCGTCCTCAAATCCACTCCGGCGTCCGGCGGCCCACTCCAGGGTGTCGCGGTGGTGGACGAGAGCCCGGAGCGCATGGATTTCGTGAAACCGATCCGCGCGCATCCGTTCCAAATTTCGTTTGGCGAAGGACCGGAGGTGACCGTGACGATCGCTCTCGCGAATGCCATCGAGCCGCTGAGCGAGCGTCAGGTCAGCGGTCGGATTGTCCTGAAGGCCGAGGGTTCCGTCGACCATCCGGCGCTCGCCGGGACGGTGGATTTCACCGCGAATCGCCAGGGCGCGCGCTGCGTTTTGAAATCCGACGGCCAGATCGCCAGCGCCGTGCTCGCGCGGCTCGATCAACAGCTGAAAGCGATGAAGGCGATGTTCGCCACGGTCGCCGGGCCGCTTGGCGGGCGCGCGATCCTGGTCGGCACCAAACCGGTGCAGGGCATGCCGCAGCCGCAGCCGGTCCAACTCGTGGTGCAACGCAGTCCCGACGGAGCCGGCTACATCGCCCAAGCCCAGGTGGGCCGCACCCAGCTCGGCGGCGGCGCCGCGCTCGACCTGGTGGTCGATCGGCCCGTCTTGCACGTCGCGTTCCAAGGCGGCGAGGAATGGCGGCTGCGTGTCAACCCCGACGGCAAAGGCTTCTCCGGCGATTGGCGGCCGTATGCGGGCGCCGATTTCCTCAGCAACGGCACCGTCACGCTGACCGTGCAACGCATGTGGACGGTCGAACAGCTCGCCGCCATTGCGAAGGCGGTCGAGCATTACATTGCCGCCGATCTGCGCGCCGGGGTCGAATTTGCCGGCCGGGTGAGCGGGGTTTTCGCCAGCTCGGAGCAGACGACGGTGCCGGTGCCGGTGTCGCTGAAGATTCAGTCCCAACCCGATGGCAAGCTGACCGGCCAAGCCTGGTTTGTCGCCCAGCAGGGCGGCTTCGAACTTGAAGGCGCCGCCGTGCCCAACACCGGCATGCTCGCCCTGAAATCCACGGGGGTGATGGAAGGGAGCGACAAGGAGTTTGTCGAACATGGTCTGGGCAGCGCACCGCTGGCTTGCGCGCTCCAGCTCGACATCGACCCGACGCCCAAACTGACCGGCGCCCTCAAATCGACGGGGCCGTGGGGCGGCGGCGGAGCCACGGAATTCGAGCCCGTCAGCGACACCGCGATCGCGGAGCAGCGCGGCAAGATCCTCGACGCCCTCGGCCGCGGTGTGAATTTCCTCATCAAGCAGGACCAGGGAATGAAGCCCGGCTACGTGCGGCTCAAAGCGGACGGCGCCGGCAAGATCAGCGGGGATCTCGTCGGCTCGCCCTATGATTCATTCGACGCTCCCGGCATCTTCAGCGGCGAAATCGCCGCCGAGCACGGGCAGGCCCTGGTGAAGCTGGTCTATCGTCCGGCGCCGCAGCTCAACGGCAACCAGTTCCCCGACCAGCCCACGTCATTGCTGGCGGCGTTCGATGGCGACAAGCTCACGCTCGCGGGCTGGTTGGAGCATCCGCGCATGACGGCCGCCAACGGCAGGCGGTCGATCAGTGGCGTGACGTTCCTGCCCCTGCCCCCCAGCGAAAAAGTCCCGGTGACCGATCTCGAGCGCCTGGTGCTTGCCGCCGCCCGCCTGGGCGCAAAGGCGGAACGGGCGAGCAATCTGGTCACGAGCACAAATCCGGGCGATCAGACGATGGTCCTCCTGTATGTGCGGGGCATCGGCGGCTACATCCAGGGCGGCTATGCCGATGGACGTTATCAATACGGACTCGCCGGTTTCTCCGCCGCCGCGATGCACGCCGGGATTCTGACCCCCAAGCAGCTGTTCGCGATCGTGCGCGTCACCTTCGCCCCGCCCTTCACTGACTCGATTCCGGCTTCGGAGCAAAACGGGATCAAGGTCTTTCCCTTCACCGCCAATCCCAAGCGCCCGAGCACGACGCCGACTTTCCGGATCGAGAGCGTCTCCGTCGATTGACCCCAAGCCTCCCCGCCATGAAAATCACGTCAGTCCTGGGATTCCTCGCGATCACTGTCGCGGTCGCTGCGCAGGGGCTCACCTGGGCCGAACTCGCCGGCCGGCCCGACTTGTGGCCCGCGCAGTGCACCCTGAATCGACCGATCAAGTTCAAGCAGGGCGGAGGGGTCGAAGCCGGGCAGCGCCTGAAGGTTCTCCAGTTGGAGGCCGACCGGGCCGTCGTCGCCACGCTGGACGGGCGTTACCGCTTCGCCGTCAAGCCCGAGGACACGGATATCCTGCGCGTGGCCGGCGGCGCGGCGGCTAATCTCAGCGCTGGACAACGCGGCCTGACCTACGCCGCCGTGCTGCGCCGCCCGGATCTGTGGCCGTATCGCGTCACGCTGAAGGAGGCCGCCGATCTGGGCGGCAACGTGGTGCGCGCGGGGGAGAAGGTGGTGGTGCTGGGAGTCGAGCAGGACCAGTTGCTTGTCGGTTGCCAGCGCCTGAACACCAGTTTTGACGTCGCCCCGCAGACGACGGACCTCCTCGACCAGGCCCGCCGGTTCGTTGACGCGACGGGAGGCGCCCCGGGCCGTTTCGTGGAGGAGTTGGACGGCAAACTCGTCGATATTTCCACGAGCGCGCCGACCTCTCTCACCGATCCCTCGCGGCTGCGCTACCTCGTCTTCTACCGCGGCGCCGGTTGGTGCGGACCCTGCCGGGAGTTCTCGCCCTCGCTGGTGAAATTCTACAAGGAGATGAAGCCGACCCATCCCGAGTTCGACATCGTCTTCATCAGCGCCGACCACTCGGCCGCCGAGATGCACGCCTACGCCAAGGACGAGGGCTTCACCTGGAGCGCGGTCCCCGCCGAGCGCGATCCCCAGCTGCTTCTCATCAATCCATTGTTCGGGGACACCATTCCGCAGCTCGTCGTCACCGATCGTTACGGCAAGGTGCTGATCGACAGCAACCAGGTGACCCGCCCGGTCGCGCTCCAGAAGCTCGCGGCACTGCTCAAGGCGGGCGTCGCGGCCAATTGACTCGCGCGGTCTGGCGGAAGAACCGGGTCGATGCTCCTCCGAAGCTTCCAGCCGCATGTCGTCGCCGGCCGTCGTCCCTCGTGCACCGCCGTCGGGGGGCATGATCGCGGCCCCGGGCTTCGCCAATCTCTCTTGCGCTCCCTCACTCAATACCGCGGCTGAAACTCCCCCGATCACCATGCGCCACCCATATATCATCGTCGCCGCCGCGCTCGCAGCGCTCGGCGCTCCCAGCACCGCTCTGTCGGCCGGAGCCAAAATCGAAGCGACCGTTGCCGGCCCCACCAACCAAGGCGGCATCTACACCATTAGTCCGGGCGGCGGGCATATCGCCTACATGGGCGCGAAGGGCACTCATTTCGCCGTCACGGTCGACGGGGTCGAAGGTCCCATGTTCGACGAGCTCTACGGGCCGAACGGTCAGGGGTTCTATCTGCCGGAGAAGGCCGCGGTCATGCGCTCATCCCCGGGCGGGGAGAAAGCGGATGTGATGGTCCCGGTGATCTTCAGTCCGGATGGCGCCCATTATGCGTACGCGGCGCGCCTCGGCGCCGAGTATGTCGTGATCCACGACGGCCAGGAGGCCGGACGCGGACCGCGCGCGGCGCTCGCGCTCAATTACGGCTGGCTCACGCTCTCGCCGACGGGCCGGCGCGTGTTTTGGGACGAAATGAAACAGGAGGGCGCCCGCGGCACCTGGCGTCTGATGATGGAGGGGAAGCCCGGGCCCTGGAGCGGCCATCAAATCACGAATCCCGTGTTCTGCGCCGACGATTCCCGTTATGCCTACAGCGCCGCCAAGGTCGAAAACTATCAGGAGCAGGTGCTCGTTGTTGACGGCAAGATCGCCGGTTACGCGGGTCAGACCCCGGTCTTCACCGCCGACGGGTCGTTACTGCTCACCATCAGTTACGCCGGGGGCAAGGCCGCCGTGCTTGTCGACGGCAAGCCGGTGGTCGGTGGCATCCAGGTCGACCAAATCATCCCCAGTCCCGTCGGTCACCGCTGGGGCGCGATCGTGCGGACCAAGCTCGTGAACGGCATGGGCGTGTCGACCTTCTTTCTCGACGGCAAGGAAGTGCCGGGAACCGACGGCACGCAGAACGCCTGGTTCAGCGCGGACGGGAAGCACTACGCCGTGGCCTGCACGAATGCCGCGACGCGGGCCATGTACATGCTCATCGATGGCAGGAGACAAAACGAATACCCGGCCGTCGCCACCGACAAGATCTATTGGACGCCTGACGGCTCCATCCCTATCTACACCGCGTCGAGCGCCGGCCGGCAGTTCCTGATCGTCAACGCGGAAGAAATCCCGATCACGACCCTGATGAGCTACGACCCGATCGCGATGGCGGCCGTCGGCAGCCGCTACGCCTTCGCAACGCGCGATGGCACGAACCGCAATTTCACGCTCGTCGTCGACGGCAAATCGGTGCTGCCGGCGGGCACCTATCCGGTCGACAACAGCTTCACGTTCAGCCCGGACGGGTCGCGCTTCGGTTATTTCTTTGGACCGGTCGGCCGCAGCGAGATCACGGGGATCGTGGTCGACGGCGTCACCCAGCCCGATCTCACCCCGGCCTATTTCGGCAAATGGCAGACCTCGACCCTGGTGGCGCCGGCGTTTGCGTTCAGTCCCGATGGCAAACACGTCGCCTTTATGGCGCGCCCGGCCAGCGCGCCGAGAAACGCCCTGTACCTCGACGGCCATCCCGTATACCCGGGCGCACGCGCCGTGTTCTTCCCGTCCTTCACACCGGACAGCCAGCACCTGTTCTGGGCGGCGGACGAGCCGGCGAAGGTGCAGGGACAGCCGCCCTCGATCGTCGTGTACGTGGACGGCCAGGAGGCCGTGCGCGCCAACGGCTACTTTTTCCAGCAGAATCCGGGCACGTTCGACATGGACCGGAACGGCGTGGTGACATATCTGGCCGCGGACGGCGACGTGGCGAAGCGCTACCGCATCACCGCTCCGGCGGAAACGAGCGTGGCGACGCTCATCACCGACGCGACCGCCGCCCAAGCCAAGGCGTTGGCCGAAGCCCAGGCCGCGAAGGACAAGGCGCTCGCCGACGCCAAAGCGGCACAAGAAGCGAAGGCCGCCGCCGCCGCGAAAGCCAAGGCCGACGCTTTGGCCGCCGCCGCCGCCAGACAGAAGGCGCAACAGGACGCCATCGTGGCCCGGGCCAGGGCGGCTGCCGAAAAAAACTGGAAGGCGGAGAACGCCCGGCGGGCCAAGTTGGGCCTGCCGCCGCTGCCCCCGCCCGCGGACGATTAGCCTCCCGGCAATGCCCCTGCCAGCGATCGATCCTGCCGCCGCCGCGAAGCCCGCGCCGCTCCCGATCCGACCGGCAACTCTCGGCATCCACAACAACCGCCCGAATTATCCTCCCCCCCTTCTCGCGAAACCGGAAGAGCTCGTTATGATTGACCTGCCATGCCCTTCCGCCTCCCCGCCACGCGCATCAACTGGGTCAACAGCTCGTTCCTCACCGGCTCGGCCCTGGTCACCATCACGGCCGTTCCCCTGTATCTCTGGCGCTGCGGGCTCGACGGCTTCCAGATCGCGGTTTTCCTCGCGTTCTTCACCGCGACGGGCCTGAGCATCACCCTCGGCTACCACCGCTTGTTTGCCCACCTGGCTTTTCAGGCCCGGTGGCCGGTGCGCCTGTTGACACTGATTTTCGGCGCGGCCGCCTTCGAGAACAGTGCGCTGGAGTGGGTCTCCGACCACCGGCGCCACCACCAGCATACCGATCACGACGATGATCCCTACGACATTACCAAAGGATTCTGGCACGCGCACATCGGCTGGATTCTCTTCCAGCTGAACGCCGAGCCGCCCCGGGACAATGTGCGCGACCTCGAGAAGGACCCGCTCCTCCGCTGGCAGGATCGCTTCTATCTGCCGATCGCGATCGGTGTGGGCTTCGCGCTGCCCGCCCTGCTCGGCGGGTGGCACGGCGGCTGGCTCGGCGCGCTCGGTGGATTCCTGCTCGCGGGCGTGGCGCGCATCACGGCGGTGCAGCATATGACCTTTTGCATCAATTCGCTCTGCCACACCATCGGGCGCCGGCCGTATACGACGAGATGCACCGCCCGCGACAGCTGGATCATGGCGCTCTTCACCTTCGGCGAGGGTTACCACAACTACCACCACGAGTTTCAGCATGACTACCGGAACGGCGTGAAGTGGTGGCAGTGGGATCCGACCAAGTGGTCTATCCGGGTGCTTGCGTTTCTTCGTCTCGTGCGCGGGCTGCGCCGCGTGCCCGACCATCGCATTCTTCTCGCGCAACTGGCCGAGACGCGCCGGCAACTCGGGGAGCGGCTCGCCTGCCAACGCCGTCCGCTGCCCGACCGCCTGCGCCCACTGCTGCAAGCCTCGGAGGCGAAGCTGGACGAACTCGCGGCGCGCTGGGCCGCCTTCAAGGTCGATTGCGCCGGCAAAGCCGACCGGAAGATCCGGAATATGCGCGCCTCGTTGGCCGAACTGCGCCGCGAACTGCGCCAGGCCGTTGACTTGCTCGAACTGGCCGGCGTGCCGGCATGAGGCAGGATGGCTTCGGCCGGCTCCGCGCGGGCCGGCGGCCGAATCCATTGCTTCCGCCTCGGCTTTCCCTATGCTGGGCGCCGATTCGTCTTCGACCCATGAGAAGCTTCTCGGCGTTCATTGGAACAATTGTCATTGCGATCGCCGGAGGCGTTGCCGCGGCGGCGCCCGGCGCCCAGCCCGCGGCGGCCACCGTGCGGCTGGCGGACGTGCGGATGCGCGATGCCTGCATCCTCCCGGTGGCCGCGACCAAGACCTACTATCTGGTGGCGTCAGCCTTTGGCGCGGCGGTGCGCGCATATACCAGCAAGGATCTGGTGACCTGGGAGGGGCCGCAGATCATCTTTCAGGCTCCGAACGGCTTCTGGGGCGGCGCACACATCCGCAGCATCTGGGCGCCGGAACTGCACGCCTACGTGGGCAAGTATTACCTCTTCCTCACGTTCGACACCGCGGACAAGTTCCCGGAGCAGTGGCGCAACTGGCTGCCGCGGGTGACGCGAGGCTCCCAGGTCCTCTGGGCCGACGCGCCGCTCGGACCCTACCACGCGTTCGCCGACCATGCGACGCTGCCCGCCGACATGATGACGCTCGACGGCACGCTCTGGGTCGAGGACGGGCTGCCCTACATGGTCTTCTGCCACGAATGGGTGCAGATCGTCGACGGCACGGTGGAAATGATCCGGCTGACGGATGATCTGTCCGCGACGATGGGCGAACCGACCCGGCTGTTCTTTGGCAGCGACGCGCCGTGGTCAAAGCAGTCGCAGCAGTACGGCTGCTGGGTCACCGACGGCCCGTATCTCTACCGCAGCACTTCCGGCAAGCTCTTCATGATCTGGTCGAGCGGCGGCGCGACCGGATACGCGTGCGGGGTTGCAGTCTCCGAATCCGGCAAGTTGGCGGGCCCTTGGGTGCAGCGCCCGGAGCCCCTGTTCGCGAACGACGGCGGGCACGGCATGATCTTCCGCACGTTCGAGGGAAAACTGATGCTGGCCCTGCACCAGCCAAACGTCGCCCCGAAGGAGCGCATCCATCTCTTCGAGCTCGAGGACACCGGCGACACGCTCCGCATCGCCCGCGAGTTCGGCGGCCCGCCGTAGAAACAGCCGGTCGCGGTGGCCTGACCCGTGGTCGGTCCGGCCTTGGTGCCAGCGGCTGCCCGTCCCGCACGCACCGAGGACTGTGGCGACCCACACAGTGCCCAGCTGGACGGCGGCACATTCTCGTCAATCGTCAGTCCACGGCTCGGTCCGCTGCGCCTCTCATTCGAACGTGAGGTTCACCGGGCTTTTCGGCAGGCCCTGTGTCCTGTTCGAATTCATGTTGGTCGATGGCACCTCCAGGCCGACTTCCTCGATTCGGGCATCGCTGACCCACGCCTGGCCCGTCCCGGAGATGAAGAAGCCATAAGCAAGGGCGATCGCGTTCGCCGGAATGTCCAGGACGATCGAATACTCCTGCCAATCTGCGGTGCCTTTCACCGGGCGACTGTCCATATTATCGAATTGCAGAATGGCATTTCGCTCCGCGCCGTCGACGCGGAACCACAAATGCGCGCCGCCGTCGTTCGCGTCCGCTGTCTTCATCCACGCGCGGAGCCGCAGGCGCTTCCCGCGGTAATTCTCCGCGGAACACATCTGCATCATGCCGCCGAACCCAACGATCGCCGGCTCGATCGATTTCACATAGGCGCTCGGCAAAGCCCCATGGGTTTTGACCCGGTCGACGCCCACGACGTAGGCCGCCGGTTTGCTGCCGTTCTTCCACCATCCTGCTGGAGCGGTGGTGGTCACTCCCGCCGCAGCCGGCGCCGGGCTCTCCTCGGCTCGCGCGGGACCGGGCAGGCTCAATCCGGTGATCAGGGCGAGCGCGGCCGCATTGATGCGCGTGCGGGTACGGGTGGCTGATCTGAATGCGATGTTCATCTGGATTCTCCGTTTGATTTGCTGAGTCGATTCGAGAAAGGCGAGCGCAACCGGCGTGTGGCGGGGCCGGCGCATCGTCGCGATGCATGTGCAAAAGCGTGGCATTGCCAGGCGGCAATTGGTTGGTCCTCGAGTGGAGCGAGGGGATGGGGTCAGGCCGCGCATTCGTCATTCGCCATGACGCACTTTGCAGACCTCACCAGCAAATCAGAGATCCAAGATCCGGATCCCGTGGGCCGGTAGTTGCACCGTCCGTGTGCTGCGGTCGTCCAGGGTGACGGTTGTCTCCTCGTCTGAGCCGGCGTTGTTGATCACGACGAGCTTCCGCTTCTTCGGGAACCAGGCGCACTCGGTGCGGAGGTTCGAGCAGGACCACACCGGCCATTGCCTCTCCTGGGCCGCGGCCCAGAACAGCGCGCGGTGCAGCAGGCGGGTGTTCTCGTGCGTGAATCTGAAGCCGGAGAGATAGACGCTGCGGCCCCGGCCAAACGGATTCACCGCGAGGCGCGGCGATCCCTCTCGGTCCGCCAGCACCTGCGTGCTTGCGGATAGGACATATAGGTCGGAGAGGTCCTTGCCGAAGTCCGGCGCTCCGCCGAGATCCGCCGTGAGGAAGTGCGGTGCGATTGGCGCCGGCGACACGGCATACTGGTACCGGCCGTTCGCGATCCGCTCACCGCGATCCCGGTCGAGGCCCAGCACGGGCGCCAGTTTGAAACACCGGCCCGGCTCCGGCCAGGCGGACGGCTCGGCCACCCCGAGGAATCCCCCGCCCCTCCGCACCCACTCGATCAGCGTCGCGCTGACGTCCGGGTCCGCCCATTCCGGACCGCCGCTCCAGGCGCTGCCCGCGCGCCCGCAGTTGATGATCACCTTCACTCCCTTCGGCACACCGCGCCGCCGGAGATCGTCGAAACCGATGAACTCCACGTCGAGCGGCAACCCGGCCAGCGACTCCAGGAGTTCGTTGAGCTCGAGGCCGTGCGTGAAGTGGCCGGAGCAGATCCACGCGCGCAGGTGGCCCCACGCCGTAAGCACCGCGACCTTGAACGGCGCGGTGAAGGGTCTGTCGCCATCGTGAAACGATTTCAGCAGGCGGAACTCCCGCGCGAGCTCCTCGATGTAGGCGACGAACTCGGGATACGGCTCGACCAGCGACAGGTAGCCGCCGAGGCCGATGCGGTCGATGGGGGCGCGGACCAAGCCGCGGCGCGCATCGATCCAGAAGTTCTTGGCATCGAGCGTCGGGTTGCCGCCTGCCTTGAACGTCGGCTCGCCCTTGAGCCCCGTTGGAAACAGGTATGGATGCAGGCGCAGTTCGTGGGTCCCGACCCCGCGCGCGTGCGCGCAAAGGCGGACCTCGAAGGCGTTGAAGACGCACTTGATCAGGCCGTCGAAGCCGAACTCGGCGAAACGCGGGCTGTTCGGCTCCACTCCGATCCAGTGGTCGTCGTAGAACACAAACGCCCTCTTGCCGTGGCGGTGGACCAAGTCGACGCATTGGCGGCCAAACCGGATCACGAAATCATGGATGAACTCCATGTAGTCGCGGTAGCGCCGCGCGGGCGGATTATGCGTCGAATTGTAGAGGCCGCCGTTGACAAAGTCCTCCGAAGTCAGCCGATAGCCGTAGCGCTTGGC
Organism: Opitutaceae bacterium; assembly: GCA_035519475.1. Taxonomy (GTDB): domain Bacteria; phylum Verrucomicrobiota; class Verrucomicrobiia; order Opitutales; family Opitutaceae; genus Fen-1467. The sequence continues at coordinate 23,389 of DATIWI010000089.1, forward strand.
GAAGAGCGTGAGGGCGCGCGGGCTCACCGTCATGGCGTAGTCGCCCCAGTCGGAGTAGACGTAGCGCAGGTTCGGATCGTCGCCCCAGAACCACGTGAAGTTGTAGAACATCGACGTGAAGCGGACCACGGTGGTATCGGGGTGGCCTCGCAGCCACTGTTCCAGGTAGGCCAGCAGCACCGCCTGGGTCTCGGGATGCATCGGATCCACCGCCGCGAGGTGCTCGCGGTCGCCCCAGTGGTTGGTGATGTGGTTGTACATCGAGATCTCCTCCCAGATGCGGTAGGTGAGGAAATTCACCGTGTACGCGTGGCCGGGTGTCGTGCCGCGGATCGTCACCGTGCCGCGCCGCGGGGCGCAGGTCCACTGCCGCCTCGGGACTTCCTTTCCCGTGGTGCGGTCGAAGACCTGCCACCAACGCTGCGGGTTGTCCCGGAAGTTCACGACGAACTGTTCGCGGAAGAAGCCCTTGAGCAGCTCGATCGTGACCGCGCGGCCGGTCGCCACGACCGGAAAGCTCATCAGGAAGTTCTGCTGGAGCTTGTCCGGGTGCTGCCTGGCCCAGGCGTTGACCGAGCGCACCAGGCAGATCGTCGAATAGATGTTGTAGCCGGCCCGGGTGATCTCCGGAGACAACTGCGTGCCATCGCTGTCGCGGATCGTGTCGGCGCCCCAGGTACGGGCGAGGCGGAGCGTGAGATCCTCGTGGCCGGCTTCGCCGGGCAGAGTGAAGTCACCTTTGGTCAGGTCGGGCGTGCTCATCGGGAATGGCTTCTACCACCACGGCGGATATCGATGCACACCGATTTTGGGTGTCCGCGCCAAGCCTGCGAAGTTCTGACAGTCCGGCCGGAACGACAAACCAACCACGGAGGCACCGAGGTCACAGAGGATACAATCAAGGCAGTCATCCGCCCCCCTACTTCTTTCAAGCTCACAGCAATCAACGGCCTCAGTGCTCTCCGTGTCTCGGTGGTTCAATTCGATTCCTTGACCGGCGACACGCGGTACAGCCCGGCGCCGTGCCACGGAAGCTCGGGGGCAAACCCGCCCTCCTTGATCTCGCCGAGCTCCTGCCTCTGCCAGAGATCGCGGATGTGGCCGACTCCGGAGATACCGAGCGACGCGAGGTCGACGGCGACGGGCAGGCCGGGCCGGCTGGCCTCCGGGCCCGGCGTCAGGGCGTACACAAGAAACTGGATCGTGCCGCCCCGGGGCTGGTTCAGCGCCCCGTCATCGAGCGCCCCAATCGCCCGGAATCGTACGTAGCCTCCGGGAAGATCGTATTCGATCACCGACTTGGCGTGGGTGCCGATGCCGAAAAGGACCCGCTTGCCCTCCACGGACATCGGCTGGCCGCCCGCCGCCTTTTCCGTTGAAACCTCGCCCCACCCCGCTGTTGCGTTGACCCACGGAAGACCGGTCAGTCTGAGTTCGTGACCGTCTGCGGCCACGAGGCGCGGCTCGACCCACAACGCATGGTCCCAGCCGGTCCCATCACCACCATCGTCAACCACCAGGAAGAGCTTGGTGGCGCCCGCCACGGCCGCCTCAATCGCCACGCTATGACCCGGCGTGGTGCGGGTCACGATGGCACTGCGGAAGGCGGCCCGCGCCGGATCGAGCGGGATGCGATCGCGCGCATTGAACAAAGCGACGTATTTGTCCGCCGTTCCAGGCACGTCAGCGGCCCAGCCAATCAAGTTGTCGCGATTAAAGAGTTGGTGCCCGCCCGTGCTGCGTTGGTTTACGGCCAGCACCTCATCGTTGGTCAGCAGCGCCAGCGTGAAGTCGTCCAGCTTCGTGAGATCTCCGCCCATGACCAGCGGGGAACGGGCGACCGACCACAGCGTCATCACGGTCCTCTGTTCATCGCGGGTGAAATGGGTGGTGCGCCGGCCGAGGTCGAGCACGCCGAACGGCAGCATGTCGGCGTCGGGCCAGTGACCCGGACCACAGAAGGGTGTCCACTGGCGCAGGCGCTCGAATTGCTCGGCCAGCGCCGGCCAATTGTCCCAGAAATCGTCGCTGATGCGCCACATGTTGGCATGGCCTTGCACATGCTCCGCCGCGCTGAGCGCGGTCTCTCCCGGTGACAGGCTCAGCACCATCGGCCGGCCCGCGTGGTCGATGGCCGTGCGCACCGCCTCCACCTCCGCCTGGTTGGCGGGGTACGGCCGGCTCATGTCGTCCACCTTGACGAAATCCACGCCCCACTCCGCGAACAGCGCGAAGACCGAATCGTAGTAGGCCTGCGCGCCCGGCTTGGTCATGTCGACGCCGTACATGTCCGTGTTCCATTCACAGACACTCCGCGGGTTCGCGATATCCGCCGCATGATAGGGCGTGCCCTTGACCGGGGTGTTCGCCGCCACGGCCTGCCGCGGGATGCCGCGCATCAGGTGCACGCCGAATTTGAGCCCCTTGGCGTGAACGTAGTCGGCGAGCGGCTTGAAGCCCGCGCCTCCGGCCGCGGAGGGAAACCGGTTTATCGCCGGCAGCAGGCGTCCCCACTCATCCATGGCGAGCTTCGCGCCCGCGCGATAGTCGTATCCGGTGGCGGCCGGCTCGTACCATTGAATGTCGACGGTGAGGTACTGCCAGCCGTGACGCTCAAGCTGTGCGGCCATCACGTCGGCCTGCGCCTTGACCTGCACCTCGGTGATCGTTGTGGCAAAACTGTCCCAACTGTTCCAGCCCATGGGCGGCGTCGGCGCCCACTGGAGAAAAGCCGGCTCTCCCCCGCCGGCCGCCACGAGCGAACCACCTTCCGCCGCACCCAACACCGCCGCCAGCCCCAGGACCGCACGTGATGATTGCATGCCCGCAAGTCTGCCGCACTCCCTGCCCGTCTCAACGGGGAAAACTGGGCGGCTCGAGCGTCGTCCGGGTGCGCCCGCCGATCTCCTCCATCCATCGGTCCTCTGCAAACCCACGCGCTCATCCGGTCTTCCCTCCCGATCGAACCAACTCTAGGTTCCGGTGTCCGCCCATTGCCCATGGCTCCATCCGCCGCCGCCTCTGCCGCTGCTCCGGCGCCGTCCGGCCGGGACAGGCTTTTCGTTTTCGCGATCTTCGCTGCCGTGCTGCTCGCCTACCAGCCGGTGTGGCGGGCGGGATTCATCTGGGACGACGACTCCCACCTGACCAACAATCCCTGCATCGTCGGCGCGCTCGGGTTCAAGGAAATCTGGACGAGCCCCGCCGGCTACCATTTTCCGCTCGTCACCACCAGCTTCCGGCTGCTGCACGCGCTGTGGGGTCTCGACCCGCTGCCGTATCATCTGGTCAACGTGCTGCTGCACGCGGCGAGCGCCGCGCTGCTGTGGCAAGTCCTGCGCCGCCTGCGCGTGCCGGGAGCCTGGTTGGGCGCCCTGCTCTGGGCGCTGCACCCGGTGCAGGTGGAGTCGGTGGCGTGGATCTCGGAGCTGAAGAACACCCAATCGGCCCTGTTCTATCTGCTCGCGATCGGGTGCTTCCTGCGCTGGGTGGGACCCACCCGGTCAATCGAAGAGCGCGGTTCCATCGGCCACTACCTCTTGGCGCTGCTGGGCGCGGCGGCGGCGATTCTCAGCAAATCCTCCACCGTGATGCTGCCGGTGGTGCTGGGGCTGTGCTGGTGGTGGACCAAGGATCAGTGGCGCTGGCGCCAGGTGCTTTGGCTGGCGCCTTTCCTGGCCATCTCGGCCGCCGCCGGTGCCTGGACCATCTGGGAGCAGAAGTTTCATTCCGGGGCGCTGGGCCCGGACTGGAATCAGAGCGGGCCGGAGCGCCTGATCATCGCCGGCCGGGCGGTCTGGTTCTATCTGGGCAAACTGGCCTGGCCGCATCCGCTGGTCTTCATCTATCCGCGGTGGACGCCTGACGCGGCACGAGTCGCCTCCTACCTACCCGCGGCAGCCGCGGCCGCCGGCCTGGCGTTCCTCTGGTGGCGGCGCCGCCGGCTCGGGGCGGCCTTCTTCGCCGCCGCCTGTTTCAGCGTCTCGCTGTTTCCCGTACTGGGCTTCTTCAACGTGTACTTCTACCGGTACTCGTTTGTCAGCGATCACTTTCAATACCTGGCGAGCATGGCCGCGCTGGCGCTGGCCGGCGCGGGCGTTGCCACCGCCGGGGCGAAGCTCGGGAAGCGCGGCGCCATGGTGCGGCCCGCGGTGTGCGCCCTGCTCCTGGTGACGCCGGGTGGCATGACCTGGCGGCAGAGCCAGGTCTACGCCGACGAAGGCGCCCTCTGGCAGGACACCCTCGCCGATAACCCGGCGTGCTGGATCGCGCACACCAACTTGGGCGGGCTGCTGGTGAAAGCCGGCCGGTTCGCCGACGCCATCAATCATCTCCAGGAGGCGTTGCGGTTGCACCCCGGCATCGACCAAGCGGAATACAATCTCGGATTGGGCCTCTTCAAAGCGGGCCGGCCGGCCGAAGCCATCCCCCACTACGAGGAGTCGCTGCGCCTGCGGCCGAACGATGCCAACACCTTCAGCCGGATCGGCGACGCCCTCGTCAAGCTGGGCCGCCTGCCCGACGCGGCCGACCGTTACGAGGCCTCGCTGCGCCTGAATCCCGCGGACCCTCTCGCCCAAAACAACCTCGGGGTGGCCCTGCTGCAGATGGGCCGGCCCGCGGAAGCGCTGCCCCATTTCCGGGAAGCCGTGCGGCTCAAGCCGGGCTACGCCGAGGCGCAGAACAATCTGGGCAACGTGCTGGTCGAGTCGGGCCGCACGATCGAAGGCCTCGGCCATCTGCGGGCGGCGACGAAGGCGGAGCCCAACTTCGCCGACGCGCACTACAATCTCGCGGTGGCGCTGCTGGGCGCGGGCCGGACGGAGGAGGGGATCGCGCACCTCCGGCAGGTCGTGCGCCTCACGCCCAACGATGCCGGGGCGCGTGCGCTCCTGGGCAATGCCCTGCTGCGTCTCGGGCGGGTGTCGGAGGCGATTCCCCAGCTGGAGGAGGCCCTGCAGCTCGATCCGAGCCTGACCCAGGCCCGCGCGGATCTCGCCGCCGCGCTCCGGCAACTGATCGCACCTGGCAGCGGACGCTAGCCACAGCCGCAACCAACGGGTGGCGGAACTCCGGTCGCGCCGACTGCGGCACCGCATCCCGCGGCGCCGATCCCGGCCCGGCTTTGCCGCGGTGTCACGCGTGGATCCGGAGCCGCCGCCCAGGCGCCAGCGCCAGCAGCGCCAGGCTGAGCGCAAACCACCAGGGCATCGCGCCACCACCGCCGCCCCCACCCCCGCCTCCGCCGCCCGACGAACCTCCGCCCGCCGCCGTGACCGTCAGCGTCGCCCGGGCGCTGGTCACACTGCCGGAACCATTTGTGATCGTCACCGTGTAGTCGCCGGCATTGGCGGATTGCGCGTTCGCCAGAGCGTACGAACTGGCGGTGGCGCCGCTGATCGCGGTCCCGTTGAAATTCCATTGATAGACGGGCGCCGGACGGCCCGTGGCGGTCACTGAGAACTGGACGCTGGCGCCGGCGGTGACGGTCTGGCTCTGCGGCTGCGCCGTGATGCTGGGCGGGACCGGCGGCAGCACCGCGCGAATCACGTGATTGTTCGTGTCAGCCACATAGACGTTCCCCGCATTGTCGGCCGCGATGCCCGCGGGAAAATAGAAACGGGCAGCGCCATCCACACCGTCGGCGCTGCCGTTGGTCCCCACCTGTCCGGCGAGTGTCGTGACCCCGCCTGCTGCGGTCATTTCGCGGACCGTGCTGTTGTCCGTGTCGGCGACAAACACATTGTCCGCGGTGTCGACGGCCACCCCGGACGGAAAGAAGAAACGCGCCGCGCCGCCCGCGCCATCGGCGCTGCCGTTGACGCCGGCTTGGCCCGCCGGGGTCGTCACCGCGCCGGTGGCCAGGACGATCTTGCGGATCGTGCTGTTGTTGGTGTCGGCCACGTAGAGATTGCCCGCGCTGTCGAGCGCCAATCCCTGCGGCCCGTGAAAACGCGCGGCGGAGCCAACGCCATCCGCGCTGCCGCTCACCCCCGCTGCGCCCGCAAAGATGCTGGCCGCGCCGGCGGCTGTAACCTTTTGGATCGTGTTGCTCAGGGTATCCGCGACGTACAGGTTGGCCGCGGCGTCGACGGCGATACCGGATGGCCCATCAAAGCCGGTGGCGACGGTCGAAACCGCGCCGGCGGCGCTGATCTTCCGGATCTGATTGTTGTTGGTGTCGGCGACGTAGAGATTGCCGGATCCGTCGACGGCGATGCCGGCGGGACGATTGAAGCCGGCGGCGGCGGTTGTGACCACGCCTGCCGGAGTGATCTTGCGGACGGAATTGTTGAACGTATCGGCCACGTAGAGATTGCCCGCGGCGTCGGCCGCGAGATCCGCCGGCGAACGGAAACGGGCGCCGGAGCCGGTGCCGTCGGTGCTTCCCTCGCTCCCGGCCTGCCCCGCCACGGTGCTGACCGTCACCCCCGGACCCGTCAGCGTGGGCCAGTTGCTCGAATCCCAGAACAGGTCGCTGATCTGGAGCGTGGGCGCGCCGCTGTTGCTGGCATCGTAGGCGTGATAGGCGAGCACCCACGCGCTGCCGTTCGGAACGACGCTTTGGCCGCCCGGACCCTTCCACCGGCTGTCGCCCGCGGTGAGCACCGTGGCGCCGCCCCCGAGCATGGCGACATTGCCCTGGTCGATGTAGGGACCCGTGAGGTTCTGGGCGCGGCCGAATGCGATCTTATAGGTGCTGTTGACCCCGAGGCAGCAGCGGTCGATCGAGACAAACAGATAGTAGTAGCCGTTGGCGTAGACGATATTGGCGCCCTCGATTCCGTTGGTTCGCTGCGCAATCGACGTGATGGCGCCCGCCGGCTTCATCGTGGCGGGGTTGAGCTGAACGATGTGAATGCCGTCAAAATACGAGCCGAACACGAGCCACGGCTGGCCGGCGGCGTCGACGACCAGGCTGGGATCGATGGCGTTGAAGGCATCGGTGCCGCTCCGGGAGCTGATGACCAGGCCTTCATCCCGCCAGTCGCCCGCCAGGATGCTGGAGCAGGACAGGAGTCCGATCGCCGAGTTGTTCGTGCCGAACGTCGAAACGCAGTAATAGCACCACACGCGGCCGCCGAACGCGTGGACGTCCGGCGCCCAGACGTCGAGCGGGCCCATGTTCGGGGAGTAGGTGCGCCACCAGGGGAGTTCCGTGGTGAAAAGCGGCGTCACCTGCTGCCAGGTCAATCCATCGGACGAGGATTTCACGGGCAGGCCCGCACCGGTGGCGAAGCACCACCACGTGCTGCCCTCGCGGACGATGCTCGGGTCGTGCGCGCCCAGGGCGCCCCCGAGCGGCCAGCTCGCCGCGATTCCGGCGGGCGCGACGAGCGCGAGCAACAGCGGCCACCGGCGAAGACGGCGGCATCCAGCCGGGATCAGCTCGTGGAGAGATTGCACGTCGGTCGGCTCGAAAAACGGATCGATTGATTCAATCGGCCAGCGCGGGGCTGCCGAACACCGGCATGCCGGCGGAGTCCCATTGCAGCGGCTTCACATAGGTGTGGCGGTTGGGATCCCACAGCGGATCGCCGACGATCTTGGTGTAGGTGCGCGCGTGGTAGACCAACAGGTCCGTGACGCCGTCTTCCGCCACGGTGAAGCTGTTGTGCCCCGGTCCGTAGACCTGGTGCTCAAAGTCCGAGCACAGCACCGGCTTGGGCGATTTCGTCCAGCTCCGCGGATCGAGCAGGTCCGCATCCTCGGGCGCATGCAGGAGGCCCATGGCATAGTTCTCGTCGGTGGCGCTGGCCGAATAGCTGAGGAACACGCGGCCGTGGCGGATCAACACGGACGGACCTTCATTGACCCAGAAGCCGCGGATCTCCCACTCGAATTCCGGCACCGAGAGGCGCACGGGCGGCGTGGCGAGGCCGGTGGCCGAGGCCATCCGCGCGAGGTAGAGGTTGGAGTTGCCGCGGATGGCCGGATCCTTCTGCGCCCACACGAAGTAGGTGCGGCCGCGGTGGGTGAAGGCGGTGGCGTCGAGGCTGAAGCTGTCGAGCCCGGTTTCCATGCGGACCGGCACCGACCACGCGCCCGCAAGCGGATTCGCCGCCGCCGTCGAAATGACGTAGATGCGATGCTGGAACAGGTCGTCCTTGATCTCCCGCGACGGAGCGGCCGCAAAGTAGACATGCCAGGCGCCGAAAAGCTGATGGATTTCCGGCGCCCAAATCAGCTCGCTGAACGGCCCGGTGGCGGGCTTGCGCCAGACGTCGACCGGCGCGGCGCCAGCGAGCCCGGCAATCGTGCGCGCGCGGCGCAGCTCGATGCGATCATACTGCGGCACGGACGCGGTGAAGTAGTACCAGCCGTCGCGGTCCCGGCGGATGCACGGATCGGCGCGCTGGCGAATGAGGGGCTGAAGGACGTTGGCCACGGGGAGTTCCCTTCAGCGGGTGGTCGTGTCGCTGGAGCCGGCGAAGACCAGTTTCCCCTGCGCAGCCAGCTGGTCCTTGATCTCGATATAGACGCGGTCGGTGATGCGGTACTTGTACATCAGCAGGCCCATCCCGAGGTGAAAGACGCCGGGGATGACGGTGAGCAACAGGGCGATGCCCCGCAGCGTGAACGCGCTTTGCACCTTGTCGGCCTCGTACTGGAAGTAGGTGAGCAGCCAGCCCACCATGCCGGCGGCCAGGCTCATGCCCATCTTCTGGGCGAAAGAGATTCCGCCGAAGGCCATGCCGGCCACGCGTCTCCCGCTCTCGACCTGGCCGTAGTCGACGGCCTCCGAGATGATGGACCAAAACACCGGCCCCTGCAGATCGACGATGAAGTTGATGAGAAAATACAAGACGAACGCCGTCACAATGCTGCTGGGAGCCACCGCCAGGAACATGATCACGCTCAAGGCGAAGGTGATCAATTGCGACCAGCGGAAGAGCTGGATCTTGCAGAATTTTTTCGTGATCCAGGTGGAGGCGACCATGGCAAGGATATTGCCGACGATGCCGGTGGTGACGAAGCCGGCCTGCATCCGGGCATCGCCGCCGAGGTAGTATTTGGCGTAGTAGAACGCCGCCGAACCGCGGATGACGTAACCGATCGTGCCGATCAGGCATACCCAGAACAGCACCATCCATTGATCGTTCTTCCAGAGCAGACCCAGTTGCTGGCCCAGCGGCTTGCGGTCGCTCTGGTGCACCACGCGCTCGGTCGTGGTGAAGAAACAGAAGATGAACAGCAGCGTGGCCATTCCGGCCATCACCGCCATCGAGATCTGATAACCCTTTGCCAGGTGTTCCTGCCCCCAACGGGCCGCAAAGATCGGAACAAATGTGTTGACCAGCAACGAGGCCCCCTTGGCGAAAAACAGCCGATACCCGTTGGCCGAAAGACGCTCCTGCGGATCGGCCGTCAACACCCCGGGCAGGGAGATGTAGGGGATGACGATGGCCGTGAAGACGAGCATCATCGAAATGTAGGTCGTGTAGGCCCAGATCAGTTTGCCGGTGTAGGAGAGGTCCGGCGTCGTGAACACCAGCATGACGGCAATCCCGAACGGGACCGCGAAGATCAGGAAATAGGGGCGATACCGGCCCCAGCGCGTCGTGTGGCTGTCGGTGTACATGCCCATCGCCACGTCGGCGAACGCGTCGATCAGCCGCGGGATTAGTCCCAGCATGGCGATGTGGGCGACATTCAGCCGGTAGACGTCGGTGTAGAAGAACGTGATGATGATCGCCAGGGCCGACCAGACGACGTTCACCGCGGCGTCGCCGCCGCCGAAGCCAATCTTCTCCAGGACCGTGAGCCTCGCTGTCTTCATGAATGGGGTTGCTGGATTCCAACCTGATCAACCGCGCGGCGCATTGCCATCGCGAATGCCCGCCGTCAGGGAACGAGCACGCTCGTGTACGTTTGCAGCACCTTGGGATCGACCACGGGCCACCCGTCCGCGTCCCAGGTCAATTCCGCGATCTTCAGTTTCTGCAGCCCGTTGTCGGCCGTCTCGTAGGCGTGGAAAACGAGGTAATCTTTTCCGTCGAACGTGTACGTGCCGCTGTGCCCCACCCCGGGCCAATCCGGGTTGCCGGCGAGCAGGAGGCTGCCGCCGCCGTCGGTCAGCCGGCGGCCCGCCCGGTCGACGTACGGGCCGCGCACGTCCTTCGAGCGCCCGATCATCATCTTGTAGGTGCTGTCCTTGCCCCGGCAGCACAGGCCCCAGGAGGTGAACAGATAATAGTAAGCGCCCTTCCTGAAGACGAACGGGGCCTCGATCTGGGCGGGCCCCGGATCCTGGTCGTCGATCAGCACTGAGCGCTCGCGTTTCGCGATGGCGTACCATTCCTGCGGCTCCGCCAGCGCCGTCCAGCTCGGGGCCAGCTTGACGAGTTTGATGCCCGACCAGAACGAACCGAAAGTCATCCACGGCGTGCCGGTTTCGTCCACGATGACGTTCGGGTCGATGGCGTTCCAGAGATCGCGGTTGGGAATCGAGCGAAGCACGATCCCCTGATCTTCCCATTTGTAGTCGGGGGATTCGGGATTGAGCGTCTTGTTGATGGTTACACCGATGGCCGACGTGATCTTCCCCCCGGCGGACACGGCGTAATACAGGTAGTACTTTCCGTCATGGCGGGCGATATCCGGCGCCCAGATGTGCCCATTGAAGTTGGGAACAACTTGTCGCGCCCAAGACGGCTCGCCCGGAAACACGCGGCCCAGCCGCCGCCAAGCCTTCAGGTCCTTGGAGGCGTAGAACGTGATCCCCGGTCCCGTGCTGAAAAGATAATAGGTGTCGCCCTCCTTCGCCATGACCGGATCGTGGATGCTGACTTGGTGCGGCGGATCCGCATACCCGCAGCCGGCCGCCAGAGTCAAACCGAGCACAAGGCAAGGAAGTGATAGGGAGGCGGAATGCATCGGACCAACGGACGGAAAACGGGCCGGGGCTACTCACCACTGCGGAAAGACTCCCGGCGACCTCCGCGCCCCCCACCCAGAGGAAGCTCGGAAGTCCGCCCCCTGCCAGGTCCCCTGCCCAATCAGGGGCAGCCGTGCGATCCCTGCAGGATTTCGGGGCGCGGAAGGTCGATGGGATTCTCTCCTCCGGGCCGTCCCGGCGGCCGGCGTAGCTGGGCCACCAGGAAGGCCCTCGTAGGATGGTGGCCTCAGAACCGGCATCTCAGGCCAATCTCATACGTCGTATCGTAGCTGCGGACGTCGCGCGGGAACATCGGCAGGTTGCCAAAGTTGTCGTGGTATTTGGTCTTGGTGATGTTGGTGGCGTCGAAGGTGATCGTGAAGTTTTTGGTCACCGCATAGCCCGCGGAGAAATCGAGCTGGCCGCGGGGCTGCACCCAGACGGTGGTTGGCTGGATGCCGCTCTGGTTGAAGCTGTCGATGTAGCGCCCGCGCCACACGTAGGCCAGGCGGCCCGAGATGGGACCGTGCTCGTAGATCAGAATCAGGTTGTAGTTGGTCTTGGAAACCTGCGCGATATCCTGCTTCTCGCTCGTAAGCGGATTCTCCGTCTCGCCCTTGATGTAGGTGTAATTGGCCTGCATGCCGAGGCCCTTCCATGGCCCCGTGAGGAAATCGAAGAAGTACTGGTAGGCGATCTCGGCGCCCTCCAGGTATCCGTTGTGCGTGCTGCGCGGACGGGTGACCGTGTAGAAGCTGCCATTGATCGTCTCCGCCGAGCCGTAGCTCTGGATGTAGCCGTCCAGCGTCCGGTAGAAACCGGCGACGGAGGCCATGCTCGATTTCGACGGGTAGTATTCGAGCGACAGGTCGTAGTTGGTGGATCGGATCGGCTCCAGGTCCGGATTGCCGCCGGAACCCTGGCCGGGCAGCGTCGGCCCCGGCGAGGTCAGCGACAGGGCGGGGTTCAGCGCGTCGAAGTTCGGCCGCGTCATGGTCTTGGTGAAGGAGGCACGGAGGTACAGGTCGTCCTGCAGCTTCAGCCGGCCGTTCGCGGTGGGCAGCGCCGACCACCGCGACCGGCTGACCGTCGTCAACAGGTAGTCGCCGGTAGTGTTCCCGTTGACCACCTGCCGTTGGTAGCCGCCCAAACTGTCATCGGTGTGCGCGAAGCGGACTCCGATCACGCCATCCAGCGGTGTCTCCCCGAGCTTGGTCGAATAGTTGGCCAGGGCGTAGACGGTCGTCGTCTTTTCCTTGTCGATGAACGTCCGCGAAGGATCGGGAATCGGCGCGCCGAGGGGATGGCCGAAGATCTGGCGGATCACGTCCGCGCTGTTCAGGAGGAAATTCGGATCCGCCGACCACCACTGTCGGACGTTGATCTGGCCGGGGCCGACGAACAGGTTGGTCGGGGAGAGATGCCCCAGGCCGGTGACGCTCGTGGCGGGCGCCCGCATCCACTCGAAATCGCCGCCGCCGTTCGCCGACTTGTAGTTCACGTCGCGGTCGGAATAGCGCACGCCGAACTGCAGGGATTTGAAGACGTCGCTCCGCAGGCGGTAGAGCAGGTCGCCGCGGATGGCGTATTGCACGCTGTGGGCGCGCTGCCACTGGTCGAACAACTGCGTCAGATAGAAGTTGGCGGGATCGGCGTAGTTGATGCCGGTGGCGTTGACCGTCGACGCGTCGTTGTCGTTGTAGGTGATGCTGAACGAGGGGGTGATCGTCTGGGTGTCGAGGATGACGCCCCGCGGCCGGAAGGTGCTGAAGTTATAGCTCAGCTCGCCGGCGACCTTGACCGTGCCATTGTCCCACTTGCCGCCGAAGGCGCCCTGATAGGTGTCGGTTTTGTCGTGGAACGCCTGCGTGCTGGTCAGGGTGTTCGTGTAGTGGGCGGTCAGGCTGCGGACGAAGCGGGCCGGCGTGGCCGCGCTGTCGTATTTCTCCGGCACATTGTAGCCGTCGTAGCCCGCGGGGTAGAGCGTGACGTTGTCGATGAAGAAGCCGGTATTGGCCCAGCTGGGGATGCCGATGAAGAAGTCGACGCTGTGCAGGTTGTCGTAGTGGGTGTACAGGTTGTCCCAGTACAGCTCGGCCTCGGCGCAGGGCTTCCACTGCAGCATGGCCGTGACGCCGACGCGCTTGCGATCGCCCGGATTCATCTGAATGCCGAAATTGTCGGCGTAATATCCCCGGGTGCCGGTGGAATCGGCGGCGAGGTCGAACTGTTCACCGTTGGCGCCGAAGTGCACGTAATTGTCCACGATCTGATCCATGAACTGCGAGCGGGCAAAGGAGAGGTCGAACAGCGCGCCGAATTCACCTGAGGAGAGCTTCCAGCGGTTGCTCACCAGTCCGCTGATGTTATAGCTGTTCTTCTCCGCCTGGGTGGCATAACTGCCTCGCGCGGTCACCGCGGCGGCGGCGCCGGTGAAATCGAACGGGCGCCGGAGGCGCACGTCGATCAGGCCGGCCACGCCGCCCTCGATCTTGTCCGGGCCGATGGACTTGTAGACGTCCAGCCCGGACACCAATTCCGCCGGGATATCCTGCAGTGCGACGCCGCGGCCCGTGCCAGTGAACACCTCGTAACCATTCAGGGTGGTCTCGATATTGGGCAGGCCGCGGATCACGACCGAACTCACTTCACCGAGCGAGCGGCCGACCTGGATGCCCGGCACGCGCTGGAGCGCCTCGGCCACGGTGATGTCCGGGAACTTGCCGATGTCCTCGGCGACGATGGAATCGACGAATTCGGGGGCGTTGAGTTTGATTTCTTCCGCGCTGATCAAGCTGGCGCGCAAGCCGGTCACATAGACCGGTGCCATTTCCACCGGCGTCTCCTTGGCCGCCGGCTGTGCGGGCGCTGGTGCGCCGGCGGGCGCCGGCTGGGCGGCAGGCGTTTCCTCGGCGCGCGCGGAACCGATTCCGAAGGCGAGAGCCAGGGTCAGGGAGGAGCAGAACGCAGCGATCACACCGCTACGTTGCGACAATCTCCCGAGCGAATGACGGCATGGGGGCGTATTGGTAGTCATATGGTAGCTAGGGTTCGAGGAAGGGGGCGAACGGCGCGACGGCACGCCTGCTAGCGCACCTCGCGGTGCGATAGGCGCGTGGGAAGGACTGGGGTCTGGACGGAAGAACCAGGCATTCTTTTCGGCCAAGATGGTTCCGCCCCTACATGCGCCATCTGCCGCTCAAACCCGACACTTGCTCGCGTTCTCGTCAGCGACGGTTCCGCGGCGCATCGGCGAGACAGGACCCTCCGTCCTGCAAGGCAGTGGCATCAGGCACTGACCGTATGAGCCGCAGCCGCTGGGTATCGGGATGGGGTTGCGCGCAAGTCATCATCAACCGCCCGACCGATTCCGCCACCTCTGTGCAATCCGCCTCGGCGAAAGAAGGCGGGAGTCGCCGACCGTCGGAAGGACGCACTTCGCTGGACACGCCCGAAACCTATTTGCGCAATGGCCCTAACTGGCAAGGAGCGGACAGTGGGCCAGGTCCAGGGCCACCACCGGGCGCGAATGGCAGGCCTTACTTGGCGCCGGCGCCCGTCTCAATCAGCGCCGTGGCTTCGCGGAGCAGGATCCGGGCAAAGGCCCAGTCGAACCAGAAGCCTTGGACGGGAGTGCCGCGATCCAGACCGCTGCGAAACTTGCTTTCGATGATCTCGCGGCTGGCCAGCAGTTCGGAACGGGCCTCATCCGTCCGGGCCAGGTGGTGGTCCGACATGGCCAGGATCGCCCGGGCCGTCGCCGCGCGCGGTGCGTTGTACTGCGGGCACGCCAAACACCGGCGGCACCACTCCGCCGCCCCGGTATAGTTCCCGCGGCGATACTCCAGGAGCGCCAGCGACACCGACCGCCAGGCCGCCGAAAAGACATCGCCACTGGCATCGGCCTCCGTCTCCGATTTCGCCGTGGACTCGGCGAGCGGGGTCAGGGACTCGAGGATCCGGCTGCTCGCCGGCAGCAGCAGGCTGATCTTGACAATCCGGTCGGCGAAGGGACCCGGCGACGCGGCAAAGCGGGCGATCGCCTCCTGCCGGAACTGCCCGTAGGCGTTGGTATCGCCGAGTTCGATGAGCGCGGGGCCGCGCTCAAGGTAATCCAGGGTGGCTACGTCCACGCCGTCGAGCTGGTTGACGAGCAGCAGTTGCGCAAACCGGTCGGCAGCCTGCTGCCAGCGGTGATGGAGCGCGTGCCACTCCCCTACTGAACGGAACACAGCCGCGCCTTCCACGGTCGGCTGGAAGAGCGTGATGTCCTTCAGCAGGTTGTCGGCGCTGTCGAATCGCTCCTGGCTCACAAACAGCGCCGCCTGCGTGATTTTCTCCCGAATTTCGGCATCCCGGCGCAGCCGTGATTCCTGCTGTTCGGCGGCGACGGCCCGGTGTCGGGCCTCCCGTTCCTTGATGAAAAGCCAGGTGGACACGCCCAGGCCGACGACCAGGGCGAGGGCCACGGCGCCACCGGCGGCGAAAACCACCCGGTTGCGGCGCACGAGCTTCCGGAAGCGGTACAGGCGGCTGGGTGGACGCGCCATGACGGGCTCGTTGCTGAGATAGCGCAGGATGTCCATCGCCAGACCGTTGGCCGTTTCGTAGCGGCGCCGGCGATCCTTCTCCAGCGCCCGCATGACGATCCAATCGAGGTCGCCCCGCAGCATCCAGATCAGCCGGGCGGGGTCGGCCTGGCGGCATTCGGCCACCTTGCTGAACTCCGACCGCGGGAGGGCGCTGAGCCGGGCGGACGGCCGGGGCGGTTCCTTCTCCCGCAGCGTTCGCCGCATCTCGTCGAGGCCGGAATTGAGGAGCTCCTTCGCGTCGAACGGGGTCTTGCCCGTCAGGAGTTCATAGAGCAGCACTCCCAAGCTGTAGATGTCGCTGCGCGTATCAATATCCAGGCCGCTCATCGCCGCCTGTTCCGGGCTCATGAAGGCGGGGGTGCCGATCAGCTGCGCATCGGCGGTGACCAGGGGGCGATCCGCCAGCCGCGCCTCGGTCGCCTTTGCGATGCCGAAGTCGATCACCTTGGGCACCGGCACGCCGTCCTGGGTGGCGATCATGATGTTCGAGGGCTTGATGTCCCGGTGGATCACGCCCTTCTGGTGCGCGTGCTGGATGGCGTGGCAGATCTGGGTGAACAGATCGAGGCGCTGGCGGACGCTGAGGCGATGCTGGTCGCAGAACTCGGTGATGCGGACTCCGCGGACCAGTTCCATGACGAAATACGGCGACCCCCGCTCCGTGGCGCCGGCGTCAAACACCCGGGCGATGTTGGGATGATCCATCAGGGCGAGGGCCTGGCGCTCGGCCTCAAAGCGGGCGATGACGCTCTTCGTCTCCATGCCGAGTTTGATGATCTTGAGCGCCACCCGGCGGCGCACCGGCTCCTCCTGTTCCGCCATGTAGACCACGCCGCATCCCCCCTCCCCGATGCGCTCGAGCAATTTGTACCGGCCGATCCTCGTGCCGATCGGCTCCTCCGTGGGCAGGTCGGTCCGGGGCGCGCCGCCGCCAGCCCGCGTCCCCGCGGGAAAAGGCAGGGAATCCGTCGGGAGATTCAGGGCGGACGCGCCTTCGGTGAAGAACCGCTCGGCCTCGGCCTCCGCCGCCAACAGTACTTCGACCCGGGTGCGCAACGCGGGGTCGCCTCCGCAGGCCTGATCCAGCAACGCCTGGCGCTCCGCCGGGCTCGCCACCTTCCGGGCAGTGTCAAACAACTCCTCTTCGCGTTGCGTCGCGGTTTTCATGTTTCGCTGCGGACCCGTTTCCGTCATGCGCGCTTCGCCGGCAAAACCCGACAGCGGCCGGGCCGGCGGCGCAGCCGGTTCATTTTCGCGTGCGAATGATCTGGTACAGCCACGCCTTGGCATAGGCCCAATGGCGCTCCACCGTGCGTTCGGTCACACCCATGATCTCCGCCACCTCCTGATTGGTCCTCCCGCCAAAGAATTTCAGCACGACGATGCGCGCCTTGTCCGGGTCTTGGGCCTGCAGCTGCTCCAGGGCCTCGTCAATCAGAAGGACCTTGTCGTCCGGGGTGGTCGCGGCCAGCTCGAGTTGATCGATGTCCACCCGCACCTGGTCGCCGCCGCGCTTCAGGCGGGATTTGCGGCGGGCGTTCTCGATCAGAATGCGCCGCATGGCCTCCGCCGCCGCGCCGAAGAAGTGGGCCCGGTTCTCCCACGTGCGGTCGCCGTCGCCGACCAGCCGCAGCCAGGCTTCGTGCACCAGGGCGGTGGGCTGCAGGGTCTGCCCGGGCGCCTCCCGGGCCATTCGCACCGCCGCGTGCCGCCGCAAGTCATCGTAGACCAGGGGCAGGAGTTTCTCCGACGCCCCCGCTTCGCCGCGGCCGACCGCCTGCAGGATTTGGGTGATCTCGCTCATCGATTCAGGCGGCGGCGGGATGGGGGCACCCGCTCGGTGCGCCCGTGCGGAGGCGGGAGGACATCGGTGGCACGGTCGCGAGGTGTACCAAAAACCGCCCTTCCGGGGCAACGCCGGATTCCCGGCGGTCCGACCCCGCGGCGCGACGCCCTACGGGTCCCAAGGCGAGGACGGGCTTCCGGCCGCGGAGGCCATCGGGCGACGGGTAAACGGCAGGACCCGCCCGGCGTGCACGTCGCACAGACGCCGGTTCGTCTCCTGCACGGCCGCGACCAGTTCGGGATACGGCCGGTCGGTCACATCGACCAAGCCGATGTTGTAGTTCTCACCGTCCATGCGCCCGAGCACGGGCTCGTCGCGCCACGTGAACCAGTGCACGCCGATGCAGTACGGCAGCGAAAAGGCCTGCTCGACATAATACCGGTAGCCGATGGCGCGCTCCTCCTGATTCGCCGCCTGCACGAGCCCGGCGCCCAGCCCGTTCTCCGGCACCCCGAGGTGGAACTCTCCGATCAGGACCGGCCGGCCCGACAGGCGGTGGGAGCGCTCAAGCTGCTTGGTCGGCTCGTACTCATAGACATTGATGCTGCACACGTCGAACACCCGTGCCAGCCGCAACACGTCGTCGGCCGGTTTGCCGCCGAAGCGGATGCCGAGGTTGAGATGATTCGGGTCGCATTTTCTGACCGCACCGCAAATGACGTCCAGGTAACGGGCGAATGCGTCCACCACCCACCGCTGGCGGCGGGCCGGGTTGTCACCGGCCGCGAGGAACTCCTTGAGCCGCGCCCGGGTGGCGGTGTCGGGTCCGGCGAGGATCAGATCGACGACCTCGCTCTCGCGCCCGCCCCACGGCGGCTCGTTGCCGATGAAATAGCCGATCAGCAGCGGATCATCCCGGTGCGCGGCACACTGGGTCTTCGCTGCTTCCGCGATGTCCGTCGCGAACCTCTCCGCGTAGACGTCGGGCACCCCGAGAAAGGTCGTCGCCGGCGTCCGCGGCCAGCGGAGAAACACGATGTGCGGCCGCCCGGGGCCACCCGTGTTCAGCCCCCACGAGTCGAGGCGGCGGACAAGGCGCGCGATCCCGGCCTCCTCGGGCGCCGGGCGGCCGGGCGCGGCGGCGCCGAACCCATAAAGGCCGTTGGACCCGGTCGACAGAAACCGATGCCCCTGCGGATCCACGAACCACCACACGCCGTCAATCTGTTCCACCCGGAAAAACCCGGTCGCCCTGGCCTGGGTGCCGCGGTAACCGCCCAGCTCGTCGTAGCCGAAATCCGCCCCGCCGCCCCAGGTCTTCGCCTCCGCCGCCAACTCCTGGTCAAGCTGCGCCCGGCTGTGGATTTTGCGCGCGTACTCCACGTGCGCCCATTGACCGAATTCGTCGAGCACCGGTTTGCCCTCCAGAAAGTCCGAACCTTCGTCGTGCCGCGCGAGATGGATCGCCCGAAGCTCCAGCACCGGCCGATGGAGCGGATAGTCCATTGCGAAGCCGAGGGCCTCGACCGTCTGCAGGTCGCCGAACGGACCCCACACCGACATCCAGAACGAATCGGTGCGCCGGTTGATCGTCGACGCGAGATCGGTCCCCGACTTGTCCATGCCACGGAAGTATTGCAGCGGGATCGACGCCCGCAGCCACACGTTCTGGCCGAACGGCTGGATCTCGATGCGCCGCGGCCCGTCGGCCGTGTACACCCAGAGGGCGAAGCGCTGCGGCGTGGAAGCCCGCAGCTCGATCACGAGATAGGTGTAGCCGGACCAGTCCGATGGCATCGCCGGATCGAGGTCTTTCAGCGCCAGCTTGTGTTCGCACAGCGCGCTATCGAACACCAGGCGGAGCGGCGCTTCCGCGCCGCGGGTCGCCGCGGCGCCGACCGCCACGATCAGCAGAATGGCCGCCAGGCCCGGGCGGCGGAAACGCCAGGTCGGTTTCATTGGAGGTGGGCTGATCGGGTTGGCGCGCGCGGCTCGCCGGGACTCGGATCGAGGCATTGCCGGCAGCCAACGTCGACCTTTCCAGCATGCGCACGGGAATTGAATCAAGTGACCCCAACTCATCCGATATCCTCGCCTCGCAGTGGCCGGTCAGTTCTCCGCGAACTCCGCGGGTATCGCGTCGAGCGCGGTGATCTCCACGTCGCGGTAATAGACCTCCGCGCCCTCGGTCTGCAGGCTGATCCGGCCCTCGCTCAACGGCCGGGGCTCCGGCCCATCTATGCGCTGCGCCTGATGCAGGCGCATGACCACGACGCCATTGACGACGTGCACGCTGTCGCTGCCGAAGCAGTAGAGATCAAGGGTGTTCCACTCGCCCTTCGGCTTCTCCGGATCGCCGAGCTTCACGCACCGATTGCCCACCGGCGGCTTCTGCACGAAGAGCGTCGGCTGCCCCCGCGGATCGTAGAGCCGCCACCGGCCCTCCGGCCGCGCCCGGACCGTGATCTGGGTCCCGAGCGCATATAGGTCGCCGATGTCGTGCTCCTGGATCTGGAATTCCACCGACCGCGGCCACGTCGCGTGGTCGAAGCCGGGCTCGCCGTGCACGAAATACAGCAGCCCGGCGTCCCGCGGCTGGTTCAGCTTCGAGCCCCATTTGCGCTCGCCCCATTTCACCTGGAGGCGGAGGTGGAAATTGGCGAACGATTCCCGGGTGGTGATCACGCCGAAGCCCTGGCCGGAGACGTGAATCGCCGGCCGGCCGGCCACGGTCTCGATCGTAAACACGTGCAGCGGATCGGAGTTCTTTCCGATCGGCTCGAGGTAGCGGCCGCTCGCATCGCGCTTCAGCCCCGGCACCTCCCACGAAGGATCCGGGACGGTCATGAACATCTCCCAGCCGTCGAGATTGCGCCCATTGAAGAGCGGCTTCCAGGTTTCGGCGGCCTTTGCCGCCCCGGGCAGCATGCTGGCGACCACGAAAACGGCGCTGAATCGCAGGTGGTGGGGTTTCATGATCAGGGTTTGGAAATGGGCTCGTGGTTCGGGGAGCTCCGGTTCCGGCGCCGCGGCGATCGGCGGCCCGCCAACGGGCCGGCCGGCCGCGCCGGGGCCGGGGCCGTGTCATTTGTCCGGCAGGCTGAGTTCGCGGATCCAGATGTTGCGAAACGCGACGGGGTGCCGGTGGTCCTGCAGCACGAGCGGCAGCCGCGCGGGATGCGCCGCATAGGGCGGCAGCGTGGAGCGATGAAACGTCGGTCCGTTGGGCGTCGGACCGGTGAGCGCGACATCATGCTGCACCAGCACGCCGTTTTGCAGCACCGTCATGCGCGCCGGTTTCAGCATGGCGCCGTCCGGACCAAACCGCGGCGCAAGGAACACGACATCGTAGGTCTGCCACTCGCCGGAGGGACGCGAGGCATTCACCAGCGGCGCGTGCTCCTTGTAGACCGCCCCGGCCTGGCCGTTGACGTAGGTCGGGTTGTCGAAGGAATCCAGGACTTGCAGCTCGTAGAGGCCCATGAAGAACACGCCGCTGTTGCCGCGATCCTGCCCGCGCCCCGTCGCGCCCGCGGGCGTCCGCCATTCGAGGTGCAGTTGCACGTCGCCAAAGGCCCGTTTGGTGCGCTGGTCGCATGGCTGGGGATTCGGCACGACCACCATCGCGCCGTCCTCGATCTTCCACCGCGCGCCATCCGGGCGCACCGACTCCCACGCGTCGAGATTCGTGCCGTCGAAAAGCACGATCGCGTCGGACGGCGGTTGACCGGGCGGAGCACTGACCATCGGCGGCACCGGCGACCACACCTCCGTCGCTGCCTCGGGCGGGGCCGTCGCGGCACGCCCGTTCCCTCCGGCGGTTGGCTCTGCTGCTGCGGCACCCCCACCCCCGCCCAGGATCCAGATCAGCGCCAGCCAAGCCCGTGACGAGCAACGCATTCCGCAACGCTAACCATCAAGCGCCGTCGCGCAAGCGGGCATCACTCGAGCGTGGCCACCAAGCCGCCGTGCGGCGCCAGCATGAGATTGAGTTTGTCTCCGGCCGACCACTGGACGGCCGTTTGGCGGAACGACAGATTGCCGCCGTCGCCGTCGGTGATGAGCGTGCCGCGGCCGCTCGCCGCCACCGGCGTCAGGTCGAGCGCCAGCCTCTTCGGCGTGTCCTCCGCATTGATGCCCGCCAAGAACCAGCGGCCCTCGGCCTTCCGCGCCAGCACCACAAAGCGGCCGGGGAAGCCGTCGAGGAACTTCACGTCATCCCATATGGCCGGCACGTGCTGCAGGAATTCCCGCACGTAATCGGGCGCTTTTGCCATGCCCTCCGGCGTCTCGGCATAGTGCTGGACGCCGGAGGTGAACAGGACCGACAGCGCAAGTTCGAACCCGCTCGTCGTGCGGCGCTCGATCCGCGGAACCTGGTCGAGCACCATCGGGGTGAAATCCATCGGGTCAAAGACATTCCGCGTGAAGGGCAGCATTGCCGCGTGGGTCGCCTCCTGGTCGGCGTTCGCTTGCGCGAAGGTGACGTATTCCAGCCCCCGCACCGCTTCCATCGTCATCAGGTGCGGATAGGTCCGCTCCCAGCCGCGCGGCAGTGTCGCGCCGTGGAAATTCATCGCGAAGCCGTACGGCGCCGCGTCCTCGAGCAGATCGAGATAGTAGTCGATCATCGACTGCCCGTCTCCGCCGAAGAAGTCGACCTTCAGCCCCGCGACCCCCATCGCCTTGAGGCGCGCAAACTCCGCCTCGCGCGCGGCATGGGTCAGGAGCTTGTCGCGCGGCGTGATCGGCACCGAGTTCCAATTGCCCGCGGAGTTGTACCACAGCAGCACCTTCACGCCCTTGGTCCGCGCATATTCGACCAGTTCCTTGATCCGGTCGTAGCCGATCTGCTGGTCCCACAGCGCGTCGATCAGCGTGTACCGCCAGCCCATGGCCGCCGCATAGTCGATGAACTGCTTCTGCACATCGAAGACCGTCGCGCCGTCTTTCAGCAACGGCCAGCTCCACGACGCCTTGCCGGGCTGGATTGAGGGGTCCGCCGGTTGCGACGCCGGCGGGGCCAGATCCACGCCGAGCATGGACTCGGCGATCGTCTTCAGGTCGCCGATTACGATCAGCCGCCACGGCGTCGTCCACGGCAGCGCCGATTGCGGATTCGCCGGCCCGCCCGGAACGACCTCCCGCGGATCCGCGAAACCGACCTGATACTCGCCGCCCGGCGAGGCGGGTCGCAGCCGCGTGCCGCAGTAAGTCCGCCCCACCCCCGCTTCGCTTACCAGCAGCCAGGTGTCACCCGTCTGGAACAGCGCGGGGTACACCCACCCTGCCCCCGTCGGCGATGGCGTGCCCACCGGAATGTCCTGTTCGTAATTCTCCTCGTATGAGGGATTCGCCGCCGACCAGCCCTGCTTGGCCACGGCGATCGGCTGCAGCCACGCCCGGGTGCCGGGCAGGAAATGATAGGAGGTCACCTCCTCACGCAATTCGTGAACCGTGGTGTCAGTCTCGGGAAAACGATAACGGATTGCCACGCCGTCGTCGGAGACCTGGAAGATGATATCGAGTTTCCGCCCCCCCGCCGCTTCGAGGTGGAACTCCCGGCGGTTGGCCCGGTAGTCATTCACGCGTCGCTTGCACGTCAGGATTTCGTAGTGATCGTGCACCGGCTCGGCCGCCGAGGCGCCGGTCAGCTTGAGGCCCCAGGAGAAATCGGCGTCGGCCCGCACCAGCCCGAGCTGGGACTCCGCCAGGACCGGCGCCCCGTCGCGCCGGATCGCGTAGCGCGGCGCACCGGACGCATCCAGATGAAAATCGACCGCCAGGCGGCCATCCGGACTGGCCACCGGAAAGGTTGTGGGGGCGGGCGCGGCTGTCGCCGCGGCGGCCAGCACCACCATCAGGGTAAGGAGGGCGTTCGCGCTCATGCCTCCAGATATCGGCGCCGCGCCGGACGGGGTCAAACCCGTTGCCGGGGTCGACTTGCTTCTTTCGCCTTCCCGGCCAGAATTCGTCGCGGCTGTGTCCGCCTGCACGTCCTCTCACGCGATCGTCGGCGCGGCTGCCCCGCGCCTTCTGGCGGCCTCCACGTTCCGGTGCCGCCGCCCTCTTCATCCATGAAAATCACCGGCCATGAGCTCTTCGTCGTCCCGCCGCGCTGGTTGTTCCTGAAGATTGAAACCGACGCCGGCATCGCGGGCTGGGGCGAACCGATCATCGAGGGCAAGGCGGCCACGGTGAAGGCGGCCGTCGATGAGTTGATGCAGTCGCTCGCCGGCCGGGACCCGCGCAACATCGAGGACCATTGGCAGGTGATGTATCGCGGCGGCTTCTACCGCGGCGGCCCGATCCTGATGAGCGCAATCGCCGGCATCGACCAGGCGCTGTGGGACATCAAGGGCCGGGCGCTCGCCGCGCCCGTGCACCAGTTGCTCGGCGGCCGGGTGCGGGACCGCATCCGGGTCTACTCCTGGATCGGCGGCGACCGGCCCGCCGACGTCGGGGCGGCGGCCCGGGCGATCGTCGGGGGCGGTTTCACCGCCCTGAAGATGAATGCGACCGAGGAGCTGCAGATCGTCGACTCCCACGCCGGCATCGACGCCGCGGTGGCGCGCCTCGCCGCGGTGCGCGAGGCGGTCGGGCCGCAGGTCGGCGTCGGCGTGGACTTTCACGGCCGCGTGCACAAGCCGATGGCCCGGGCGCTGGCGAAGGCCCTCGAGCCCTATCGCCCCATGTTCATCGAGGAGCCCGTGCTGCCGGAGAACAACGAGGCGCTGCGCGACCTCGCCGCCGCCACCAGCATTCCGATCGCCACGGGCGAGCGCATGTTCTCCCGCTGGCACTTCAAGCAGCTCCTGATCGACGGGTACGTCGACATCATCCAGCCCGACGTGTCACACGCCGGCGGCATCACCGAGTGCAAGAAGATCCTCGCGATGGCGGAGGCGTTCGATGTCGCCGCCGCGCCGCATTGCCCGCTCGGGCCGATCGCGCTCGCCGCCTGCCTGCAGCTCGACGCCACCTGCCACAACGCCTTCATCCAGGAACAGAGCCTCGGCCTCCACTACAACCAGGGCGGCGACCTGCTCGACTACCTCGCGGACCGGAGCGTGTTCGCGTTTGCCGACGGCTTCGTCAAGATCCCGGACGGCCCCGGCCTCGGCATCCAGATCGACGAGGAGCGCGTGCGGGCAATGGCGAAAATCGGCCACAATTGGAAGAACCCGGTGTGGCGCCACCGCGACGGCAGCGTGGCCGAGTGGTAGGGGCCGGCGGTGCGGCTCCCCGGGCGATGGGCGATTCCCTGGCATTCCCCGCGGCCACACAACGCGCCCGCTTCGGCGTCGCCGCGCTGCTGTTCGCCAACGTCGTGATCAATTACATGGACCGCGCCAATCTGTCCGTGGCCGGGCCGGCGATGGGCCGCGACCTCGGCCTGACGGCGCGGGAGCTCGGCTGGGTGTTTTCGGCCTTCGGCTGGGCCTATGCCGCCCTGCAGATCCCCGGTGGCTGGCTCGTCGATCAGGTGCGCCCGCGCCTGCTCTATGCCGGGACGCTGGCCGCTTGGTCGCTGGCGACGGTGCTGCAAGGGTTGGCCGGCACCTTTGCCGCCCTTTTCGGATTGCGTCTCGCCACGGGCGCCTGCGAGGCCCCCGCCTATCCGATCAACAACCGGGTCGTGACGGCGTGGTTTCCCGAGCAGGAGCGGGCTTCGGCGATCGCCTTCTACACCGCCGGCCAGTTCGTCGGACTGGCGTTTCTCCAACCCGTGATGGCCGCGGTTCAGCGCCACTACGGCTGGCGCGGCCTGTTCGTGTTCACGGGCCTGGTCGGGATCGGTTGGGCGTTCGTGTGGTATCTGCTTTACCGCGATCCGGCTCCGCCTGGGTCCGTGGGTGGGTCGTCCGCCAGCCACTCCCTTTTCCGCGGCGGAGCGACCGAAGAGCGGGGCCGGTCCGCCGATCGCCGGCTGCTGCAGCCGCTGCGCGAAGCCTGCGGCCACCGCCGGCTGTGGGGCGTCTATCTCGGCCAGTTCGCCGTCACCTCCGCGCTCTGGTTCTTTCTGACCTGGTTTCCCACCTACCTCGAGAAATACCGCGGCTTCACCGGGGCGTCCGCCGGCTGGCTGCGCTCCGTCCCGTTTCTGGCGGCGTTCGCCGGCATCATGACCTCGGGCCTGCTCTCGGATTTCCTGGTGCGGCGCGGTGTCTCCGCCGGCGTCGCCCGCAAGACCCCGGTGATCGCGGGGCTCCTGCTCACGACCGCCATCGTGGGGGCGAACTACGTGACCGGGCGGGCCCCGGTGATTTTCTTTCTGTCGGTCGCCTTCTTCGGCAACGGCCTGGCCTCCATCACCTGGGTCTTCATCTCCCTCATGGCGCCGCGTCATCTCCTCGGCCTCACCGGCGGCATCTTCAATTTCTGCGGCAACCTTTCCTCGGTGGTCGTGCCGGTCGCCATCGGCTACCTCGTGGGCGAGGGCAGCTTCGCGCCCGCGCTGGTGTTCATCGCCGCCATTGCCGGCGGCGGCATCTGCTCCTATCTGTTTCTGGTCGGCGAGGTCGGCCCCGTCGACGCCCCCGCGCCACCATGAGCCGCCCTCCTCCCGCCGCACCCGCGCGGTGCTTCTTCAGCTGCGATTGGGGAACCTCGAGCTTCCGCCTGCAACTGGTACGGGGGCCGGCGCCGCGCGTGCTGGCGGCGGTGCACACCGCCGACGGCATCGCGACCGTGCACGCCGCCTGGCGGCGGCGGGGGGCGGACCCCGCCCGGCGCGCCGCGCACTTCCTGCGCTTCCTGCGCCCACACCTCGACGCCCTCGCTGACGCGGCGGGAATCCCGGCCGCCCGTCTGCCCCTCGTGATGTCCGGCATGGCCACCTCCTCCCTCGGCCTGTGCGAGCTGCCCTATGCGCGCGCCCCATTTGCGTTGGACGGCTCGGATTTGCGCACAGACTTTCTCCCCGCCTCCCGTGATTGCCCGTGCGCCCTGCTGTTGATCTCCGGGGTCCGCACCGCCGCCGACGTCATGCGCGGTGAGGAAACGCAGGTGGTGGGCGCCCTGAGCCGCGGCGCCGGGACCGGGGCCCGGCGGGTGGCGGTGCTGCCGGGCACGCACTCCAAGCACGTCCGCATCGCGGGCGCGCAGGCGGTCGACTTCGCCACCTACATGACGGGCGAGTTCTTCGGACTCCTGGCGCGGGGGAGCATCCTCGCGGGCAGCGTTGCATCGGACGGCGACGTGCGGACGCCCGCGGACCGGGCGCAATTCGCCGCGGGCGTGCGCACCGGCGCCCGCGAAAACCTGCTGCACGCGAGTTTTCTCGTGCGCGTCCGCAGCCTCCTGGGGCGCGCGACGCCCGCGGCCGGGCGCCATTTCCTCAGCGGCCTGCTCATCGGCGCCGAACTCGGGCCGCTCGTGGCGCGCGCCCCGGCCCACGTCGACCTCATCGGCGCGCCGCCCCTCGACCGGTGCTACGAGCGGGCGCTGCGCATCCTGCGCTTTCGCGGCACCGTTGCCCGGCACCCGGCCGGCCGGGCGGTGATTGACGGTCAGGCGCTGATCGCCCGTCGCCATGGTCTGTTCCGCTGACCGCCTGCTCCCCGCGGCCCCCACCCCGCCCTCGTCCCCCGGCTTCCCATGAAACTCGATCGGCGCCAATTCGTGTTCACCCTCGGCAGCGCGGCGCTCGCCGGCCGCCAGCTTCTCCGCGCCTCGGACTCACCGGCACTCGGCGGCTCCGCCGCTCCGGATGCCGGCGCCACCGCCCCATCGGGCCGTCCCTGGCACCAGCGCGTGCGCCGCGTGGGCCAGTTGAACTTCAACGAGCGCGACCCGGTGGAACTCGACGTCAACGCCTGGGCCGACACCTGGACCGAGCTCAAGGTCGACGCCGTGCTGGTCAGCGTCACCGGCATCGTTGCGTTCTATCCCACGGCGATCCCGTTCCACCGGCGGGCGCAATTCCTGAACGGTCGCGATCTTTTCGGCGAGTGCTGCGCGGCCGCGAAGCAGCGCGGCCTCCGGGTCATCGCGCGCTTCAGCCCCGACCTGCAGTGGGGCGACGCCCTCGACGCCCACCCCGACTGGTACCGCCGCGACGCCGACGGCCGGGCGGTGGCGCACGCGCCGGTGCCGGGCCTGTTCAACACCTGCCCGTTCTCCGCTTACCATTCTGAACAGATGCCGGCGATCATGCGCGAGATCAACGCGCGGTACGACGTGGACGGCCTCTTCACCAACGCCTGGCCCTATCTCGCCGACCTGCCCGAGTGCCATTGCGCCGCCTGCCGCAGCGCCCCGGCGCCCGACACCCCCGAGTTTCAGGAACGGCATCTGCAGCGCACCCTCGAGCTGTGGCGGCTCTACACCGCCATCGCCCGGGAGAAGAATCCGGACAACATCTTCTTCGGCAACCTCGGCTGGGGTCTCCGCGCCCAGACCAACCTGAGGGCGCTGGCGGCGGAGTGCCTCTGGTTCAACTGCGACAACCAGGGGCGCGAGGCGGAGGCGATGCCGGCGTGGACCTGTGCCCAGCAGGGCCGCGTGGCCTATAGCGTCATGCAGGGGCGGACCACGACCAGCGTCATCGGCGCCTGGGCCACCGGCGCGATCCGGTGGCGCAACACCGCGAAGAACCGCGCCGAGGCCACGCTGTGGATGGCGCAGACCGCGGCCAGCGGCATGCGCGTCTGGTACCACTGGCTCGGCGGCCAGACCGGGCTGGGCGAGGATCGGCGGTGGCCGCGCGCGGGCCGCGAGTTCTTCGCGTGGCAGGCCCGCCACGACGCCCATTTCACGTACAAGCAACCGCTCGCCGACCTCGGCGTTGTCTGGGCGCAGCGTCCCAATGCCCATTATGCGCCGCCGGGCGCGGAGGGACGGCCCGGGCGCGGCGCCGCCGAGTTTCTGGAGGGCCTCTACGCCGTGCTCCTCGAGGGACGCTTCTGCTTTGATCTGGTGCACGAGGACGATCTCGGTCCCGACCGGTTGCGCAAGTACCGCGCCTTGGTCCTGCCCAACGTGGCGTTGTTGAGCGATGCACAATGCCGGCAGCTGCGCGCGTACGTGGAGACCGGCGGATCCCTGCTCGCGACCTTCGAGACCAGCCTCTATGACGAACGCGGCCGGGCGCGCGGCGATTTCGGGTTGGGCGACATCTTTGGCATCACCCGTACCGCCGGCACCCAAGGTCCGGTCGCGAACTACGCCTCGTACGCCCGCATCGGGCAGCGCCACGAGATCCTCCGCGGATTCGAGGAGACGAACCTGCTGCCCGGAGCCCAATACGTCGTTCCGATCGCTGCGTCCGACCTGTCACCCATCCTCACGGTCGTGCCGGCCTATTCGGGATATCCCCCCGAGATGTGCTATGCCCCGCCGGGTTCGCCCGCCCAACCGCCGGCCGTGGTGCTGCGGGAGGCGGGGCCAAGCCGCCGCATCTATTTCGCGGGCGACGTCGAGCGCAGCGCCTGGCGCTCGGGCAATGCCGACATCGCGCAGTTGCTGCGGAACGCGCTCCGGTGGGTCCTGCACGACCATTCGACGGTCACGGTGGAGGGCGCGGGCGTCGTCGAGCTGTTCGCCTGGGAAACCGAGGCCGGCTACGCCCTGCACCTGCTCAACTACAACAACCCGCATCTGCACCGCGGCTGGCTCCGCCGGAATGACCCGGTCGGGCCGCAGCGCGTGACGCTGGAGATCCCGGGCGGGCGCGCCATCGCGCGCGTGGAGTTGTTGCGCGCCGAGCGCACGATCCCCCACCAGCAGGAGGGCGCGCGGGTGATCTTCACTGTTCCCGAGGTGGTCGATTACGAAGTCGCCGCGATCACGCCGGGGTAGAATCCGGACGGCGTCACGGCGTCACTTCCAGCACCGCGCGACGGTAGGCGAACAGGTGCGGCGTGCCGTCGTCCTCGGCCTGGAGAATGACGTGCACCGTCCCGGGCATGGAGACCGTCGGCAGGCGCACGCGGGTCGCCAGCCCCTCGGCCGCCGTCAGCGCGGCGCCCTTGACCGTGCCGGCCTCGGGATAGATCCACCACGTCACCCGCACCGCGTTCCGATCGGGGTCGCTCGTCCCTTCCGCGGACAGCGCCACCTCGGTGCCCCCCTTGGCCCTGAGCCTGAGGACGTCCTTGGTGCGGTCGCCATTCAGGACCGGCTGCGGATTGTGATTCGCCTTCTCGAACGCATCCGCCACACACCACTCCATGCGCGCGGCGAAATCATTCTGAAACTGTTCGCGCCAGCGCCAGATCGTCGCCTGGTCGGACGTCACTGTCCGGCCGTCATCGAGCGTGACCGTGTCTCGGCTGTCCGAATTGTTGGTCCAAATCGGCCGCGTCTCGCTCAACGGTTGGTAGAGGACGTAGCGCCCGCCCCAGCCGCCATAGGCCGGACTCATCGTCCAGCCCAGCCCGTGGTCGATCAGGCCGAGAAAGGTCGGGGTGTCCCCCTCCATGATGTACTTGAGCCGAGGATAGAGCGCTCCGAGCGGGCCGTGATTCCGGATCACGTGCTCCTCGAGCCAGGGATTGTCAACGAGCTCGAACTTGTATCCAGGCCCGCTGCCGTCCAAGCGGTCGCCCGAGATGCCCGTCCACGTGGCGCGGAAGTACTCCTTGGAGTCCGGCCGCGTCGGCGAGACGATGTAGAACAGCCCGGGGAACTCGCGGCGCAGCCAGGGTCCGGCGTCGTCCTGATCCGAGATCGAATAGACCTGCAACCGCGCTGCCAGCCGGTCGACTTCCGCCGCGCTCCGTGCGGCGCGCACGTCCCACAGCGTCTGGGCCAGGGTGTTCGCGCCGCCCCAGACGAGCACCCAGACCGGGCGCTCGTCGGCGCGATCCACGGCCGTGGCGAGGAGCCTCGAGCCGCCGGTGCTCCTTCCCTCGCCGACCGCATCCATGCCGTAACCGGTCTGGCCGGTGCCCGTGACCGCCAGCAGGGCGTCGGCCTCCGGAAACCCCGGCGCGTGCCGGAGCAGGTTCGGCCGCACCTCGGCATAGGCCTTAAGGTCGCGCCGGATCAGGTCCTCGCGCGGGCCCTGCCGCAGCCACGTGGAGGTGGTCGCGATCAGACCCTCGACGTCGTATTCGTTCGCGTAGACAAGAAACCGGACCAGCGATTCCTCATCGTCGGGTTCGTTCGAAAGGTCGGTGAGGACCACGACGCGCGGCTTGGATCCGGCCGGCGCGGCGACGCAGCCAAGACCGAGAATTGCGATCGCGCTGAGAATGAGGCGCCGGCGGATATTCATGGTCGTGCCGCGGAACCATCCGCGGCCGGCGGTCGCAGGTCGACGTACGTCGGTTCGTCGCGGTCGCACGTGATCCTGCCGTCCGCGAACTTGAGCTCAACGATCTGGATCGAGCTCCGGCGCCGCTCGTAGCCTTCCCGCGCGCCAACGGGAATCGTGCCCATCCGGCCGGGATGGACGAAGTAGAAGCACCAGGCGCGACCGCCGCTCACCACCCCGCCGGCATGGCCGCCATTGGCGCTGTCGTCCGCACCCGTGCCGGGCTGCTCCAGCAGGTTGCCTTGCTGCGCGATCCAGTGCCGCGCATCGTCCGACCGGTACACGCCCAAGCCGTGCCAGACATCTACGAGCATCCAGTAATGTCCCTTCCACCGGAAAACGAACGGCCCCTCGCCGGGCCGCTCGCCCACCCCGTCCACCTTGCCGCGGTCCGTCCACGTGCGCAGATCCGGACTGTCCGCGAAGTAGATCGATTTGTGGTCGCGCTCGTTGTTATACCACAGCCGCCAGGTGCCGTCCGCGAGGCGGTGCACGCAGGGATCGATCACGCGGTCGGAGGACAGCTTCAACGTGGACTCGTATTTCCACCTCAGGAGGTCGCGGCTGGTCAGATGGATGATGTCGCGCGGGTGGTTCCAATCATTGAAGATCCCCGGCACGACGGTGAGGAACATGTGGTAGGTGCCGTCTGCCTCGACCACCTCGGGTGCCCACTGGGTGTAATCGGGTTGGCCGTAATCAATGTCCGCGGTGCCGCGGTAGGTCCAGGTTGCGCCGCCGTCCGCCGACGCGGCGATCCCGATGCGTGTGCCGTGCACCCAGGTCACCTGCGTAATCTGGTCGTCCGGCAGATTCGCCCGCCGGTTGGTGTAGAACATGAACCATTTCTTCTCCTCACGGTTCCAGATTACCACCGGATCCGCGGCGCCGTCATAGATCGGATCGCGGAACAGGGGCTTGGGCGCCAGCTTGCCGGGCGGCGCTTCCGCCACTGCCGTGGCGGGCTCAGCAGTGCGAAGCATACCAACGAGCGACACGGCGACCGCGAAAACCACAGCAGAGCGCGTTGTCGATCCGCGCAACCGCGGATTCCTCCCCCCACGAATCAACGTGATGGGACTCGGCATATGTGATCGGAGGTGGCTCTCCCCGCGTATTGGGCTTTGAGCGGACACGGCGGGCCGTTAGTCAAATCCCCTCTTGAGAGGGGTGGCCGCAGGCCGGGGTGTGTATTCAGGCTTGGTCTTTTCATCGCTCACTCGGTTCTCGATCCAATCGTCAATCTCCTGAACGACGCCGTCGATATTGGTTTTTGCCTGGCGGTCACTAAAGCGCAGGAAACGAATCCCCAAAGCCTCCAGCTCTCGCTGCCGTTCAATTTCCTCCTGCTCTTTGAATCGATGTGAATCACCATCGATCTCCACCGCCAGCATCAACCCGGGTGCAAAGAAATCGACGATGAACTGGTCAATGGGTTTCTGCCGGTGAAAATCAATGCCGCGCCGTTTTCGACCCTTCAGGTGTTGCCACAACAATACCTCGGCCAGAGTACTCTGCCGGCGCAATTGGCGGGCGAGCCGCTTCAGTTCTGGATCATAGTGAAGCATCTAAATCGGCACTGACACACCCCGGCGTTCTGCTGCCCAGCAGAACGCCACCCCTCTCAAGAGGGGACTTCAACCGGTACGCCCGCGGACGACGTTGCTCGAGATTGAGGCATTGGGTCGTTCACCGCCTGGCGAATCGCCTAGCTCAGTTGAGTTCCAGCATGACCACGGACTTCGCCGGGAGCGCGACCGTGAGCGTGGCGCCCGCGAGACTGGCGCCGGTGAACGGCACCGGGTGCACCGCATCCGGCGCCTCGAAGGTGTTGCGCGCGTCCATCGTCGCGGCGGTCAGGATGCGGCCGGTGACGGATTTCGCCGCCAAACCCGCCAGGGAGGCGTTGATCGCGACCGCGTGATGCGGGTCGGCGTTGACGAGCGACAAATGCACCTTGCCGGCCTTGTCGCGCGAGGCCGCGGCGCTCACCGCCGGCATCGCCTGGTCGCCGAGCGTGTAGTCGGGCGCGGTCAGCTCGACCGGCAGCGAGGTGGCGTCCTGATGCACGCGGAACATCTCAAAGACCCAGTAGGTCGGCGTGCGGACCATTTTGGGTCCGTCGGTCAGGATCATCGCCTGCAGCACATTCACCATCTGGGCGATGTTGGCCCCGGCGACGCGGTCGGCGTGTCGCTGGAAGATGTGCAGATTGATTCCGGCCGCGACCGCGTCGCGCAGCGTGTTCTGCTGGTAGAGAAAACCCGGATTGGTGCCCGGCTCGACGTCGTACCAGGTGCCCCATTCGTCCACGATCAGACCCACGCGCTTCGGCGCATCGTACTTGTCCATGATGGCCGAATGCTTGGTCACCAGTTCCTCCATGTGGAGGGTGTGGCGGAAGGTCGCGATCCAGGCTGCCTCGTCAAAATCGGTCGCGGATCCCTTCTTCCCCTGCCAGCTGCCGCTCGGCAGCGTGTACCAATGGAGCGAGAGGCCGTCCATCTGCCGCGCCGCCATGGCCATGAGCACCTCGGTCCAGTTCAGGTCGTCGCCGTTGGAGCCGCCGGCCACGCGATAGAGGCGGTTGCCCGGGTAGTCCTTGAGGAAGGTATTGTAGCGCCGGAAATTGTCGGCGTAGAACTCCGGCCGCATGTTCCCGCCGCAGCCCCAGCTCTCGTTGCCGACCGCGACGAGGCGCACCTTCCACGGCTGATCGCGGCCGTTGGCGCGGCGCAGGTTAGCCATGGGCGAACTCGCATCCGAGGTCATATATTCGATCCACTCCATCGCCTCCTGCACCGAGCCGCTGCCCACGTTGACGCAGACATAGGGCTCGGTCCCGATTTGCTCGCACAGGTCCATGAACTCGTGCGTGCCGAAGCTGTTGTCCTCGACCACGCCGCCCCAGTGGGTGTTGATCATCTTGGGCCGCTGCGCCCGCGGGCCGATGCCGTCCTTCCAGTGATACTCGTCCGCGAAGCAGCCGCCCGGCCAGCGCACGTTGGGCACGTGAAGCTCGCGCAGGGCGGCGACGACGTCGTTGCGAATGCCGCGGGTGTTGGGGATCGGCGAACCCTCCCCCACCCAGATGCCGCCATAGATGCAGTGGCCGAGGTGCTCGGCGAACTGGCCGTAGATGTTGCGACTGATGACCGGACCGGGCTGATCGGCCTTGAGGACCAGCGTCGCGGTCACGGGGGCCGCCGGCGCGGCGGGCTCCGCGAAGGCCGCAGGAAGACAGGCAGCGACTGCCAGAAGCGCAGCCACACAGGAATGACGGCGTGCCGGGGTTTTCATGGATTCAATGGGTATCAAGGCTTCCGGAAAATCAATCTCCTTTCAGCGCCTGGTCGGGGGGCAGGTCCGCTCCCGACCAGATCCGGCGCTGCGTCCAATCGGCCGACCCATCGCACCAAAAGCGATGCGCCGCCGGCAAACCCAACGGTTGGAACACCAAGGCGCAGAGATAAAGACTGCCCGTGCTGATGTAGGGCTCGGCGAGCGACGGTTGGTGCCCGGCCAGCCCGACGCGCAGCCAGCCGTCAGCGTCAAACGTGCCTTCCGGCTCCAGCGTGCGGCGCATCACCGCCGCCAGGCCCGACCGCGCCTGTCCGGGAGTGACCGCCGGCGGCAGCGCGTCGCGAAAGGCCTGGTGGGCGAGGTGGTGAAAAGCGCCACAGCGGTAGGCCAGCGAGCGGCCGAGCGGCGGGAAGGTGCCGTCCGGGCCGACCAAGCGCTCCTGGACGGCGGCATAGCGCCCCGCGCGGCGCAGAACCCGTGGAAGCAGGGACGCCCAGCGATCCGTCCGGCCGCGGAGCTCGCGCAGGATCGTCTCCAGGAAGGGATGGATGACATAGCTGTTGTAATAATCCCAGTGGAACTCCGGCCCGTCGCCATAAGTGCCGTCGCCTTGGTACCACGCTTCGTGCGCCCGCACGGCGCGGTCCACGACGTCTTCGCGCCAGCTCGTGCCGGCGACCGCGAAAAACGTCTCGATCATCGCGGGGAAGAGCAGCCAGTTGTTGTTCGGCGGCGCGACGTCCCGCGTGGAGCGGAGCGCCGCCAAAAGCCGGGCCTTCACTTCCGCTGGCAACGGATCCCAGAGAGATTTTCGGGCCAGCAGCAGACCATAGGCGAGAAAGGCCGCGTCGACCAGCGGCTGGCCGCCACGCGAGAAATTCAGGCAGTCGGGCGACGCCGGATTGGTGGCCTGGTTCAATGCGCGGTGCACGAGTTCCCGCCACCGCGCGCGATCGGCCGCCTCGGCGCCCTCCGGTTCCTCCAACTCCAGCCAGGGGGCGGCGCCCGCCACGGTGCGCCCGAAGGCCTCCAAGTGGCTGAAATCGCTGCGGGGTCGATCCGCCGCCGCGGCGGGTGCCTCCACCGGCATCTGCGCCCGCAGCGTGCCCGTGGCCAAGTGGCTGAGCACCGGCTCACAGACGCGACGCATCATCCGCAACCAATAGGCGCGATCATCGGCCGACGGCGACGCCGGGGCCCGAGCCTCCCCCGCCCCGGCCGCTGGACCCGCAGCCGCCGCGAGCATTCCGCCCACCACGACGCGACGCAGAAAATCGCGCCGATCAGGCAGATTCTGAGCGGCGGTTGGCTTCGGGTGCATCGCGCGGGAGCTTATCACCACTCGAACACCAGCAGCGAGACCGCCTGGCGAGGGAGAGCCAATTCGACCGTGGCGGCACCGCCCTGGACCTCGAGCGTTCCCGGCGCGGCCAACAGCTGCAGGCGGCCGGCTTCCTCCAGCTGCGCGGATTGCTCCGGCGTCGGCGCCGCCGGGGAGCCCATCCGCTGCCACGCGGTGAAGGCGTTGCTGTGCGTGGCGTCGATCCGGTAGTGCGTGAGCCGCGCGGCGGCCGCAGCCGCCGGCAGGCCGGCGACGACCAGCGTCACCGCGGCGTCGGGCCCCGGCACATCATCGTCGTGATAATGCCAGACGAGAATGCAGAGTCGGTCGTGGTCGAGACTCGCCAGCGCCGACACATCGGGCCCCCCGCGCACGCCGTCCTGGAGGATGCTTTCGAGCGGCACGGCGCCGGAGCTCTGTACGCCGACACGCCGGCCCGACATCAAGCTGAAGAGGCGGAAGACATTGAGCACCGGCTTGTCGATGCCGTTGGTGGCCAGCGAACGAAAACCGGCGAAACACGGCTGGCCCTCAAATTCGAAAGCCCAGGTGAGCGCGCCCTCGAGGTTTACCCCGTGGTGTTCAGCCAGGTCCAGGATCCGGGCGAAACTCGCGGCGGTATAGCTCGAATACATCGTGCCGTTGCGGTAGGCGAGCTGCGGGCCCTGGCAGGCGGCGCACCCCTCGGGGTCGCACTCGCCGATGATGATGGGCGTGCCTTTCAACTCGGGATACGAGGCGATGATCCCAAAGCCGTCGTCCACGGTGCGGAGTTCGTTGGCGATGCCCATGCGCACGTGGCCGTCGACATACACCGGCGCGCCCTTGGCGTGAAACGACACGAAATCGACCGGCGTGCCCTGCCCGCCGGTCGCGTAGTTTGTTCCGCGCAGGCAGTGGTCGAGAAAGTCGCGCATCCACTGGCCGCCGCTGCCCGCACTGTCGGGCCCGCCCACGCGCGCGGTGGGCAGCGCCCGCCGCACCGCGGCGGCGGTGAAGTCATGGAGCTTGCGGAACTCCTCCGGCGTGCCGCGCCAGTAGGGGATGTTGGCCTCGTTCCAGGTTTCCCAAAACCACTGCTCAACCTCGGCGCGGCCGTACTTCTCGACGCAATGTCGCGCCCATTGGTACACGAGTTCCGCCCACTGGGCGTAATCCTGCGGCGGATAAGCCCAGCCCGTGTAGATCTCTTCGTATTTCGCCGCCGGCGTCCAGTGATGCTGATAGGGCTCCGGCTTGACGGAAAGCGCCTTGGGCATGAAGCCGATCTCGACATAGGGCCGCACGCCCGCCGCGCGATAAGTATCGAAGATCCCGTCGACGATCGTCCAGTCGTAGACCGGCCGGCCCTGCGCAGCCTCGGTGTAGGCGTTGGTGCTGCCCCACTTCAGCGCCGGCGTGCCGTCTCCGGTGCACAGCAGGTTGTGGGCGCGGAAATAGACCGCCTGCGGCCGCAGGGCGCCGAGTTCCCCGATCAGTTTGCGCCCATTCTTCATCG